>CAILMG010000083.1 GCA_903835265.1 uncultured Methylococcus sp.
AAACGGAAGCGACTCCTTGGCGTCTTCGATATCCTAACAAAGGTACTTTTAGCCCCCAAAAGCCATCGCCCATGGATCTTTTTTTGCCCTGCCCATCGCGGAATCGACGCTGACATTTTTCGGTCTTTTTCCTGACATGACTCCCCCCGTAAAGCCGTAACATTTATCCGGCTTAATGGCCCGCCTTGAGGTGGCTTCGAGGACCCGAAGGCACCTTGAGTCACCCTCATCGACTTCATAATTAACAGGGCTGTTAATGAGCATTATTCGTCCAGTCAAGTACCTCTATACCCAGGATTTTGACAAACTCGCCAGCGTGTTTACGCAAATCGATCCCCCTTACAAGGAAGATGATGTGCGCTCCTTCAGCAAACTGTATCGGAGCCTTTATAAGGCATTGACTCAAGAGGAAAAGCAGTATGCCGAGCGCATGGTCGACCTCATCATTGAAGGGCTCGAGAAGCGCGAAAACGCCACCCTGCTTTCCGGTGTCAACTAAAAGAAAGTGAGATCCCAAAAGGTGAGCAAGAAAGGTTGGACTTGGGAAAGTGTTAGAAACCGGCGGATCAAGTTCTGTCTTGGCTGCCAAGAAAACAAAGACTGCTCCCCTTCAGAAAAACGAACCGGCAGTGATTGGCGATGCATTGAATGCCGCGTCAGGAAGTCGCAATCGACCCTGCAAGGGGACCCCAGGCGTCTTAAGGCTCCGACACAAACTGGCGAGAAAGCACGTTAAAGGGGTAGGATAAGAGACGCAAATAGCCTCGATCAGGCTATCGTTCAGGGAGCCTCCGATGCATAATCACATTCAGCCCGTTCTGTTTTGGGTGGGTCGTTTCTTTTCTCTGATCCTCCTCGCCTTGGCGCTGGGGCCTGGCGCCTGTTACGCCAATTGGTCGTGGGCAACCATCCCTTCAAATCTGAGCCTAACCGGCTCCGACGCCAGAATTCCGAGGATCTCAGGGAATGGTTCAGGTGTTGCAGCGACCATCTGGTCTCGATCCAATGGAACCAACTGGATCGTTCAGACTAACTTTTTCAATAACAACGCTTGGCAGCTGACACCTTCTGATATCAGCCCGACCGGGAAGGATGGATCACTCCCACAAATAGCGCTGGATAGTAACGGCAATGCAAAAGCCGTATGGCTTGAGGCGGGAACAACGAATATCATCAAGACGGCCGACTTCAATAAATCGACGGGGCTCTGGAAAACACCCCTAACGATCAGTGATGCATCCCAGGGCGCCAATTACCCACAAGTGGCTTTTGATCAGAGCGGCAATGCGCTCGCAGTATTTACCCAATACAACGGCAGCGCTTGGGTCGTCCAAAGCCGTGCCTTTAAGAACGGGGTATGGCTCCCTGCTAAAACTATCAGCTCAACCACCCTAAATGCTTATGACCCTCAGGTCGCCATGGCCGCGGATGGGACCTACTCGGTGGTCTGGATGAGCAATGACGGCGGATTGACTAATACTATTCAGGCGGTTCAGTTTCGCAATGGCCTTTTTGGGAACATCACACAGCTGAGCGGCCCCTCAGCCAACGCGAAACTCCCCAAAATCACCCTCGATGAAGCGCTACAAACCACCGCCATCTGGATTGAAGCCACGGGTCAAATCTACCAAATTGCCTCCCGCCAACTGACCGGGGGCACTTGGAGCGATATCCATTATTTGAGTCCAAGCACCCTGAATGCCAACGCGCCTCAGATCGCCTCCAATGGAACCAACAGCGCTGTAGCCATCTGGATGCAACAAAACGCAGAGGGTATTTGGGTGATCAGAGCCCGACCTTTGAGTTCGGGAAGCTGGGGCAGTTTGACTGACCTCACCGCCACTCAAAATGCTTACTATCCTAAAATTGCCGCGAATCCCAATGGCGCAGCAACCGCGATCTGGTATCTACAGACTTCGACGACGACCACGATTCAAGGAAGCTATTACCAAGGGGGCGTTTGGACGACCCGTCAGACCTTGAGCAATACGACTCAGAATGCCTCGATTCCAGATATCACTATGCCAACAGCCACGCAGGCCCAAGCCGTCTGGCTTCAAAGTAACGGCAGCAATCAAATCGTTGCCGCCATTGAGGGAGATAACGTTCCCAATCAATATACCCTCACCGTGAGCCGCTCAGGCAGCGGTTTGGTGACCAGTAATCCCGCCGGAATTAGCTGTGGCTCAAGTTGCACCGCTTCTTTTACCCAAGGAACCCCCGTCAGCTTAAGCGCCTCGGTCGATGCAGGACAAAACTTTATTGGTTGGTCTGGAGCGTGCCAAGGCTCTGGAACCTGTTCGGTGACCATGAATAGCAGCCTCTCACTCAATGCCCGATTTGTTTCATCGAGCGACTACCAGATCAAGACTATTCGGCCACCCCATGGCCAAATCACGAGTGCTCCAGAAGGGATCGTCTGCGGCCTTGGAACCTTCGACTGCCTCAAGAAGTTTGGTAAGGATGCGGCGATTATACTGACAGCAACCCCTCAGGATGGATATGACTTCGTTCGCTGGACCGGCTGCCAAACTCCCGAAGGCACCTCATGCCCTGTGGTTCTGAATCAACCCACAACGACCATTAAGGCGCTCTTCCGGGCAAAGCCAAAGTATCCATTGAAGGTCACTAAAAGCCGTTATGGGTCAATTTTAAGTACCCCCAAAGGCCTTCAATGTGGGAACAATATGAGCAGTTGCAGTCACGCCTTTGTGACGGGCACCGAGGTCACCTTAACCGCGACACCCCAAGAAGGCCGGACATTTTCAGGTTGGGGTGGCGCTTGCACCGGCAGTGACAACACCTGCCAAATCAAGGTAGTGAACCTCACCAAGGTCAGCGCTACCTTCAAATAGCTTCCTGAGGTGCTTTAATCTTCAAGAAGCTCCTCAATATCCTCACAGAAATAGAGCTGAATCACATCCAGAATTTCACCATCAGAGATCCCAGGGAACGCGGCGCGGCTTAATTCAAGCCACTCGCACGCTTCATGATTCTTCATGATGCCCCATATAACCTCTTCCAAATGATCTTCCTTGCGTCTGTCAATCACAGTCTTGGCCCCGCTAAAGGATCGATGGAACCCTGAGCCCCTCCCAAAGGGTCTCACTTCAAGTGAGGTTAACCGGTTTCTGTGATGCTTTGCTGACTGAAAGGTTATCGTTCGAGGTAAAACCTGAAAAACGTCTAGAATCTGCATTCGAATCTCAGGTCATCATTAAAAACAATGGCTCATCCTTGTTTAGGAATTCGTTCTTGGGTTCCAAAAGCTTTGAGCCAACATCGGCACTTTAAAGCCCAAGGAGAATCCCATGACGATTGCACTTCCTTTCAAGGAGCGATACGACAACTTCATCGGGGGCCAATGGCAGCCCCCCGTCCTCGGACAGTATTTTGAGAACGTCACACCCATCACCGGAAAATCGATCGGACAGATTGCCCGCTCAACGGCGGAAGACATCGACTTGGCGCTTGATGCAGCCCATGCCGCAGCCCCTCAATGGGGAAAAACATCGGTCACTGAACGGGCCAATCTCTTAATGAGAGTCGCGGATCGCATGGAAGCCCATCTTGAAAGGTTGGCAACAGTTGAAACCTGGGACAACGGCAAACCGATCCGGGAAACCATGGCGGCAGATATCCCTCTGGCCATTGATCATTTTCGTTATTTTGCGGGTTGCATCCGCGCTCAGGAAGGTTCGATCGCAGAAATTGATGCAGACACGGTCGCCTACCATTTCCACGAGCCTCTGGGTGTTGTGGGGCAAATCATCCCCTGGAATTTCCCCATTTTGATGGCCGTATGGAAGATCGCCCCAGCCCTTGCGGCTGGTAATACCATTGTCCTGAAGCCCGCTGAGCAGACCCCGATGAGCATCATGGTGCTCATGGACATCATCGGTGATCTTTTGCCCCCAGGGATCTTGAACATCGTGAATGGATTTGGCCTTGAAGCCGGAAAACCTTTGGCTTCATCCCGCCGCATTGCCAAAATCGCCTTCACCGGAGAGACAACCA
>CAILMG010000084.1 GCA_903835265.1 uncultured Methylococcus sp.
GAAATACCGCAGAGAATGCCTTCTTCACGGGCCAGGCGGCGAGCAGTCTCAATGGCCTCTTCGTTGCTGACCTTTTCAATAAGATCGACCAGATCAAGATCAAGGTTTTCTGGAACAAAGCCGGCACCAATGCCTTGGATCTTGTGGGGAGCTGGCTTTAATTCCTCACCCGCTCTTTTTTGGGTGAGAATAGGGCTTGCAACAGGTTCGACGGCGACCGAGATAATCGCCTTACCCCGGGTTTTTTTGAGGTAGCGGGTGACCCCGGTGATGGTCCCGCCGGTGCCAACGCCTGCGACAAAAATATCCACAGCCCCTTGGGTGTCTTCCCAGATTTCAGGGCCGGTCGTGGTTTCGTGGATTTTTGGATTCGCGGGGTTTTTGAACTGCTGCAAGAGGACATAGCGATCGGGGTTTGAGGCTGCGATTTCTTCAGCCTTCGCAATCGCTCCCGGCATCCCTTTGGCGCCCTCGGTCAGGATCAGTTTGGCGCCATAGGCTACTAGGAGCTTTCGCCGCTCGATGCTCATGGTTTCAGGCATGGTGAGGGTTAAGGGAATACCGCGGGCAGCAGCGACAAAGGCCAGGGCAATCCCGGTATTACCGCTCGTGGGTTCAACGATTTCTTTCCCTGGCCCTAAAAGACCCCGTTCTTCAGCATCCCAAACCATCGCCGAGCCGATGCGGCATTTGACCGAGTACGCAGGATTTCGACCTTCAATTTTGGCCAGAACGGTGGCTTTAGCCCCATCGGTAATCCGGTTCAGGCGGACCAGAGGGGTATGGCCGATCGAGCGGGAATTATCTTCATACCAATGAGACATAAGACTCTCCAAGTCAATTAGAGGGTGATTCTGATCCTGAGTGAATCACAATCATAATAGAAACTTCAGGGGGAGGATCACGGTCCCCCCTCAACGAGGAGCCATCTTAACAGGACCTTGAGGCGCCTTGAAAAATGTCCGCTAGAAAATCGAGGGGGTTTAACTGGGGACGGGTGGCTTTGGGGATGCTTCGCCTTCGAGGGCTAAAAGGAGGTCGATACGGGTGATTTCGCCCAGCAAGCGCTGATCAGGCCCCGTCACTGGAAGGATCCTAGCCCCCGATTCAAAGAAAATGACTAAGGCATCCGCAAGAGAAGCATTGACTCTCAAAGAAGCGAATGAGGGCGCTAGGCGTTCTTCGACGAGGGTGTTTTCGAAAGGCTCATCGGTCTTTGAATCGGATCGGAGTTGATCGAGTGATAGATGACCCTGATAGCCGCCCTGATCATCAATCACCCAGAGCTGGTCGGCGGTTGTTCTGAGGAAGGCTTGGCCGGCGGCCTTGACGCTAGCTTTGGCGGCTATCACGTGGCTTGGAGCGGCCATGATATCGCCAATATGAAGGAGATGATGCGCACTCTTCCGCTGATCATGGCGCCCCATTGTTTGACTGTAGATCGATTTGGGGTGCAAGGCGCCACTGATGGTTCTGGCGGTCATGGCCACCAAAATCAAAGGGAGAAGCAGGTTGGCATCGAGGGTCATTTCGAAAACCATCAAAATGGCCATCACTGGGGCATGGGTCGTCCCAGCGAGAAAGGCGCCCATGCCTAAGGCCGCGAAAATCACCGGATCGTTTGTGAGGCTGGGCATGAGGTAATGGGCGGCCATGGCATAAAGCCAGCCTGTGGCGGCGCCAATGAGGAGACTTGGGGTGAAAACCCCACCAATGGTGCCGCTCCCCACCGCCAAGGTGGTGGCTAATACCTTTAAGAGGAGGATGCTCGCCACCCACGATAGGGTGAGAGGATCATTTAAAAGGGCTGCAACGACGGCATGACCATTGCCCCAGACTTCAGGGGTGCTCATGGAGATCCACCCAACACAAAGCCCGCCAAGCCCGATACTCAAGGGGGGCGGTAGCCTTAAGCGCTGGAATAGTGTTCTCGACCCATCGAGTAGCAGTAAGAAGAGGGGGGCAAGGATACCGAGAAGGATCCCAAGGCCGATAATCGGAAGCACCTCGACGTTGACTGGTGCCGAGAAATCAGGGGCCGAAAAGATCGGCTTCATCCCGATCCAGTGACGGACGACCAAGGTGGCGGTCACGGCCGAAATGATCAGGGGCCCCAAGGCTTCAATCGCAAGGGTCTGCAGCACAATTTCAGCGATGAAAAGGGCCCCTGCCAATGGGGTATTGTAGGCCGATGCAAGGCCAGCGGCCCCGCCGCAAGCAACCAGAAGGCGGAGACGAGGACGGGAGACTTTAAAAAATTGTCCCGCCTCCGACGCTAAGGTGGCTGCGAGTTGCACCATGCCCCCCTCCCGGCCTATCGAGGCGCCTGAACTGATCGAGAGTAAGGACGATAAAAGTCGAGGAAGGGTGGATTTAAGGGGGATGATGCCATCCCCGAGGGAGATCGATTCCAGATAGTCCTTCGGTTTTTGGCCCTTGGCGATGCGTTGGCCCACGGTGAGGGCGATCCCGGCAAGCACGCCGCCCATGGTCGGTATCAGGAGCCGCATTTCTGGGCTTAAGGATTCAGCGATTAAGACCAAATCATTGGTTGGTTGACCGGTCATGAGCCCTTTAAGGCCCATATTCAGCCATCGAAAGCCCGCCGAGGATAAGCCCCCAAGAAGACCAATTAAGAGGGCCCATCCCAGCATGGAATGGGTCGGGTGGAAGGCCCGCCCGAATTGAACGCGGAGCCTAAGGAGCCAATAAGTCACCGAAATACCTTTTTAGATCCTGATGAGCGTTGAAACTGTTCAGGAAGATTATCCGGTATTGCGCATTCCCGCGGCAATGGCATTGATGCTCCGAAGCAGTGGCTTGAGCCACGGGCTGGCTGAGGGATTTTCCGGCGATGATTCACGGGCCTTTTTGATCAGAGCGACCTGGAGATGGTTGAGAGGACCCAAATAAGCATCGCGGCGGGCCAGCGAGGCGAGGAGGGCGGGATTTTCAGCAACCAGCTCGTTGATATTGGCTATCGACAAAATGGCCTCTTTGCTCCTTTCATGTTCCTCCCGAATGATCGACCAGATGGTTTTGCCGGCAATGGGGTCCACACACAAATGGGCGTACTCCGAGGCGATGGTCATATCCGATTTTCTAAGGGCCATCTGGGCATTGCTTAAGAGGTTCCTGAAAAAAGGCCACTCCTGATACATGGTCTTGAGGGTTTGTTCGCGATGGGATGCGCCATGAGACCAGGATTGAAGGCTTTGTCCGATGCCAAACCATGCGGGGAAGGTTTGACGGGACTGCGCCCAGGCAAAGACCCAGGCAATGGCCCGAACCGAATATTTGGAACGGTCTTGTTTCTTTCGGTGTGAAGGACGTGACCCGATATTGAGCTGCCCGATGTCGCCGACCGGGGTTGCTTCGTAGAAATAATCAAGAAAACCGTCGGTCTTTTCCGTGAGCGTTCGATAATGGGCCTCTCCAAGACCTGCCAGTTCATGCATGATCTCAAGGTGCTCGGGTTGAGGATGCGTGACCGGGCGAATCAGACTCAAGCTGGCCTTCATGAGGCCCGTGATGCCCATGGTTAATTCGTAGATCGCGGTTTCCTTGTTGTTGTAGCGATAAAAAAGGACTTCCCCCTGTTCCGTGAATTTGATTTGACCACGAACCGTATCCGGCGGTTGCGCTAGGATCGCCTCATGGGTTGGGCCACCGCCTCGGCCGACAGTGCCGCCCCGGCCATGAAAGAGGCGGCAACGAATACCGCGCTGCTCAGTAATCGATATTACTCGCTGCTGCGCCTGATAGAGCCCCCAGGCAGAGGCCATGATGCCGCCATCTTTACAAGAATCGGAGTACCCCAGCATGATTTCCTGCGGCTCATGAGAGGCTTTAAGCAGTTCGAGATAGACCGGTTGGTCAAAGAGATCCACCAGGACTTCCTCGATGCGGTTGAGATCATCGATGGTCTCAAAGAGCGGGCTGACACCGACGTGGCAGAACCAGCGCCCGCCAATGCGGCCGCTGAGTCCGCATTGGACGGAAAGGAGGAGGACTTCAAGGATATGGCTCGCGCGATGGGTCATCGAGATGACGTATTTGCCAAAGCAATTACCCCCGATCTCCCGGCGCATGACCGCCATGGTCTCGAAGATTTCGAGGGTATCGCGGGTTTCAGGGAGGAGGAGCGCGCGGTCATACATGAGGCCGCCGGGTGCGGCGAGCGCTTCTGAGAGAAGGTTCAGTCGTTCAGCTTCACTCAGGGGGTCATAGTCGATATGGAGGGCGACCTTCAACATGTCGGCAACGGCTCTTGAGTGATGACTTGATTCTTGACGAACATCGAGCTGCATGAGGTGGAAGCCAAAGGTTTCCGTCAGACGAATGAGGTCATGGAGTTCCTGTTGGGCGATGGCGGCATCGCCATGGCCCCTTAAGGAGCGGTCAATCAGGCGAAGATCCTGAAGGAACTCGACGCTCGAGAGGTAGGCCTCGGGGTCTGGTGGTTGATGATCCCCGGCGATTCGAAGGGTGACCCCGCGAAGGGTCTTTTCCGTTCGAAACCGCATCAGGACGAGCTTGTGGCGGTAGGGTTCCTGGAGAAAGGGCTTCTCAATCTCCGTCACTTGCGGCCCCAGATCCTCGCGGTCTTTTTTAAGGTTTTCGATGAATTCCTCTGATAATTCACAAAAGCCATAGGAGTGTGAGAGTTGTCCCCGAAGGGCTTCGAGACGCTGGAGATACTCCCTGAGGATCGTTTGTGCCTGAAGCCTTAAGGCAAGGGCGGTGGTCTCCGGAGTGACATTGGGGTTCCCATCCCGGTCGCCGCCGATCCAGGATCCATAATGAAGAAAGCTTGGTATAGCGACTTTCTTCGCGTCATCGCCATAGACATCATGGAGGGATCGTTCAAAGTTGCGATAAACCCTCGTCGTCGCACTGAAGAGGGAGAGGGGGAAATAGAAGAGCCCGGTATCAATCTCGTCAGCGACACCCATGCTGTGGGCTCTGACTTCGTCGGTTTTCCAGAGGAGCTGAACCTGAGCCTCGA
>CAILMG010000085.1 GCA_903835265.1 uncultured Methylococcus sp.
CTCCCACAAATCCGGCTGATCGCCATACATGTGCCAGAGGAAATCCTGATAGGTAGGGCCTTGAAGGACCGTTTCGACTTCTTTCGAAAGCTTGAGCGCATTATCAGTCGTCCATTGGGGCGGTAAACCCGCGTGGACGAGATGCCATTCTTCTTGAGCGACCATCAGGGGCAGGTGGCGAAGCCAGCTCAGAAGTTCCTCTCGATCCGGCGCCTCCAGGACATCACGAAAGGTATCTCGGTGTTTGGTTCTTGAGATGCCTTCGGCGACTGCCAGCAGGTGAAGATCATGATTACCCAGAACAGCGGTGACGGCAGGTCCAAGTGCTTTCAGCGTCCTAAGGGTGGCCAACGATTTTGGTCCCCGGTTCACCAGATCTCCGGTCAACCAGATCTGATCTAAGGCGGGATCAAAGTGAATCGCTCCTAGGAGGGCCTCTAATTCATCGTGACAGCCCTGAACGTCACCAATGGCATAACGCGCCAAGGGGGGTCTCAGTGAAGGGTTCTGGGAACAGCCAGGGTAAAGGCGGGGATTTTGGCGTCGAACAGCTCGCCTGACTCTGAGCGCATCTGATACGCACCTTCCATGGTCCCAACCGGGGTCTCAATCATGGCGGCGCTGGTGTATCGAAACGCATGTCCAGGCGGAATATGGGGGGTTTCACCCACAACCCCAGCGCCCTGAACTTCCTGAATCTTGCCATGGGCATCGGTGATCACCCAGTGTCTTGCGAGGAGACGTGCGGCTTCCTCACTCTGATTGCTGATGGTGATGGTGTAGGCAAAAACATAGCGCCCCGCATCGGGTTGAGACTCCGATTCAAGGTAATCGATATGCGTATCAATCTTGATTGCGTCTTTTGCGTTCATCATCGGTTAAGCGTTGAGATAACATCCAATCTTAGAGGCGTATAGTCTACCCCCAAGCGAGGGTCGGCAGTGGATCATTCGCCGGAGGGGGTCGGCGTCCTTCATAATGTGAGGGTGGTCGGACAAAAATACAAGAATTTGAGACAGGGGGTAGTGATGCACGTCCATATTATGGGAATCTGTGGCACCTTCATGGGAGGGCTTGCCCTCCTTGCTCGGGAACTTGGGCACCAGGTGACTGGGTCTGACCAGAACGTCTATCCGCCGATGAGCACTCAGCTTCAGGCGGAGGGTATTACGCTCATGGCCGGCTATCTGCCCTCTAACCTCGATCCGAGGCCTGATCTGGTCGTGGTGGGCAACGCGATTTCGAGGGGTAATCCTGAGCTTGAATCGGTCCTCAATCTCGGTATTCCCTATGTCTCAGGCCCCGAGTGGCTTTATGACGAAGTGTTGTTGCACCGCTGGGTCCTTGCTGTTGCTGGAACCCATGGCAAGACCACGACCACCAGCATGCTGTCCTTCATCCTCGAACATGCAGGCCTTCACCCCGGATTTCTGATCGGGGGCGTTCCCTTGAACTTTGGGGTCTCGGCGCGTCTTGGTGGCGGACAGTTTTTTGTGGTTGAAGCCGATGAATACGACACGGCCTTTTTTGATAAGCGATCCAAGTTCGTTCATTACCGGCCGCGAACTTTGATCCTTAATAATCTCGAATTCGATCATGCGGACATCTTTTCGGATCTTGCCGCTATTCAGCGTCAATTTCATCATCTCATGCGGACGGTCCCAGAGCGCGGACTGATCATTTCACCGACTTTTGAGCCCGCGCTGGATGAGGTTCTGCAGATGGGGTGTTGGACGCCGGTGGAACATACCTCTATAGAAGGTTCAGGCGCCGTAGCGACCTGGTCTTACCATCTCTTGGAAAAGGATGGCAGTCGTTTTGAAGTGATTCATGATGGTCAGCCTGCTGGAAGCGTGAGTTGGGGGCTCACCGGCCTTCACAATGTCCATAATGGCCTAGCAGCTATTGCAGCAGCCCATCATGCCGGTGTTTTTCCAGAACGGGGCGCTGAGGCCTTGTCCAAATTTCAAAACGTGAAACGTCGGATGGAAGTTCGGGCGACCATTTCCAAGATCACCCTTTACGATGATTTTGCCCATCATCCAACCGCTATTGCGACGACGCTTGAAGGGCTTCGCGCCCGGGTCGGGGATGCCCGCATTATTGCGGTCCTTGAACCGCGTTCAAATACCATGCGGATGGGAATTCATCGGAGCACGTTGGGTGATGCCCTTATTGCCGCTGATGTCGCTATGGTATTTCAGCCCCCAGGGCTTGACTGGAGCCTCGAGGAGGATCTTCCCCATGCGGATGTATTTACATCGATTGATGAGATGGTGTTGGTCCTTAGAGACCTTGCGCTGCCAGGTGATCATATCCTCTTTATGAGTAACGGAGGCTTCGAGGATATTCATATGAAACTTGAAGCGGCCCTCAAGGAAAAACCCTTTTCTTAAACACTCAGTACTGCCGGGAAGGACCGGCCACCTATGCAACAATCTGTATCTGTCGTTATCGTCAACTATAACGGGGGGCCACTCCTTTCGGAGTGTGTCCAATCCGTGCTTGATTCAACCGTTCCAGTGGAGGTCTTTGTTTCAGACAATGCCTCTAGAGACGCGAGCCTGATCGAACTCCGGATGCGGTTAGGGAATGATCCTCGATTAACCATCATCGAGAATCCGACCAATCTTGGTTTTGCGAAGGCCAATAATCTAGCCTTCAGGCAAACCCGCTCGAGCTTCGTGCTTTTCCTGAATCCGGACTGCATTATCGCGCCCACGACGCTAGCACAGATGCTGAGGCTTTTTTTCGAGGACCCAGCGGTCGGTATGGCCGGTTGTATGATCCGCAATCCCGATGGCAGTGAGCAGCCCGGTTGCCGGCGAAATATCCCGACACCTTGGCGAACTTTTGTACAGATCCTCGCGCTTGACAATACGCGGTTTGCTAGAGGCGATGCCATCGCTTATCTGCATGTAGGCCTTCCTGTTCCAGAACAGGCCATCACAATCGAAGCCATCTCCGGGGCCTTTATGCTGGTCCGGAGAAGTGCCCTTGATACGGTCGGTCTGATGGATGAAGGGTATTTCATGCATTTTGAGGATCTCGATTGGTGCCTCCGCTTTAAACAGGCGGGCTGGAAGGTGCTCTTTGAACCTCGGGTTGAAATCGTGCATGTGGGCGGCGTTTGTACCGCATCAAGGCCGATCAGTGTCGAATATCACAAGCATCTTGGCATGGCGCGCTTTTTCTTCAAGTTCTTTCGAGATTTCAAAAGTCTGAGACTTTATCCGATCATCATGCCCGGAATTTTTGGCCGCTTCCTTTATCGAGCGATAGTCAATGGATTAGCCAATGTAGGGCTTTTCAAGCGACGGGCACCCCGTGAGCTGGCGCTTCAAATGGTAGAGCAGATTCATCTGGTGAACCCTGAAAAGATCAATGTCAAACCTCGACGCGTCGTGGTGACGGGAGCCACCAGTTTGATCGGAGATTACCTTCTCCCCATCCTCCTCCACCAGAATGATGAGGTTCATGCGGTGAGTCGAAGACCGCCCGATTACGGTAAAAGCGCGGGAATCTTTTGGCATCATGCTGATATTGCTTCGGATCTTCCTGAGGTGATTCGCGGTGCCGACGTGTTGATTCATCTAGCGCCACTTTCGGGCTTGCCTGTGATGATGCGTCGCTTGGGGGCTGAGGGGCCAAAGCGCGTGATTGGATTTGGGTCAACAAGCCTTTTTACCAAGGCTCATTCGGCGCTCGAATCTGAGAGAAAGCTCGTCAAAGGACTGGAGGATGCTGAATCAGAAATCGGGATCTTAAGCCGTCAATATGGGATCCGTTGGACCATTTTCAGGCCAACCCTCGTTTATCATCTGGGTCGCGACAAGAATGTGACGACCATTGCGGCCTTCCTACAACGATTTGGATTTTTCCCGTTGGTGAACGGGGCGGTCGGCAAGCGCCAGCCGGTTCATGCGGAGGATTTGGCTATGGCCGCGTCAAAGGTTATTGATCATCCCGAGGCGTTTGACAAGGCCTACAATCTCTCCGGTAATGAGACCCTTCCCTACCGAGAGATGGTGGAAAGGATTGGGCTTTGTCTTGGGCAGCGGGCGTTGATGGTGGAGATCCCGTTACCGCTCCTGAAGGTCATCATTCTCCTGGCATCCCTCATCCCCAAATATCAACATCTCAATACGGAAATGGCGACACGGGTCAATGTGGATATGTGCTTTGAGAATGAGGAGGCCCGGAAGGACTTCGATTTCAACCCGCGTCCCTTCATGACGCCGCCAAGATCTTGAAGGGAAGGCGGCTGCCTTCCCTTGAATGCGTTTATCAAAAGCTTAGCCGGCTTTTCGGAGCTCTTTTGGTAGCGAGAAAACGACCTTCTCTTCGATGCCCTTAAATTCGACGGCGGTGTTGGCTCCCCAATCTTTCAATTTGTTGATCACTTCAGAGACGAGGATTTCAGGGGCGGAGGCACCGGCCGTGACGCCCACACAGCGGGCGTTGTCCACCCATTCGCGCTGCATTTGGCGAGCATCATCGATCAGGTAAGAACTACAGCCGAGTTTCTCGGCGATTTCCCGGAGGCGATTTGAGTTGGAGCTGTTGGGGGACCCTACGACGAGGATCACATCGCACTGATCGGCGAGTTTCTTGACGGCGTCCTGGCGGTTCTGGGTGGCATAGCAGATATCGTCTTTTTTGGGCCCACAGATTTGCGGAAATTTATTGCGTAGCGCATTGACCACCGCCTGGGTGTCATCAATGGAGAGGGTCGTCTGGGTGACCCAGGCCAGGCTTGAAGGATCCTTGACTTCCAAGGCTTCGACGTCCTCGGGTGATTCGACCAGGTAGATACCGCCGGCCGGATTAGCATATTGGCCCATGGTGCCTTCGACTTCAGGGTGGCCGGCGTGGCCGATGAAGACAATCTCACGGCCCTGGCTGGCGTGGTGGTGAACCTCGATATGAACCTTGGTTACCAACGGGCAGGTGGCATCAAACACTTGAAGACCCCGCTGCTGCGCTTCTTCTTGGATCGCCTTAGAGACGCCGTGGGCGCTGAAAATCACCGTGGAGTTTTCAGGCACCTCCGATAATTCCTCCACAAAGACGGCACCGCGAGCTCTTAATCCATCGACCACATACCGGTTGTGGACGACTTCATGGCGAACGTAGATGGGTGCACCGAAAACTTCGATGGCCCGTTCGACAATGTCGATAGCCCGATCAACGCCGGCACAAAATCCGCGGGGATTGGAAAGGAGGATATCCATGGTGTGGTCTTCTCTGAGTAAATTACTTGGGAATTCTGTCATTTCTAGCCTCAGTAATCAATCACGAGGCGGTAAGGAGGGGTCGCGCGCCGGCTCCCAGTGAAGGGGCGGTGCGTCATCGGACTCGCCGAGGATGCGGCAGGCTACAAAGAGGAAATCTGATAATCGGTTCAAGAACTCAAGGCCATAATCTGGGAGAGGTTCGAGACGGTTGAGGGTGACTGCGACGCGTTCAGCCTGACGGCAGCAGGTTCTCGCGAGATGGCCATAGGCTGCCACCCGGGTGCCGCCTGGAAGAATAAACTCCTTGAGGGGGGGGAGGCGCTCGTTGAAATGATCCAGCCAAGCCTCGAGCCAGAGGATGTGGCTTGCCTTGATCGTGGAGCGACCTGGAATGCTGAGGTCACCACCAAGATCAAACAGCAGCTGCTGAATTTCTCCAAGGCAGCGGGCGAGGTCCTCTGGGACGGACTCGGTCAATACAAGACCAATTCGGCTGTTGAGTTCGTCTAGGTCACCCATCAGGGCAATGCGTGGGGCATCTTTCTCCATTCTGGAGCCATCGGCTAGGCCCGTGGTGCCGCCATCGCCAGTCCGTGTATAGATTCGCGTCAGACGATGGCCCATGGTCAGATCAGCCGGTGGTCAGCGACGATAAGACCATCCTCGTCAGCGTAGAGGTAGTGGCCAGACCTGAAATTGACCCCAGCAAAGGTGATTAAGGCATCCCGATCCCCCGTCCCTCTCTGAAGTGCCTTGAGGGGGTGGGTGGGTAAGGCGCGGATGCCGATCGGTAGTTCCTTGATCGCTACCGAGTCCGTGATACAACC
>CAILMG010000086.1 GCA_903835265.1 uncultured Methylococcus sp.
TGCGTGGAGGCGTGGTCCATGGTGATTCCGTGGATTGGTTTTCCCCTCAAGGAACTGCTGAAACGAGTCGATCCAAGGGGGAATGCTAAATTCGTTGAATTCATTAGCCTGATGGATCCTGAGCAGATGCCGGGCCAGAAGAAAGCCGTTTTGGATTGGCCCTATCGAGAGGGTCTTCGTCTTGATGAGGCGATGCACCCTCTGACCCTTCTCACCGTGGGCCTTTATGGGGATGTGCTGCCCAATCAAAATGGCGCCCCCATTAGGATCGTGATGCCCTGGAAATACGGATTCAAGAGTGCCAAGTCGATCGTCCGCATTCGCTTGAGTGAAACGATGCCGGTGACGTCCTGGATGAAGGCGGGGCCCTCGGAATATGGGTTCTATGCCAATGTGAATCCGGCCGTTGATCATCCTCGTTGGAGCCAAGCTAAAGAGCGACGCATTGGTGACTTTCTAAAGCGACCCACGCTGCCCTTCAATGGCTATGGGGATCAGGTGGCCAGTCTTTATTCCGGCATGGATCTGTCGAAAAACTTCTAACGGAGGGTTCCTTTGGAGGCTCAGGCTTCCATATCGGTAAAGAAGCTGTTGTCCTCCCCGCCCTCATGAAGAGCAATCCGAAGCACCTGCGCCTCGAAGGCGGCCGACTGCGCCGATGAGAGCACCCGCTCAGCGGGGGACGTGTCTTTTTGGAACTTATCGATGACCTCTTTGATTTTGGTCTCAAAGATCTCAGGTCCCACGGGAATAAAGGTTCCAGAGGACATGCTGAAATGGGGAAAGAAAAGAATTCGTCCAATGATGAGGACGCCTTCGATTCCGGTCGATGCGAGCCCAAGGTCCATGACCTCGATCACCTCATCCAGAACCAGATCCCTGAGCCTTGCCCCTCGATGCGGCAAAATCGCCTCGATGAGAAAGATCGAAAAGCGGGCGTTTAAGAGCGCGCCCCAATAGGCCCTGTGATCTTCCGGGGCCGCCTCCGGTTGGGCGTCTATCGCCCGGTCGATGACATTTTTGCCCTGTCGACGGAAATGCTGAAGGCAGTAGTCATAGGCAATCGCAATTTCATCTTCTTGATTGATGATGAGGGTTCCTGCCTTGGAGAGCCCGAGCTTCTTGCCGGCATCGGGAAGCGCTGGGGGGGGCAGTTGCCGAATCAATTCAAGGTTGAGCTGTCGACCGAGCGCTCGAAACTCTTTGTAGACGTCGAGTTGTCGTTGTTCTTCTGGACTCATGGCGGGGCCAAAGAGATTTTTGAGCCATTTCATGGGGTGGGGTCTTGAGGTTGATCGATGAATTCTGGGGGACCCTATAGGGGGTCGCACCAACACAAGACCCTATGATACCGCCTGCCTTGACATCCTCCCAGACCATGCCATGCGGTTCATGAGGGGACAAGGGATATTTTTCTTAAAAAAGTAAGCGGGTGGGCTCGGGGTGTCCTCATAAATTTGATAGAATCACTGCCCCTTTCACTGAACCACACGGGATGGCGCAA
>CAILMG010000087.1 GCA_903835265.1 uncultured Methylococcus sp.
CCATTCAAGTCGACTATGATCCTCGTCGACTGAACGCCACCAGCATCATCGACATCATCGATGACGCCTTGGTTCAGGCCGAACAACAAGAATACCTCGACAAACTCGATCTTGATCTTGCGATCTGCAGTGCATCGCTGCCCCTCGCTGCTGCGGCCCAATTTGTATTCCCCCCCCTTATGCCGGTGGCCGCTGGGCTTTTCGCCTATACCGCCATCCCCAGCATTCAAGGCGCCTATGAGGTGATCGTCAAGGAGCGACGCCTGGGCGTCGATGTCCTCGACTCCATGGTGGTCCTTGGCTGCCTTGGAACCTTGCAGATCTTCCCAGGAGCGGTGATGGCCTGGTGCCTCTCCTTTGGCCGACTTTTAGTCAAAAAGACGGAAGACAATTCCAAGAAAATGCTCCTCAACGCCTTTGGTAAACAGGCGCGCACCGTCTGGCTGGTCAAAGACGGGGTTGAAATTGAAGTGCCTCTCGACAAGGTCATTCAAGGCGATGTCGTAGCGGTCCACACCGGCGACATGGTGCCGGTCGATGGTCATGTGGTCGAAGGGATGGCCATGATCGACCAGCACGCCCTGACCGGCGAATCGACCCCAGCTGAAAAGGGCATCGGTGATCGTGTATATGCCTCCACGATCTTGGTCGCTGGCAAGATTTTTGTGTCGGTCGAACAAGCCGGCAGTGAAACCGCTTCGGCCAAAATCAGTCAGATTCTGAACGATACGGCAGGTTACAAACTGACTTCGCAACATAAGGGCGAAAGGCTCGCTGATCGTGCCGTCATCCCGACCCTCGCGGTCAGCGGTTTAGCGTTCTCGACCCTGGGCCCCTTTGCTGGGGTTGCGGTCCTCAATAGTGATCTTGGCACAGGCATTCGAATGGCGGCTCCCCTTGCGATGCTGTCTTCGCTCACGCTTTGCGCTCAAAAAGGGATCCTGGTCAAGGATGGCAGAGCGTTGGAGCTGATGAACGAGATCGATACGGTCCTGTTTGATAAAACCGGCACCCTGACCCGAGAGCGCCCAGAAGTGGGTGATATCGTGACGGCCAATGCCTATCAGCCGGAGGATATTCTCCGTTATGCCGCCGCTGCTGAGAGGAAATTCCATCACCCGATTGCGCTCGCCATTCTCCACAAGGCCGAGGAACTGAACCTCGAGCTGCCGCCGACTGATGAAACGCAATATAAAGTAGGTTTCGGGATCAGCGTCGGGGTAGATGGCAAAAACATCCGGGTAGGCAGTCGTCGCTATCTTGAAATGGAAGGCATCGCCATTCCGCCTGAGATCGATAAAAAACTGGATGCGGTCCATCAAGATGGCGACACCATGGTGATGGTCGCGATTGATCAACAGTTTGGCGGGGCCCTTGAACTTCGTTCTGCCCTGAGGCCCGAGGTCAAAGACATCATCAAAGGACTTCGACAACGCGGCATCCAACATCTCGCCATTATTTCAGGCGATCACGAAGCGCCAACCCGAAAACTGGCGGAAGAACTCGGTATGGATCGCTATTTTGCTCAGGTCCTTCCAGCCGACAAGGCCGCCTATGTTGAACAACTGCAGGCGGAAGGCAAGAAGGTCTGCTTCGTGGGGGATGGGATTAACGATTCCATTGCCCTCAAAAAAGCCAACGTGTCCATTTCACTTCGCGGTGCAACCACCATCGCGACGGATACGGCCCATATTGTGTTCATGGAACAAGGCCTTGGGAAGCTGTGTGATCTCCGCGACATCGCTCGGAGCCTCGATAGGAATATTCAACGCAGCTGGGGCATGATCCTCGTCCCTAACATTGCCTGTGTCGCCGGGGTCTTTACTCTCGGATTTGGTGTCGGCGCTTCCGTCTTGACCAATAACGTCGCCGCCATTGGCGCCCTCGCAAATGGGGTGTGGCCACTGCGAGAGGTAACGAAGCTCGAGGCCCAGCGCCGCCATCTCCTTGATCTCGAACTGAGCGCACATCAAGACGATAGGCCGCTGTCTGAAGGAGATCCCGAGGAGACCCAAACCGTTACGGAGGCATCGGCACCGATCGAAAACGCCACCAGCAGCCGCCGCGAGCCTCGAAAAATTGGAACTCGGGCGAAGGCTCAGCCGTCGAATAACAAGAAAATGGCGGGCTAGGCGTTACCGAAACCTTCCAAGTGATGACCGGCACACCTGAAAAGCGACAGAACTGATATGACTCAAAAAAGCATCCCGCCATCATCGACAAAGACCAAAAAGCCTTTGGAGATTAATGCCATTAAACCAAGACCAGCGAGCAAGAATCCATCAAATCCTGTCGCTGCCGAGATGGAAGCACCGACCATAAGTTATTCCGTCAAAGAACTACCGCGGTTTCAATTCTTTCTGATCGATAGTGGATGGATTGGCCCGGTACCCGAACTCATTCGCCAAAACCTTGGGATGATCACGCATCTCCATGATAACGATCCGTTCTATATTCTTTCATCCGAGCAATCAAATCAGATCCTAAAAAAACACCCGCATCTCATCGGTAAGGACCCTATCCTGTTGGCTCGTGATCTCCACAGCAGCCGAACGACAGGTGCGACGGAGTACCACGGCTTCCACCTCAACCTTGGCATTATCAAAGATCCTGAGAAGGCCTTTGATGTCTTACAGCATTTCCTGAATTTTCTAGCGGTCCATCGGAAGAGCCGATCGATCGAGAGCAAGATACGCCAGCAGCTGCATCGTGACGGTTTTGAAGGCGCCATCGAGGTCCTTCGCGGTGGCGCTGAAAACCTCATCTGATCCCTATCTGCCTGCTGACATTTAGAAGGAGCCTCCAACCATGAACAGTGTGTCTGACATTATTACCTCGGCGTTTGGGATGATTCTGCTGGCCGCTTTGGCCTATGAATTGAAGCAACGCCGTAAACGCCTTCGGGAGCTTTATAACGTTCTCGATGCCGAAGATAAGCAGGTGGTCGCCGATCTTGATGAGATGGTGAAGCACGGTCTGATTATGCCTTACAGCGCTCACTAACCTTATTGATGACCTTCATGAAACCCCTTATTCATGTTCTACCTGGTGAATTAATGATCGAGCACCCTGACTTTCTGAGGAGCCAGGGAACTCACTTAGGCTACGCATTGGCTCGCCGCGCACTCGCCGTTCCGGGGGTTGAAGCGGTTGCCATCGATACCTTGAAAGGTCATGCGCGCATCGCGCTCAGTCAGGATCAAAGCGATCAAAAGGGATTACTGAATCGGGTCATGCAAGCCATCGCCTCCGAGTCAGAGGCCCTCAGTGAAGATCAAGTTCCAAACCCTGGGACATTAACGACCATGCATTGGGTCCGAACCGGCGCCCAGATTCAAATGCTCACCATCAGCGTCCCAAAACCAGGCCACCTGATCCTCGATGATGCGGCGCTCAAAAGTCCAAAACCGCCCCTTTTTGAATCCATCAAGGACCGCGTCAAGACGCTTTCTGGCATCCAATCGGTTTTACTGGACCCCCATGGCCTGCTTCACATTCACTACAATAGCCGGCGCATTACCCCTGAAAAACTGACCGCTGTGATGGAGAGGGCGTATACCCGCCACTTCGCTATCACCGGACTCAAGGACCCCAAGGCAGTCCCCATGAAGGTCTCAGGGGCAACGGTGGGACTGGGTACGGTCGGTGAATTCATGCTTCCGGTGGTCACACCGCTTGCCGCGGGCGTTCTGGTGGCGACCAATTTCGGGATTATCAAGGATGCCGCTAACCAATTAACTCAAGGCAAGGTCGGGGTTCCTCTCTTCCATACGGCGCTCCTGACCTGCTCGATCGTCACTGGACAGGTTCTCGCCTTCGCGCTGACCGATTTCTCTCTGCGCTACTGGCAGCGCCGCTGGCGCCAGCGACTCGCTGATGAAACGCAGGCAACGATCAATCAGACGCTCCCCCTCATCAAGGAATCGCGTCGCATCGATAGCGAGGCCCTGGAACACCGAGTGGACACCCATTTACTGCAAACGGGTGACACCCTCCGCCTTTCTGCGGGCGAAATCGCTCCCGCCGACGGCGTGATTCTGACGGGGTGTGCTTTGGTTGACGAAACCCTCATCAAAGGGACTCCCGATCCCATTTTTAAATCTGCTGGGGCCACCCTCTATCAAGGCTCCCGAGTGATCGGCGGAGAGGCCGATCTAGAAATCAAGGCGGTCGGCCTCAATACTCGAGCAGCCGAGATTGCACAGCGGCTTACCCAGGCGGCCATCGTCATCCCGAAGGACAAAGCCCTGAACGCAAAGGTGGAGTCGATGGGGGATAAAACAGCCCTGCCGACCCTCGCAACGGCGGGTGTTGGCTGGGTGGCCGGCGACCTGATCACCGTCGGTGCCATCTTGCATCAGGATTGGGTCAGTGGTCCTTTCCTCGCGGTTCCTTTGATGACCCTCCATCACATGCGCAGTGCGCTGAGACTCGGTGCCGTTGTTCAACGCCCAGGCGCTCTGATGAACATATCAGAATGTCAATTTATCGTCATCGATGGAGATGATCCAAAACTGGCTGAAGCGGGGCTAGAGGTTCAACACATCGAGTCTCGAATAAGCGATATCGATAACCTGCTCCGCCACGTGGCCGGGGCTGGACTCTACTTGGGTGATGCCCGCAGCGCGGCCCTCGCAAAAGCCGCCAAAGAAAAAGACATGATTGTTCGTCAGGCAGAGCTGATTCGCCTCGATGATCAGGGAATCCTGACCCGTCAAGGGGATCATCAGTTGCTCTTGAAGCAGAGTCCAGAAAGCGACAAGGGGATCCTTGAGGTCGTCATCGATGACCAACCCGTGGCCACAATCCACTTTGGTCCCTCAAAAGAACTGGCCCAAAAGGAGACGATGGCACACCTCATGACTGAGGGCTATGAGATCTTCCTCATGTCCTCCAAACCTGAAAAAGAGACCCAGGCACTGGCCCAGCGCCTCGGCATCAAAATGGCCGGAGGGGACCTTGATCAGGAAGGCAAACGTCGGTTCTTTGAAGGACTTCAAAAGCGAGGGGTTAAGGCCCTTTTCGCAGGACAGGTTAGCCAGAATCCTCTCCTGTTGGTTGCCGCCCATGCGACCATTGCCGTCGAAGACGTCTCGGATGCAACCCAAGCGGCTGATGTGGTCCTGATGGGGGGGTGCTATGAAACGCTCGATGAACTGCTGAGCGTCACCCTCTCCTATGCCCCTGATATTAAGAAAAGTGCCGGGATGGCTACGATTCCCAATCTTCTTTGTATCGCAGGCGCCTTCGGCGGCGTCCTTAACGGCATTACATCAGGGATTATTGCCAACATGGGGGTTCTCAACGTGGATCGCCAGATCGAGAAGAAACTCAAGGAGTCAGGTCGCGGTAAGCGGCGACTTTTACCCCGCATGACCGGTTAAGGAACCCTTCATTCCATCGAACACATTCATGACCAAACCACCGGTAAAGAAACCCATCCAACGGCTAAAGAGGAACCTCGACATCGGTTCGACCGCCGCCTTCCCCGCTAGCCCGTCGAGGGAAGATCAGTCGTCCGAGGAAGACATGCTGGCTCTTGAAAAGAATCTGGTTGCGCTCAACATCGATGCGGTCACTATCGAACGGATTGAAAAACTGCCCCACGACATCGGCTGGCTTTTGTTTACCGCAGGTGTCTTCGGGATTATTCTGCCTGGGATCATTGGAACCCCCTTTTTGGTCCTTGGTACCCTGATCATCTGGCCCGGCACCAATCAGCGGGCGGAGCGCTGGCTGAAGGGACAATCGCCCAAGATGTTCAAAGGCAGCATTCGTCAGGTGAACCGTTTCCTCGATGATCTCGAACGCCGCTACCCGGCCCCTCGGAAACGATCACGCACAACGCCTTGAACCCCTTGAAATACCGTGCTACTTCGCTCGGTCAATCAGGGGAATCGTTTCCTTGGGCACCCCATGATGCTCTCTCCTAATGATCAGGCATGAATTGGGTAATCTTTGATCCTTGAATACCCAAGCCCGCCATCAGGCCTCTCTGGTTTGAAATGAACGCGTAGACATCGTCTTTTGCTGTCGTGGTCGTCAGCGTTCGAGCAACGCCAGCGTCCACCACCACAATGCTTGGTCCAACACCGACTTCCCAGCCTGCGCTGGAGCTGAGGTAATCCAGTGCGCTGCTTTTCATAAAAAACATGACATAGTCAAAAGACTGCGCCCCCGCCTGAAGGCCATAAGAACCCGCTGCGATCTGGTAATAACCGACGGTTCCCCCTCGTTTTTTCAAGGCACCAACACCAAACTGTCCGCCACCGATAAAGCCCGCCTTTACCACACGGGGGAACACCAAGATCCCCTTTGCATTTTTAGCCAGTGCTCTGGCTTCAGGCGTGGTTGCATAAAGATGAGCGAGTGCTGTCTCGACATCCCGATTAATTTGCCCTCTGTCGTCATAGTGCGCGTTGTCGCCAAACATTTGACAGCCGGAGAGAGATAAAAACGTGGCCAAGGCCATCCCGGCCCATTGTTTGATAGTCATGATCTTTTCCTGATGTGTCATTGTGGTTTAAATCTGCCCCCCTAGGGCCTAGCGTGCGAGCGTGCACCCAAAATGATGGAAGCGCAAGGCTTTCAAATTTAGGTCTTAGCGCTCTCTCGCCGACGGCGTTCGCCATGAAGGATTAAGACAAACAGTGCGCTCCAGAATAACGTTTGGACCAGGTAGGGGGCCTTTTGATAGAAGGTCACCTTCGGATTTTGAAGGTAGGGCACATCGAAAATCCCCGCCCAAATCTCATGAACCGGTGACTCCCCAATCCGGTCGCCTGAAGCAAGCCCCACGGTTGAAATGCCGGTATTAGTGACTCGAAGGACGGGACGACGGAATTCCACGCCACGCGCCAGGGTCATCACCATATGCTGCCAAGGCTCCTGCCAGTCGCCATACCAAGAATCGTTGGTGACATTGACAATAAACTGGGCCCCTCTGTTGGATAGCTCCCGGCTGAACCAGGGGAAAAGGCTCTCATAACAGATCTGCGGTCCCATTTTGAATCCGTGCCATTCAAGCAATGTCGTGGGGCCCTGACCCCGAGCAAACAAACCGGTCTGCGGGAGCCATTCGCGAATGATCGGAAACCAGTCCTCACCAGGAATATACTCCCCGAGCGCCAGAAGGATGGTCTTACTGTAATGGGGCTCAACCACCTGCCCTTCGGGATTGACGATAAAGAGCGAGTTGGTCAATCGACCACTGGGAAGGTCTACGCCATAGGCGCCGGTGAGGAGCGTGAGGTGACGTTGACGAAGGAAATCCGTCAGCGCTATCCGGTGCCGATCCGGCCGAAGACCTTCACCCAAAATCGCTGGAAACGCAGTTTCTGGCCACATTGCAAAATCGACCGGTTGCGTATTCGTCTTTAGCGCCTGATCCGTTGCCGCCATAAACGCCTGCAGGATACCGTCTTGGTAGCCGCGCCCCAATTCAGCCGCCATTTTTTCGGCATTCCCGACGTTACCCTGCGCCATGAGCACCCTGACATGGGCATCCGGTTCTGGCAGACGTCCTAAAAGCCAGAGGCCACTCAGATTCAATACCAAGAACCCCAGCGCGAACCCCACCACGGCCCATCCCGTCCGCCTCGAAGGGGGCATGGTGAGAAGCCGCGTCGCAAGGACATTGGTGAGGATGGTGAAAGCACTCAAACCCTGAAAACCTAAAACCTCAGCCCAGTGATAAATAGGGAGACCCGCGCCATACCACGCATAACCAAAATTCCAATCAAACAGCATCGGCATCGTCGCTTCGAGGAGGATCGTTAAAACCGCCATCAACAACAACGAGACCTGAGGCTTGAACCGATAGCGATCCTGAAGCAGCCACCAGAACATCCCCGCAAGGGGCACAAAAAGGTGTGCCAAGAGGGAAAATAAGAGCATCCCAATCCCCGCCACCCACCAGTCAAGATGGGCGAACTCATGGAGCACATAGGTCACCCAATTGAACCCGATCAGGGTGAACACCACCGAGGTCACGACCCCGCCGAGAAAAACCGTCAAGAGCGAGGGCTGATGGCGCCAGAAGAACCATAATGGGACGAAGGCAAACAAAGAGGCCCAGGGCGGAAAGGGAATATAGCTGGTCCCAATGAGGACCCCAGAGAGCACCGGGAGCCCCCATGCGAGGCGTTGCCAAGCGGCGTGGCGGGTCATCAAAGCCGACTCCTTAGAATCTGGGCAATCTCCGCATCGCTTAAAAGGACTGGGTTGGTTTTCATGCTGGATCCTCGAGAATGAAGGACGATGCGCTCCATATCGGATTCAAGAACCCCAAGCTGTGTGAGGTTCGGAAGTTCGAGTCGGTGGGTCAAGGCCTTGAGCTCGGCCACCAAACCGTCCTGCGCCGCCCCCGCACACAGCCCGGGCTGACCCAGAAGATCCCGACCAATATCGGCATACTTTTGGAGTTGGGAAGCATTGGGGGCCCGCTGCCGGAGGGCTTCAATATTGACTTCTGTCGCACTCGCGAGCAAGGTTCCGCAAACGACCCCATGCGGGATCGGAAAGAAGGAACCCAGCGGCTGGGCAAGACCGTGCACCGACCCCAATCCAGCTTGAGCCAGACAGATGCCTGAAAGGAGCGCCGCATAGGCCATTAATGAACGGCCCTCCTCGGCGGAGTCGCCGCCCTCATACCAGGGCAATAAGCCCTTGAAGGCCGCCTGGAGTCCGCTCCGCGCCAAGGCATCGGTCAACGGGTTGGCCCTAAGGGAAACAAACGATTCGAGGAGCTGAGTCACCGCATCCATGCCATTGGCGGCAATCAAGGGCTTCGGGCAAGAAGCAAGGAGATCTGGATCAATGATGGCCACTGCCGCTACCAGACGATCATCCCGAAACGACTTTTTAAAGCCATCGGGTCCAAGACGGGTGATGACCGCATTCTTCGTGGCTTCAGATCCTGTGCCTGCCGTGGTTGGAACCGCAATCAAGGGCGTTGCGGGGCCTCCATAGGGTCGCTCAGGCCCGACCCCTTCAAGATGGTCGATGACGCTATTGCCCGGCTTCAAAAGCCCCGCAATGGCCTTCGCGGCATCCAGCACGCTGCCACCACCCACCCCAACAACCACCTCGATCCCACGGCCCTGGTGAAGCTGAACCGCCTCATCAATATCGGAAGGTGAAGGTTCTCCCCCGATCTTCAATATCTTGAGGCCGACACCCAGAGCCTTAAGATCGCTTTCAAGGGCGAGAAAGGGGCTAGACCCTAAGAAAGATTGGGCACCAGTGACCAAGAGACAATGGGATCCAAAGGCTTGAATATGGGTGGGAAGATCGCGGATCGAACCGGCTCCAAAAAAGATTTTGGGCAGCCGGCCGATGGCAAAGGCTTCGATGGCGTTGATCACGCCGGATACAGCCAGTCCATGGCGATGCCCTGCCGGGGTTTGGCCATCATCCCTTCGACCCGAAGCCGCCATCGAAGGTAATGATCGGTGGTCTTGTGATGGGCCGCATCCTCTGGCGATTGATACACTTCATAGAGCATGAAATGCTGAGGATCCTCGGGATCTTGCAGCACATCGAAGCGCACATTGCCGACTTCTTCGATTGATGCTTCATGATTCTCTCGGGTCGCTTCGATGAAGCCAGCGATCGATGGTGGAAGAACATAAACGTGGACGAGGGTCACATGCATCATGGATCGGGGAGGTCAGAGGGTTTAGACCCCAGGCCACTAAAAATGGCGAAGGGACCTTAGCTCCTCATTTTGGCATAAATCCAAATCCAGCTAAACACCCAGCTTCTCCTCAAGACCCTTGCAGGGAGTATGCTCATGCAGTACTGTCAATGGAGATGTATTGACTGATAGAGACAACACCGATGCTGGTATCAAAACCTACGTTGATCGTCCGAATGTTAGCGACGACCCTGATCCTCATGGGGGTGGCCACCCGAACCACTGCCGGGATGGTGCCTGATCTTATGGTGATGATGAAAAAGGATGTCGATACCGATTCGCCGCGTGCCATCGATCCCGCCCTTCTAAAACAGCTTGAACTGATCGCCGGCGTGTCTCTGACCTCGCTAGGTCAGACTCGAACCCATGCCCAGATTCTTTCCATCACCGGCTGGGTGACCCTCGAGCAGGCCGAAGCGGCCGCCCATCGACTGAGTCTTCTGGAGGGTGTCCTCTGGGCAGAACTTGCAGCGGAACCGATCAGAAAACCCGCCGCCCAATCCATAACCCAAGAGCCTCCGGTCATTTTGGAGTTTTTGGTCAAATTAAAGGACGATCGGTTAGAGGTTCCCCCGAATCATGGCCTTCTAGAAAAGCTTTCCGCGGCCATCGGCCAGCCCCTGTCTTATTCAAGGAATACGACCGTTGCAAGGGTCCTGACGCTCGATAAAGCGGTCACCCAATCTCAAGCGGCTGTGATCGAACAAACCCTCGAATCCTTATCGGAGGTCCTCTACGCAGACCCCGTTCAATGGGCCAAGCAACAATCAATCGTTCCTAATGATCCTCACTTTTATGGTCAATTGCACCTTTACGATGCGTTGACCTCCGCCGGTGGCGCCAATGTGCAAGCCGCCTGGAATATCACCCAAGGAACACCGAATATTGGCGTTGCGGTTATTGATACCGGCGCCCTTTTTAGCCATCCAGACCTCGAACGGGCCTTGGGATCCAATCGGCCAAGAGTGAAAGAGCGCGGCTGGGACCTGATCTCCGACCCGACCATTGCCCGGGACGGCGATGGCCGGGATGCCTATGCCGGGGATGAAGGCGATTGGACACCCGCGGTTTGCAATGGCAGCATCAGCACCGATACGAGGCCCAGTAGCTGGCATGGCAGCCATATGACGGGGATAGTCGCTGCAACCACCAACAACCATCAGGGTGTTGCCGGCATCAATTTCAAGGCTAAGGTCGTCCCGGTCCGGGTCTTGGGTGCCTGTGGTGGCAGGTCCGACGACACCAATGATGGGATCTATTGGGCCGCAGGCCACAAAGATGTCCCCGGCACGAAGCCTAACCGCAACAAAGTACAGGTTCTCAGTATGAGCCTGGGTGCCGATGTTCCTTGCTCTGACAGTGACCAAGCAGCCATCGACTATGCCCTATCAAGGGGGATCACCGTGGTGGTGGCTGGCGGCAATGGGTCGATCGATATGAAGTTCTCTAGCCCCGCAGGATGCCGGGGGGTGATCGCCGTGTCTGCCGTTGGCCCGACCGGTGATCTCGCCTATTACAGTAATTTCGGGAAGATTGTCTCCATCGCCTCGCCCGGAGGCCAAACCTTTTGGAGCATTATGAATGAGGCTGGAACGGTCATTGATTTTAAAGAAATCCTTTCATTTGGGATCTATGCACCGGTTAATCTAAGCCTTGAACGCCCCGATCCCAAAGCCATGGGCTATGCCTGGTATCAAGGCACCAGCATTGCAACCCCTGTGGTTTCTGGGATTGTATCGCTGATGCTGTCTCTCGACCGGCAGCATCGATTAACCCCTCAAAAAATCAAGGACATCATCCAAGAAACCGCGCGGCCATTTCCGCTGACCACCATCCAGTTGGTGCAGAATGCTGAGACGCAAGTCGTCGAGGAGACGGAAGTCCCTTCAAGGTGCGAGAGCAGCCTCAAGGGACTCTGCGGACCCGGCATCATTGATGCAGAAGCCGCTCTGAAAGCCGTTCTTGATATGAAACGGTGATGCTCCACTTGTTTGTCTGAGAACGCCCATGGCTGCTGATATCCTGATCGTCAATACCAACCCCCTCCTCAATTTGGTCCATCAGGACGTCTTTAAGCCAGCAGCGATCCATCGCGTTCAGGGACTCAAGGTTCATGCCGAAGGCAAAGGCGTCAACGTGGCGAGGCTCCTGGTCCGACTCGGCCATCGAGTGAATCTCACCGGGTTTGCAGGCGGACATCCAGGTGCCTGGCTCAGGGAGATCATCAAAGCCGATGGCATTGAGGATTCCTTTATCCCGACGAAGGCTCCGATGCGAATGGGGTTTATGGCCTCAGCCCCGGAAGAGTCGCATCCCACCACGTTCCTTCCGGATGGTTTTGAGGTCCTTGAGGAGGAGATCACCCAGCTGCTCGAAAGGGTCCGGGTGTTGATCCAAAGGGCGGGCCTAGTGATCATCAGTGGCTCGGTCCCAGACCCCTTGGTGGCAACTGCCTATCCTAAGATGATCGCCATGGGGGTGTCGCTCGGGGTTCCCATCTGGCTTGATGCTCATGGCAAAGGCCTTGAGGCAGCCCTTCGTGGCCCCTTGCTCCCGCAATTAGCTAAACCCAATCGCGACGAATTTAAGGAGATCAACCACTGGGAAGGAGTGCCTGAACTTCATATCACCGATGGACCTCTTCCGATTGAAGTCCGCACTAAAACGGAGGGTCACTGGCGGGTTACCCCACCAGCACTTCGAGAAGTCAATCCGGTCGGCTGTGGCGACTGTTACGTCGCAGGCCTCGCTCACGGCACCCTCAAGGGCTGGTCGTTTCAAGAACGCCTACGATTTGCCGCCGCCGCTGGTTCCGCCAATGCCCAGCGCCCCGACGTGGCCATGATCACACCGAATGAGATCGATCAGCTTCTTGATCAGGTCGAGGTCAAGATGGAACCGCGGGATCCCCCCTAAGAGCATTCAAGACCTTGCTGAAATAATCGGGAACCATGCGCTCCAACCAATACCCTTGGGACCAGGGAAACGCTCCATCGACAAAGCCCACATGGCCACCCGAGCCGCTAACGATCATCTCGACCAAGGGCGACAGTTCATCGTCCAAAGGCAAAACCTCAGGGGTCATAAAAGGATCATCAAGCGCGTGCACAATGCGTGTTGGCCGTTTGATACCCGCGAGGTAGCGGCGACTACTCGAGGCATCATAGTAGGCTTTGGCGCTCTCAAAACCATAAAGCCCCCCAACAACGCGGGCATCATAGTCCCAAAAGGTCTTGATCGGCCGAAGATCCCCAAGCATCCTCAGTTTCTGTGCTTCCTCCTCAAGACCCAGCACCTCAAGCCGTGAAAGCTTAACGGCCACATACTCTTTCAACTCCTCAAGGAGCCGATTGCGGTAAACCCTCGACCACCCCTGATCAAGTCGGGTGGCACAAAGATCCAGTCGAAGCGGGACCGAAACCGCCACCGCCCCCTCGATAGCGGCGTTACTGCCGGTCTCGCCAAGCCATTTCAGCAAGACATTGCCACCCAGCGAGTAGCCAATCGCTAGGAAAGGGGTTTGAGGCTCTCGCTGCCTCAACTGATGGAGTAGGAATGAAAAATCGGACGTCTCCCCGGAGTGATAGCCCAAGGCCGTGTGATTAGGCTCCCCGCTGCAGCCTCTAAAGTTGAGGGCAACCGTTCGGAACCCTTTCAGGGCCAACGCCACCTGCATACCCCGAATGTAGGGGGACTTCGACGAACCCGACAAACCATGCAATAAGACGACTAAGGGGCCATCGGGGCGAGGCTCAAACCAATCGATATCGATGAAGTCCCCATCGGGCGTCATGAGCCGCTCCCGATGCGTTGAAGGGACCGGACGATCTCTAAAGAGGGGTTGCCACAGCGTCTGGAGATGAGGACCCGGTAACCACCAAGGAGGCATAAAATGGTTCAAGGTTGAGACTCCCCAGGGGCTAAAGCCAACACCGACCAACTCACGACGAGGACCTGCCCTTCAAGCCTTGAGCGCGACCACAGGTCCCATTCATAGCGCGCGGTGACCTTACTTCGAAGGTCCGGAATCATGATCCCGATTTCGGGCCCAAGACCCGCTGCGCGCTCCCGCTGACCATAGGCGACTGCCGGCAAGGCGCTTCCTTCATCTTTGGCGACCTGCCAAAGGCCATATCCAGTGACACCCAAATCAAACAAGGAAAAGACGCGGGCCCCAAGCCCCCCTTGAATCTGAACGCTGTCACCTCGGGTGATATCAATGTGTTCTTTGCGCTGATAGATGTTGTAGCTGGTGAGCGCTGAAAGTCTGAACGAGCGGGCATCATCAAAGAAGACGGTTCCCCCTAAGGAGACCTGCTCTGACCACTGAGGTTGCGCTAAGCCCTTTCGGTTCAACTGTCCGGTCGGAGCGTAAAGGCTGAAGGACGTGGTGATATCAAGACGCGGTAAGCGCCAACCAAGCTTCAGTGGTTCGAAATAGAGATCCCCAAGACCGACCTGGTCCATGTCCTTTAACGGCTGTGTGCTCCTAAGATGAAGACCCGCAATGGGTGCTGCAAGGCTCGCACTGTAATAGGGTCCCTCATCAGACCATCGCGTGGTGGCAGATAAGCCAAAAACATTGGCAAAGGCTCTCACCGAGAGATCACCGACCGGGGCAGTTTGGCCATTCCCAAGAATGTAACGATCCGCGTCAAATTGAATGTAGCGATCGCCCGCGTAGACCCCTTCTGGCTGTTGCGATCCGGCATCAAGCCCCACGGTTCCGAGTATTTTATGCCCGAAATCGCCATCCGCCACAGCCCCATTGCCAAGGGTGGCTAGGGCCAGACATATGCCCCACCACGCCTTTAAGCCTCGCCGGCCCATGAATCTTTGCCAAAACCCTTAATGAGCCGCCTGCAGCCTCTCAAGCCGCTGAGCGACCACTTTCGCATCCAAAGCAGGATCGACATCATCATTAATATCTCGGATGTTGAGATCGGGGTCGATAATGAAGGTCCAGCGTTTGGCCATGTTAACGACCGGCATCTTCACTCCATAAGCATCCGTGACGCGGGCATCCGCATCAGAAAATAAGGTGAAATTAAGGTGATGTTCATCATGGAAGGTCTTTAGGGCCGATACGGTATCGGTACTGACCCCATACACCTCCGCATGAAGATCCCTCACCGCCTTCAAGGCATCACGGAAGGCACACGCCTGCGTTGTGCATCCAGGGGTTCCCGCCTTGGGATAAAAATAAAGGACGGTCCAGCCCACCCCGCGGCGAGATTCTAAAGAAAACGTCGCACCATTCTGGTCCTTCAGTTCAAACAGAGGCGCCTTTTCACCCACCTTCACTCCTTGTGAAAACGCCATCGGTGAATAGGAAAGCATCAGGGCTAAGAGAACAATAAGGGGTTTCATGGGGCTTTCTCCTGGTTATCTTGGGGTGCCTCTCGGACCACATTAAAGCTCGGTGGTTCCATGGGCTTCTGATTCAACGCCGGCTTTTTAGTGGGCGCTAGTCTCTGAAAATCTTCAAGCTCCTGAAGATCGGTCCCACACTGTTCAAGGCAAGCATCAAGATCAGGGCCACATTGATCAAATTGGTGTTCTTTGGCTAAAGGCGTAATGCAGGGACCTTGGCCAACGGCTGCCCCCGGGTACTTTCGAAGACAAATCCAATAGTTTTCCTTCGCCTGCTCATAATCAAGGCGTTGGGCTTCATTGAAACGGGCATAGAACTGGCTGCACGATTGCCCATTATTAAGGCATTGAAGACCGCAGGCTCGGCGCTGGTCTTCATCAGGGCCCTGAAATGGGAGCCCGCCGGCGCAGCCTCCAAAGGCCAAAGCCACAAAAACGAGGAGGCTTGCTAGAATCGGCTGCAATGAAAGGCACGCAAATACTTTTATAATCAGCTCAAAAAGTTGACGGCCACCGCCAGTTGGCATAGCGTTACACCCAAGAACCTCCGGTTGAAATGATTTTGCTAAACTCATCGCGAATGCACCGATAACAATGAGAACAGGAGCTGATCGATTGAAAAAATATTGCTTTCATTGTGCCATGCTCACTCTGATCGTGGTGACGATGAGCGGTTGCAGCAGCATCAGGAGCCGGACCGAAACACAGCCTGAAGATTGGACAGTCTATCCAGGGGTTCAGCAAGATGGGTCTGACCTTCTCAAGGCGTTCGAGGGACATCTTAAAGGGCCCCAGTGGACCATGGCCGTGGTAGTCCCCTTCTTGATTGCAGATACACCCTTTTCGGTTCTCCTTGATACCGTTGCCCTCCCCTACGACGCTTACCTCGTATCGCAAAATCAAGGCAAAGAAAACGACTGAGTCACCCCAGCGACGGATTCAGCAGAGGCCGACTCGCCCTCGTTTTCTAACGATTGAACGAGGGTGGCCTAATGGCCGAGAAGAATGGCTAGTAAACCTCAAACTCCCGCATCATCCCCATATCCTCATGCTCGAGATTATGGCAGTGGTACATAAAGACCCCTTTAAAGTCATTGAATGGCTTGATCAGCCTGACTCTTTCCCCAGGCATCACCAGGACGGTGTCTTTGTAACCCGAGCTCATAAGTCCATCCTTAACGGTCCCATAGCTCTCCTCTTCGCCCATCCCAATCGTTCGGCTGATCACCTGAAACTGTTGGCCATGAAGATGAATCGGGTGGGCCATTGACATCATCATGCCGCCATCCATCATCCCCATAGCGCCCTCTCGACCTCCCCCCTCATGGTTCATGCCCCCCATACCCATCATCTGGTGTCCCATTCCGCCCATGCCAGATGGTTTTTTCAGGGCCTCCTTAGATTCTCCATGCTCCATCGCCGCAGCATGATCATGAAAGATCTCGAGAAGCTGTAGGGAATTGACCGGAACCCGTTCAAATCGCTGAAAGCCACCCTGCCCATAGGGCTGGCCGTTCAGGAGCATGGCCATGGGGGACTCCTTGATCGCAATCGGAATCGGTCGGTCCTTGTTCATCACCTGATCCAGACGGTAATGGGGATATCGGGAGAGATGCGTGGGCAGGGTCGGGCTATCACTCCTCTTCTGGGTGACTTTGAAGGTCACAATAGGATACGCACTCCCGATGGGAAGCTTCGAAGCGCCCATCCGCCCCCCGCCCATCGACGTCGCCATCCTGGGGAGGACGCCTTTAAAGGGAAGGCTTCCAAGAGTCAGCACCGTCCCAAGGCTCTGACCATTGAAATCAGCCCACACATCAAGCCGCTCCCCAGGGGCTAGCATGACGTAAGGATAACGCTCAGGAGTCTCCAGCAAGCCGCCATCGACCCCGATGACGATGACGTTGCTCCCATCACTCCAGCCAAGCTTGTAGATCCTGGCGTTTGACCCATTCATGATCCGAAGGCGATAAGCCCTACTCGCGACCTCAATAGCCCCCCCAATACGCCCATTGACCAGGATTTGATCGCCTGCAAATCCCAACATGCGCTCGTGCATGTTCGAGGCATACACCAGCTGGTTATTGCGATCAAAGCTTCGATCCTGAAGGACTAGAGGGATCTCGTAATCCCCCGAAGGAAGGCCCAACTGGGCTTCTTCTGGATCATGGATGATCAAGCCACCCGCAAGGCCCATATAGACCTGGGAGGCGGTGGCGCCGTGAGGGTGTGGATGATAAATATGAAAACCAGCCCGATTGAGGACCTCAAACTCATAGACGCGGGTTTCCCCTTTTGAGATCGCCTGCTGCGGGTGACCGTCCATCTCGGCCGGAACATGAAGGCCATGCCAATGGGTGATGGTCGGCTCTGATAATTCATGTCGGAACTGAATCCTGACCTTCTGCCCTTGCTGAAGCCTTATCAAAGGACCCAGATAGCTCCCCGGGAGCGCCGTTAAAACCTCTTTAGGACCCGTGATCAAGCGCGCGGTATAGCGCAATACCCGGGTCTTAGGCCCGTCGAGAATCGACACCGCCTCTTCGCGGGCGATCAACTCCCATTCGACATCGGGCTTAAAGTGGGGATTCGGCGGGTTACCGCCGCCACCCTTCGAGGATGGCATGTCCATGGCACTCAACCAGGATGGCGCACTGGCCAAACCTAATAGCCCCAACGCACTGTGTTCTAGGAAACGGCGGCGTCCTCGTCGTGGTTTTTGGTCCATGGTGTTCTCCTTTTTGGACCGTCAAAGGGCGATCCCTTAAGGCTCAATATAAGTTCTTTCTAATAAAATACAATCCCCCCACCTTTTGTAAGGAAATCGAAGACGCTTAAGGCGGTGTTTTATCCGGTCAGATGCTGATCCAGAGCCCAAGCGACATGCTCCCTCACCAGGGGCGAAGGATCATCGAAACGGCTCTTGAGGGCGTTGATGACCTCGGGTGAGGTCGGCGCATTCCCCAAGGCCACGGCAATATTCCGGAGCCAGCGCTCATAACCGATCCGGCGGATCGCAGAACCCTCCATCAGCGCTAGGAATTGTGACTCCGTCAAGGCAAAGAGATCGTCAAGCTTCCGGGCATCCAGACCATGCCGCGGCAGAAAGTCCTTCTCTTTCGTGAGCGCCGCATACCGATTCCAGGGACAGACGATCTGACAGTCATCACAGCCATAGATCCTATGCCCCAAGGCCTTTCTGAAAACGATCGGGATAGGGCCTGGATGCTCGATGGTGAGGTAGGAAATACAGCGACGCGCATCGAGGACATAAGGCGCGATAATGGCCTTGGTCGGGCAAACATCGATACAGGCCGTGCAACTCCCACAATGATTTTGGACCGGCTCATCGATGGGTAGCGGAAGATCGGTCAGGATTTCCCCAATAAAGAAATAAGAACCCGCGTGACGCTGGATCAGATTGGTGTGCTTCCCCATCCAACCGAGCCCCCCTTGGGCGGCCAGGGGTTTTTCAAGAATCGGCGCACTGTCTGAAAAAACGCGGTAGCCAAAAGGGCCAATCAAAGCCTCCACCTGATCGGCCAAGGCCTTCAGTCGTTGCCGGATGAGTTTATGATAATCACGTCCCAGGGCATAACGGGAGATAAAACCGATCTCAGGATCCAACAGTCGCTCTTGGGTCGTTTCAAGGTCCTCCGGAAGATAATCAAGACGGACACTGATCACCCGAATCGTGTTCTTCACTAAGAGGGCAGGATCCGCCCGAAGATGCTGATAACGAGCCATGAAGGCCATCTCGCCATGGTAACCGGCCTCAAGCCATGCCATGAGCCGATCGGCCGCTTCTCCAGGATCCGAACTTGAGACTCTGACATCATTAAACCCAAGGGTTTGTCCGATCGTAACGATTTGCTGTTTAATGCCGTCCACACGCATGATCAACCCATTTTGAGCCTTGATATTCCCTGTGCGATTCTCATCGATGACTCCTGACTTTCCAACCGAACTCTACACCGCCGAAGGCATTGCGAGCATTGAACGACTCGCCATCGATGAAGGCGGCATCACCGGGATGGAGCTCATGGAACGCGCCGGCCTTCAGGCCTTTAGAGCGATCCAGGCTAAACGCCCTGATGCACGAACGCTGTCTGCGGTCACCGGTTCCGGCCATAATGGCGGTGATGCCTTCATTGTCGCCCGACTGGCCCATCAGATGGGCTTTGATGTCAGAGTCTACCCGGTCGCGCCGCTAGAATCTCTGAAGGGTGATGCGCTTATCGCCTATCAACGGTTTAAGGAAGCCGGCGGTGAAACACTCGCCTTCATCCCAGAGGACTTTGAAGCGACCGAGATTCTAGTTGATGGTCTTTTTGGGACCGGGCTCAAACGGGCCATCGAAAGCCCCTATCGGGAGGTCATCGAGGCCATTAATCGATACCGCGCCCGCGGCGAAAAGCATACGGTTAGAGAGCGTCTCGTCGTCGCCCTCGATCTCCCCTCAGGCATCGCTGCCGACACCGGGGAGGTGCTCGGGATCGCCGTCGAAGCGGATCTCACGATCACCTTCATCGGCCTTAAACAGGGCCTCTTTACTGGCGCCGCCCCATCCTTCACCGGCGAAATCTTGTTTGAAGATCTGAAGGTCGATCCCCTGATCCGCCACCAGATCCCTTTAAACGCTCGACTGCTGCCGACTAAAACATCCATCCCGCGCCGCGCCCAAGCCACGCATAAAGGTCATTATGGTCATGTCCTGATCATTGGCGGCGATCAGGGCACGCTTGGCGCCGCAAGGCTCGCCGCTGAAGCGTCGGCCCGCGTTGGCGCAGGCCTCGTCACGATCGCCACCAGGGTGCAGCATGCAGGGCTCATGGCCGTGATGCGCCCCGAACTGATGAGCCACGGCATTGAGGATCCGAAGGAGATTGGCGCATTGATCGAGAGAGCAACAGTCATCGCCATCGGCCCAGGACTGGGTCAATCGCCCTGGGCACAAGGTTTGTTTCAGCAAGCTCTCGCCTGTGATCTACCCCTGATCATCGATGCCGATGCCCTCCATCTTTTAGCGGAGACCCCTCATCGGCGAGATTCATGGGTGCTCACCCCGCACCCCGGTGAAGCGGGCCATCTGCTCCAATGCTCCTCAAAAGCGATTCAGCAAGACCGTTTTCATGCGATCAACGCCCTTCAGGCCCGCTACGGCGGCACCATCGTCCTCAAAGGGGCCGGCACCTTAATCAAGGAAGACACGGGATGGACGTCGCTGTGCCGACTTGGAAATCCCGGTATGGCCACGGGCGGTATGGGCGATGTCCTCACTGGGGTGATCACCGGTCTGATCGCCCAGGGAATCGCCTTGGGTGAAGCCGCAAGGCTTGGGGTCCACCTTCATGCACGTGCCGGCGATCTTGCTGCCCATCGAGGAGAACGGGGCCTTTTAGCCAGCGACCTGATGCCTCACCTTAGACGCTTGGTGAATGCATGAATCGCCGCGAGCATCTTGATGAACAATTACTCACCTTGATGCTTCCCGATGAAGCCGCAACCATGGCCTTTGGCGCTCGCTTACTTTGGGCGAGCCTTGGCTATGGTTTGATGACACTGTCTGGGCCTCTTGGGGCCGGTAAAACGACCCTGGTTCGAGGCCTCCTTCGGGCAACCGGCTACCAAGGCCCGGTCAAAAGCCCGACCTTTACCTTGGTCGAATCCTACGAATCCCCTGAGCGATCGATTTACCACTTTGATCTTTATCGCTTGGCCGACCCTGAGGACCTCGAATGGATGGGATTTAGGGACTACCTCCGTCCCGAAGCCCTCTGTCTCATTGAGTGGCCTCAAAGGGGCGAAGGATTTCTGCCAAGTCCCGACCTTGAGATCACCCTCGCTCCCTGCCCCGAAGGTCGAAGGCTTCAATTGTCTGCCAGCACCCTCAACGGCGATAAGATGTTGGAGCGCCTTCGAGGAGGCGACCCATGACGACCTCCTCGAAGGCTCAGAAGAGAGGGCTGGGCGCTTATTGGAGATGGCTTTTGATGCTGCTTTGGGTCTCAGAAGCCTTCGGCGTGACGCCAGCGAAGATGCCCCCCGATGGTCATCGAGGGACGTCCTTCGTGGTGGTCATTGATGCGGGTCATGGCGGCAAAGACAGTGGTGCCCTGGGGCCTCGGGGAACCCAAGAAAAAACGGTGGTCCTAGCGATTGCAAAGCGCCTTAACGACTATCTCCACCATGAAGCCGGGATACACCCGGTGATGGTTCGTCAAAATGACCTTTACGTTAGCCTTTCAGAGCGGGCGAAATTGGCCCGGCGCGTTCATGCCGACCTTTTCATCTCCCTGCATGCCGATGCGTATGAGGGCCCAGAGGCGCGCGGCTCATCCGTTTATACCCTTTCTCAACATGGCGCCAGTTCGGAAGCTGCAAGGACCCTGGCTGATCGCGAGAATGCCGGAGAGGTCGGTGGGGTTGATCTTCGAACAGAAGATGCCGTCCTTGCGGGGGTTCTCGTGGACCTTTCAAAAAATGCGAGCCTTGAAGCCAGTGAAGTCGCCGCAACGAGGATGCTGAAAGTCCTTCGACAGCATCTGAAGGTTCACCATGAGGCGGTTCAAAAAGCGGGCTTTAAGGTCCTGAAGTCCCTGGATGTTCCCTCGATGCTCATCGAGACCGGGTTTATCTCGAATCCCGACGAGGAGAGTACTCTCATGGATCCAAAGCAACAGGATAAAATCGCAAGGGCCCTGCTTCGAGGGATTAAGGCCTACGCACACCCATGAATAAATTACCGCCGACCCGTCTGGTCTATTCCACCGAACAGGGCCGTCTGTGTCCTGGCTGTCAGCAACCGATAAAGGCCTGCCGCTGCACAAAAAATAAGCCAAGGCCTCCTAGCGATGGCATCGTTCGAATTCGTCTTGAAACCAAGGGGAGAAAAGGCAAGGGAGTGACCGTGATCGGGGGAATCCCTCTAGGGGATGAAGCCCTCGAACAACTCGGAAAAGAGTTGAAACAGCGCTGTGGAACCGGCGGCACGGTCAGGGACGGTATGATCGAAATTCAAGGGGACCATCTCGAAAAGCTCATGATGGAACTCAAAGCCAAAGGCTTTACCGTCAAAAAATCCGGCGGCTAAGAAGACCATGGGGCTCTCGTCCCCATGGTCGCCGAGGGAAAGCCTTAGTTGGCCGGATAGATCAGCGTCGGATTGAAATAGGCCGCGGGATACTTCGCATCGGCTTCGTGCTGAGGCGCTGCCGCCGCTTGCTGTGGAACCTGAGCCACCGTCCCTGCGGAAGGGGTCGTTGCGAGGGCTCCTGAGGTTTTCTCGATCAACTCTGGATTTGAAAAAATCACTGAAGGCTGGAAGTTCCAGGCCGGATACTTTTCTTCCGTGGCCATGGCCGTTGAAGCCATCAGGCTGATTCCTGCGAGCGATGCGACCGCCAACGTTTGGATCGTGTTCATTCTTAATCTCCAATCAATCATTTTTTTAATGTACAGCGGCCCTTCAATATGACCGCAACCCCTTGTTGACTTTAAGGGCATAGGATTCCAGTTTTAGGACCCTTGGGGCCCTTCAGAGGTTCCTTGCCACCCTTTTTTCAGCACGACGAAGACTTATACTTTATCCCAAAATGACCCGCTGAGGAATTTTCAAAGGCAAAGGACCCCGCCTTTATCGTGCTCAGAAAAGACCGGTGATATTCCCATCATCATCCACGTCAATGGCTTCGGCGGCCGGGATCTTGGGTAAACCGGGCATGGTCATGATATCGCCCGCAATCGCCACCACAAAGCCTGCCCCATTGGCCAGACGGACTTCACGAATGTGAACCTGATGATCCTTTGGAGCACCGAGCTTCAGGGGATCCGTTGAAAAGGACATCTGGGTCTTGGCCATACAAACAGGGTACAAAGGATACTGTGAAGACCATAGATTCAGCTGCTTCTTGACCTTAACCTCCGCCGTAATGCTGCTGGCCCCGTAGATCTTGGTCGCAATCGCATGGATCTTATCCCACAAAGGGAGGTTTTCATCATAAACGTAGCGGTGCTGTCCTGGTGCGGCATCCACTTGGCTCGCGACCACTTTGGCGAGTTCGAGGGCTCCCTGCCCTCCTTCAGCCCAATGCTTGGCGACGACGACCTTGACGCCAAGGGCTTCACAGGCTTGAAACAGCCAGTCAATTTCAGCCGCTGTATCGAAGGTGAAGTGATTAATCGCCACAGTACAGGGCAGACCGTAGTGCTCCTTGATATTGAAAACATGCTTTTCAAGGTTCGAAAAACCCGCCTTAAGCGCTTTGAGATCTTCCTGATTGAGTTGATCCTTCGCGACACCGCCATGGTATTTGAGGGCACGGATGGTCGCTACCAACACCACAGCCGCCGGCTCAAGACCCGCCATCCGCGTTTTAATGTCGATAAACTTCTCAGCGCCAAGATCCGCGCCAAAACCGGCCTCCGTCACGACGTAGTCGGCGAGTTTAAGTGCCGTCCGGGTCGCCATGACGGTATTACAACCATGTGCAATATTCGCAAAGGGACCGCCATGAATGAGGGCTAGATTTTTTTCAAGGGTCTGCACCAAATTTGGCTTGATCGCATCTTTGAGAAGGGCCGCCATAGCCCCATGTGCGTTGAGGTCACGGGCATAGATGGGGGTCTTACCATCGACCTGATAGCCAATGATAATGCGCCCAAGACGCTCTTTAAGATCCTTAAGGCCCTTGGCGAGACAAAGAATGGCCATAACTTCAGAGGCGACCACAATATCAAAACCATCTTCCCTAAGATAACCATTCGGGGTGCCGCCGAGTCCGATGACGATCTTTCGAAGCGCCCGGTCATTCATGTCAACCACCCGCTTCCATTGGATCTGACGAGGATCAATTTGAAGCGCGTTACCCTGCGTGATGTGGTTATCAATCAGCGCAGCCAGAAGATTATGGGCGACGCCGATGGCATGAAAATCACCGGTAAAGTGGAGATTAATGTCCTCCATCGGCACCACTTGAGCATAGCCCCCCCCGGCCGCACCCCCCTTCATCCCAAAGCAGGGTCCAAGGGACGGCTCCCTCAGACAGATGACCGTTTTTTTACCGATCAGGTTCAGGGCATCTCCCAGCCCGACCGTGGTGGTGGTCTTCCCTTCCCCCGCCGGAGTCGGGCTGATCGCCGTCACCAGGATCAGTTTGCCATCGGGCCGGTCCTCCAAGGCGTGGATATAATCCAGCGACAGTTTCGCCTTGTAGTGACCATAGGGGTCCATGGCGCTGGCGGGAATACCCAACCGCTCACCGGCCAGTGTCGTGATGGGTTCAAGAGAAGCGGCTCGGGCGATATCAATATCCGACATGCTGGTTCCTTAAAGGGGCGCACAAGGGGCTTGAGCGCTGCAATTCATGGGGTTTACGGTGTTTAGAGACCACAACATTTCTTGTATTTTTTGTCACTGCCACAGGGACAGGGTGCATTCTTAAGCGGCTGCCCTAGATGGGCAATCTTGCCGTGGAAAGGGAATGTCGCATCGAGATACACCCACTGACCCCTGGATCGATGAAAGCGGCTGATCTCATGAAAAAGATAGGTATCCTCGCCGAGTTCGTAACGCGCCTTGAATTCGACCACGCCGCGTTCATCGGTTTCACCGCCGCCGATGGTGTTGACGATGTCAAGGCTCGACCAGCGCCGCTCATCCTTGTCAAACCCGAGCTGCTTAGGACGTGTCGTCAAATCCCAAGATTGTAGAATATAGTCCGATTGATGCAGCTGGAATGCCGCAAAGCGGGACCGCATCAAGATCTCAGCGGTGGGGGGTACGGAAGCCGCTAGGAGATAAGGCCCGCAGCAGGTCCCAAAGGTCTCACCAGAAAAACAGGCACACGGGAGGAAAGGATCCAACATGGTCATCAAAGAGGTAAAAAAATGATTTTAGCATCGAGACCCCTCGCTTGGCGCCTAGATCCTTGGCCTCTCACCCGCACCATATCCCAAGACGAAGGCCACCTAGCGTTATGACCCTAGCGCGCTTTGCAGCGGACGTCCTTCACTGGTTCGATCACCATGGGCGGAAACACCTCCCCTGGCAAATCCGCCGGGAGCCCTACACCGTGTGGATCTCCGAAATCATGTTGCAGCAAACGCAGGTGCAAACGGTCATCCCCTACTATGAGCGATTCATGGCCCGTTTTCCGACCATTGAACACCTGGCCAAGGCGCCACGGGACGACGTCATGGCCCATTGGGCGGGTCTTGGCTATTACGCCAGAGCCAGGCATCTTAAGACCACCGCCGAAAAGATCCTTATGCACTATGAGGGCCGCTTTCCTTCGGATCCGGGGACCATTGAATCGCTGCCGGGGATTGGTCGATCGACGGCTGGAGCGATTTTGAGTTTAGGGTTCAGGCAACGCGCCGCCATTCTCGATGGCAACGTCAAGCGCGTTCTCGCTCGTCATGCCGGCATCGAGGGATGGCCGGGGCATTCAGGCGTCCTCAAGACGCTCTGGGAGGTGAGTGAGGCGAGAACTCCCATAGCCCGGTTTGACGATTACAATCAAGCCATGATGGATCTGGGTGCTCTGATCTGCACCCATCGCCGGCCCGCCTGCGACCTATGTCCCATCATGGGGGATTGCTCTGCCCATCAATCGGGACGTCAAGACACCCTGCCGGCCCCCAAACCAAAGCGTCAGCAACCCATCCGGAACCTTTGGATGTTGATCTTAGTTCATCCACACCGTGGTCTTTATTTGGTGCAGCGACCGGATGCTGGGATCTGGGGAGGATTGATGAGCCTCCCTGAGTTTGAATCGATCAAAGCCTTGGAGGACTGGTATGAGCGGCACAATCAGGGCAAAATTGAAGATGCGTGGATCGCGCCTATACGGCGGCACACCTTCAGCCACTATCATCTGGACTTTACCCCGGTGATCGCCCCATGGATCGGGGATGAGGAGGTGCCAGGCCTTCAAGGGTGTTGGGTTTTGCCGGACGATCTCCAAGCGCTTCCGGCACCCATTGAAAAGCTGCTGAAGGATCCTAAGACCTTAAAACCATTATCCAAGGAGGACCTGATCTCATGACCCGCATGATTCATTGCCTTCGCCTCGACAAAGAGGCTGAAGCCATGACCAAAGCCCCGTTTCCAGGCCCTGAGGGGCAGCGCATTGTTGATCACATCTCGAAAGACGCCTGGGCCGAATGGCTGAAGCTCCAGACGATGTTGATTAATGAACACCGCTTGACGCCCTTTGAACCCGAACACAAGAAATATCTCGCCAAAGAACGAGAGAAATTTCTCTTCGGGGGAGGCAGCGAAATGCCCGAAGGCTATCGCCCGCCCGAGTGAAGCGCCTACTCCTCCTCGGGATCAGGCTCGCTGGTCTCCAGCGGAACCGTTTTGACTCTTGAGCCTGAGGAGCGGCTCGGTGACGGCCTTGACGCCCTCAAAGGTGGTGGATCGATCTCCGTCGTCGAATCACTTTGAGGCTGGTAAGGATTGGATGGCGAATAAACAGGGTCCTGATCGAGGCTGCCATCTGGCATGTTAGGGTCATAAGGGACGGGTTCGTAAGGGCTTGAACTTGCTCCTGGTGGCGCGCTGCGATGAGAGGCGGCTGGAAGCCGCTCCCGGGGCGCTAGGTTAGGATCTTCCTCGGCAGCATGCGGAGGAGGGGCGAGGCCTTCATCGGAAGCTGCACTCTGCTCCCAGCCACTCCCGACCCCACCAATCACGACAGGAATGCCCGTTGGCTTTTCAACCGCCCGGTGAACCTTCTCCATGCTGATCTCGGCGCCGGTCTTTTCCCGTTCTTTTTCAATCTCGCTTTGGGCCAAGCGCAACAGGAATCGCGAGCGCTTGTCGTCCTCCCGCTGCAGCTGTTCCTTCGAGATATTGTCATCCGGATCATGGGGTGAAATACCGACATCTTCATCGAGAGGCTGGCTGACTTCCATATAAAGCTTGCCGTCTTTGTAGCCGAGCTTGATCGGTTGATTCACCAAGTAGACCGGGGAGCCGACCGGAATCAAGGGAAACAACTTGGCAATATCCTCGTTATACATGCGCATGCAACCATGGGTTACCCGCATCCCGATGCCATCGGCCTTGGCCGCATCGGTTCCATGAATCAGATAACCCGCAACACCCAGCCGCATGGCAAATTTCCCTAAGGGATTATCAGGACCCGGCGGCACCACATCCGGCAACGGATCCCCCTTTGCTGCATGCTCTCGCTTGATCGATGCCGGGGGGGTCCAGGAGGGATCCTTCTGCTTATGGACGACGGAGGTCTTGCCGATGGGGGTCCGCCAATCCATCCGTCCCATACTGACGGGATAAGTGATGACCTCGTTTAATGACGCCGACTCAAACTGAGGCTCTTTGGGCACTGGAGGTGCCTGGGGTTTAGGTGGCGGCGCGGGTGTTTTTGAAGCGACCTTGGCCCCAGGCTTCAGGCCAGAAGGCGATCCTGGCTTCCCGGCCACCGAGGGCTTCTTGGGGTCAAGCTTTGGCTTTGGGGGGGCGACCGGCTTTCGAGCCGGGATGGGGGCCGGCTTGATTGGGAAATAGTAGAGCCTCATCTCCGGAATATTGACCACAATCCCTGCCCTTGGCGCATTGGGCAGAATGTATTGCTGTGGAATCAAAACCTGCGTGCCCTCCTTGGGCAACCAACGATCCACCGTCGGATTGGCCATGGTCATCTCTTCCTGACCGACACTAAAGCGGCGGGCAATATCGATCAGCGTATCTTCCTGATGGGCTCGGGTATGCCGGATGACCCCAATCAAGTCATCCCCAGGAGCTGGCGCATGAAACGACTCAGCCTCGGCCGGCGCCGTATAGGTGAAGACCATGACAGAGGCGATGACCAAGCTCTGGAGGGAACTGAATAAAGCGGGGGAATGAAGGATGAATCGCATAACTAAAACCTGATCTTAGGCGGCCTGCGGTGTTTTTTCTCCGCCGAACCAATTCAACAAAACCGGAATGAAAGCGGCAATTTCGAGCCGCATGATGGCAAAATCTCCATCGAATTGGGCGGCCACATCGTCCGAGGCCACCTCGGCCCGAGCCTCCTGGAGCGTATCGAGGAAACGGAGCCGCCGAATAGTGAGGTGTTCATCGAGGACCAAAGAGAAACGATCATTCCAGCTAAAGGCCAGCTTGATGACTTCTTTGCCCGCCTCGATGTGATGACGAATCTCAGGGGCATCAAGATCCTGTCGACGGCATCGGACGATGCCGCCATCCTCTTCAGGCGATTTCAGCTCACATTCGCTTTCAAGGAGGACCTCCTCTGGCATGAGCCCCCCCGCGACCCAGCGCGTCATGACGCCGGGTGGCGGCTCAACCGGAGCAATCGGACGCACCGGAAAACCATCGAGCGTCTGCCGAAGCACCGCGACAAAGTCCTCCGCCTTCTTAGGACTCGCGGCATCCACCACCAGCCAGCCATTACGGGTATCGAGATAGCCGTAGGTCCTTCTGCTCTGAGTAAAAGCGCGGGGCATCATGTCCTGAAGCACCTCGTCACGAACCGCCTCGCGTTCCTTCTTCCGAAGGGAGCGGGCTTCTCGAGATTCCACCTCAGCAATCCGCTCTTGGACCTGTTCACTGACCGCACCGCTTGGAAGAATCCGCTCTTCCCGCTTGAGGCAGAAAAGAAAGTCGGTACCCCCCTGATGCACTAAAGGCGCATGCTCGAGGGGAATGGGCGAACACCACCCATCACTAAAGGATTCGAGTACGCCGCAGGAATTGAAGGCGCGCGCTTTAAGACGTTCTTCAAAGGCCGCTGCATCGAGCGTGAAGGGTTCTTGAAGACGAAGCAAAACGAGGTTTTTAAACCACATGATTCAAAAGATAAGGCAAAGACTGTGATTATGGCGATCGCGCTGCTTTTTGTCACTCAAAACCCCTGGTTTTACGTGGTTTGTTTCGTGATCAACAACAATCAATCCCAAAGGTTTGGCCTTTGGCCCCATCATCGGGATAATGAGCGTTCCGTCCTTCTAAAGTGCTGAGCCCATGAACGTTCGTGTCTTCTCCATGGTGATACTCCTCGCGAGTGATCAGCGGGCGGCTCTGGCCGAAACCGCCTTTGTGAGCCTTGAAAAGGACCACGCCGTCGCCATGGTTCAACTGCCTGAAGGAAAACTCGAGGGCACCTTCAAGGTGGGGCAAAGACCCCGCGGCATCGCTTTAAGCCCCGATCAGCAATCGCTCTTTGTGGCGGTATCGGATGAGGATGTGATCAAGGTCTTTGATACCAAGACCCATCAACTCAAGGGCCGGCTTACTTCCGGTAAAGACCCCGAGACCTTTGTGGTTGATCCTCGCGGCGAATGGCTGTTCGCTTCCAATGAGAACGATAACCAAATCACCGTGATCGATCTCAAAACCTTCAAAAAGGTCAAATCCATCGCGGTCGGGATTGAACCTGAGGGCATCGCCATCAGCTCCGATGGCGCCCTGATCGCGAGCACCAGTGAAACCACCAATATGGTGCACTGGATCGATCGGAAATCGCTGTCGATCTTAGATAATACGCTGGTGGACCCCCGGCCACGGGCTTGTGCCTTTACTGAAGATCGTCAGGAACTTTGGGTCAGTTCCGAAATGGCGGGAACCGTCACCGTGCTGGATACCACCACCCACCAGATGATCACCAAAATCCATTTTAAGATCCCCGGGGTGACCATGGAAAAAATCCAGCCGGTCGGCATCCAGATCGATCGGAAGCGCCAGCGCGCCTATGTGGCCTTAGGCCCCTCGAACCGGGTGGCCGTGATTGACGCCAAAACCTACCAAGTCCTTGACTATCTTCTGGTCGGCCAAAGGGTCTGGCAACTGGCTTTTACGCCCGACCAGCATTTTCTATCCACCACCAACGGGATCAGCAACGACATCTCGATCATTGACCTTGAAAAACGCAAGGTCACCAAGTCGATTGCCGTTGGCCAATACCCCTGGGGCATCGCCATCGCACCATGAGTCACAACGCCATTCTCAGCATTGCCAACATCAGCTATACCTATGGCCCCAAAAAGGCGCTGGATCGGGTTTCATTTTCTGTCAAGGAAGGTCAGTGCGCCATCCTTCTAGGACCTAACGGCGCCGGTAAATCGACCCTCTTTTCGCTGATCACTCATCTTTACGATGCGCCCTCAGGGACCATCTGCATCGATGGACACGATGTCCGTCTAAAACCTCTCAAGGCGCTGAAGGCCCTGGGTGTGGTGTTCCAGCAATCAACGCTGGATCTCGATCTCACTGTTCGCCAAAACCTCCTCTATCACGCCGCACTGCACGGCATTAAACGCCGAGAGGCCGAGCATCGAATCGAAGAGGAGCTGACCCGTTTTGGGATGCTCGAACGGGCGGATGAAAAGACAAGACAACTCAACGGTGGCCACCGAAGACGCGTGGAGATCGCCAGAGCCTTGCTCCACCGCCCAAGGCTGCTGCTCCTCGATGAACCAACCGTAGGCCTTGATGTTCCCAGCCGAAAAGCGCTGGTCGATCATCTCCACGCCCTTTGCCGAGACCGTCAATTGGCGGTCCTCTGGGCCACCCATCTCATCGATGAAATCGCCTCCGAGGATCACCTGATCGTTCTCCACCAGGGCCAACTGAAGGCCTCAGGAGCGGTGAGTGACGTCCTCGATGAAACCGGCCACGAAACCATCGAGGCGGCTTTTGCTCAACTCACTGGACGTCAGGAGCGCACATGATGATGCATGCACTCAGAGCCTTGATCGGCATCATGAGCCGTGAATGCCTCCGTTTCGTTCATCAGCGCGAGCGTTTCATTTCGGCCTTGGTCCGCCCGCTCCTGTGGCTCTTTATTTTCGCTGCTGGCTTTAGATCCACCCTTGGGGTCGCCATCATCCCTCCCTATGAAACCTACATTCTTTATGAGGTTTACATTACCCCGGGGCTTTTAGGGATGGTGCAATTATTCAACGGCATGCAAAGTTCCCTATCGATGGTCTATGACCGTGAAATGGGCAGTATGAAAACCTTGCTGGTCAGTCCCTTGCCACGAAGCTTTCTTCTGACCAGTAAACTTTTAGCCGGGGTTCTCATTTCGGTGATTCAGGCCATCGTGTTTCTCCTGATCGCCGCCGCCTACGGCATCGAAATACCCGCCATCGGTTTCCTCACCGTCCTCCCAGCACTCATCCTCTCAGGCCTCATGCTAGGCGCCCTTGGGCTGCTGCTGTCGTCCTTCATTAAGCAATTGGAAAACTTCGCAGGGGTGATGAATTTCGTGATCTTCCCGATGTTTTTCTTATCGAGCGCCCTTTATCCTCTCTGGCGGATCAAGGAATCGAACCCAACACTCGCCCTGATCGCGGGTTATAACCCCTTTACCGCCGCCGTAGAACTGATTCGCTTTGCCCTTTATGGACAATTTAACCTCGAAGCGGCGCTGATCACCCTCTTCAGTCTTCTGTTTTTTTTAGGGATGGCCATTTGGGGCTATAACCCATCCAAAGGCATGATGAGCCGTCGCTCCTAAGCCGAGGAGAGAACGCCAACCAGGGACTAAGGACCCCGCGCAGTGACGACAATGTCGGGTAGAATGGCCCCTGATAAAAGAGAGGTCTTGGGAGATTCATTCGGTGCTGAACCACAACCATAAAACCATTTTGGTGACCGGCGGAGCCGGCTTCATTGGTGGTAACTTCGTGATCCGTCAGATCACCCAAGGGGGCGTCCACGTCATCAATCTCGACGCCCTAACCTACGCGGGCAATCTCGATACCCTCGATGCCGTCGAAGATGATCCAAAGCTTGAATTTGTCTTAGGATCGATCGGTGATAGCGCCCTAGTGGATTATCTTCTTAATCGCCACCAGCCCTCCGCCATCATCAATTTTGCCGCCGAAAGTCACGTCGATCGCTCCATCGATTCTCCTGAGGCCTTCATTCAGACCAACGTCCTTGGCACCTTTTATCTGCTGGAGTCGGCCCGGAAGTACTGGCGCGGCCTTGATGAAGCCCAGCAAAAAGAATTTCGTTTCCTTCATGTGTCCACCGATGAGGTCTATGGGAGCCTCGGGGCGACTGGACAATTTACCGAGACGACCGCCTATCAGCCCAATTCGCCCTACTCTGCGTCTAAAGCCAGTTCAGACCATCTCGTTAGGGCCTATTTCCATACCTATGGTTTACCGGTCTTAACGACGAACTGCTCCAACAACTACGGACCCTTCCAATTCCCTGAAAAGCTGATCCCGCTGATCATTCATAATGCCCTCGCTGGAAAACCCCTGCCGATTTATGGCCATGGTCTTAACGTTCGGGATTGGCTCTATGTGGAAGACCATTGCAAGGCCATTGAGCGCGTTCTTGAAGCCGGAATCCCTGGGGAGGTTTACAACATCGGCGGCAACAATGAAAAAACCAATCTTGAAGTGGTTCACACCTTATGTGACCTCCTCGATGAACTCCGCCCCAATGCCACCCATAAACCCCACCGAAGCCTCATCACTTATGTCAGCGATCGCCCAGGCCATGATCTTCGCTATGCCATTGATGCCAGCAAAATCAAAACGGAACTGGGCTTTAGGCCTCAGGAGACCTTTGAAACAGGTCTTCGGAAAACCGTCACTTGGTACCTTGAAAACCAAGTCTGGTGCCAACGGGTGATGGATGGCAGCTACCGAGGCGAAAGGCTGGGTAGCGATGGGGAACCCCTCTAAAAAACCTGTTATCCCCTCAACTTATATCGGCGATCGAAGCGCTTTATGCAAAAAACCAAAGGCATCATCCTCGCGGGAGGATCTGGAACAAGGCTGCATCCCTTGACCCATGTGACCAGCAAACAGTTGCTGCCGATCTATGACAAGCCGATGATCTATTACCCCCTCTCGGTCCTCATGTTGGCTGGGATTCGGGAGGTTCTGATCATCACCACACCGCATGAAGCGCCGATGTTTGAGCGTCTATTGGGTGATGGCAGCCAGTGGGGGATGTCACTCCACTATGCCCAACAACCGAAACCCGAAGGCCTGGCTCAAGCGTTTGTTATCGGCAGTGATTTTATCGGTGGAGACCCCTCCTGCCTGATCTTGGGTGACAATATTTTCTATGGCCACGGCCTGCCGGAAAACCTTAAACAGGCCGCCTTAAGAACCGAAGGCGCGACGGTCTTCGGCTACTGGGTCCATGATCCCGAGCGCTACGGGGTTGCAGAGTTTGATGCCGAAGGCCGCGTCATCGGGCTCGTTGAAAAACCCAAAGAACCCAAATCCAACTATGCGGTCACGGGCCTTTATTTTTATGACAACCAGGTCATCGATATGGCACGCGACCTAAAACCAGGCATCCGTGGCGAACTTGAAATCACCGATATCAATAAGCTCTATCTTCAAATGGATCAGCTCCGAGTCGAAAAGCTAGGCCGCGGCATTGCCTGGCTTGATACCGGGACCCATGATTCGCTCTTACAGGCCTCAAACTTCATTCAGACCATTGAAGAGCGACAAGGCCTTAAGATCAGTTGTCCTGAAGAAATTGCCTGGAGTCAGGGCTGGATCTCCTCTGAACAATTGGCGGCGCAAGCCGAACCGCTCAAGAAGAGTCATTACGGCGCCTATCTTCTGAGGCTTCTGGTCATGGGGCGGCCCCATTGAATATTGAGACGACCCCTCTTTCAGGACTGCTCCTGATCAAACCGGATGTCTTTGGCGATAGCCGAGGGTTCTTTCAGGAAACCTGGAATCTTAGACGCTACACCGAAGAAGGCCTTGATCGTCATTTTGTTCAAGACAACCTCTCTTGGTCCCGGAAAGGGATTCTAAGGGGACTTCATTTTCAAAACCCGCGACCTCAAGGGAAACTGGTTTACGTCCTTCAAGGGGAAGTCTTTGATGTGGCCGTCGATGTCCGCAGCGATTCTCCGACCTTTGGTCAATGGTATGGCGCCACCCTCTCCAGCGAAAACCATCACCAGCTCTTTGTTCCAGAAGGATTTGCGCATGGTTTTTGCGTGACCAGCGACATGGCCTTATTCGCTTACAAGTGCACCGATTTCTATCATCCAGAGTCTGAACACTGTATCCAGTGGAATGATCCGGACCTCGCTATCGCTTGGCCGATCAAGGACCCTGAACTGTCCTCAAAGGACCTCAAAGGACAGCCCCTCAAAACCTTTTCCCCCTCATCGCTCGGCCTCTGGTGACGATGGAGATTCTCCTCATTGGCCAGGAAGGGCAACTCGCCTTCGAACTGGAAAGGACACTCGCATGTCTTGGCTCAGTGACTGCACTTGGACGCCAGAGCCCTATCCCCCTTGACCTTCAAGACCTCAAAGGCGTCAGCGCCATCGTTCGCGCCCTAAAACCAGACCTCATCGTCAATGCCGCGGCTTATACCGCCGTCGACAACGCGGAATCTCACCAGGATCTCGCCTATCGCATCAATGCCGAGGCCGTCGCGCAGCTGGCAAAAGAGGCTCAGGGGCTCAAAATCCCCATCGTCCACTATTCAACCGACTATGTGTTTGATGGCCAATCGACTCATGCCTATCTCGAAGACGATCCCACCGGACCTCTGAGTGTCTATGGCCACAGTAAGCTTCAGGGTGAAATCGCCTTAAGAGAGGCCGGGATTCCTCATCTTATTTTTAGGACCGCCTGGGTCTATGGCATGAGAGGTCAAAACTTTCTCCAGACCATGCTGCGGCTGATGAAAGAAAGGGAGGTTCTATCGATTGTGGATGATCAGAGGGGCGCCCCGACCTGGTGCCGCCTCATCGCAGAAGCGACCACCCTCGCCCTCTCAAAATGCATCCATGAAGGACGCCTTCAATTGGGCCATCGCCAAGGAACCTATCATTTGACCGCCGGCGGTGAGACCACTTGGTACGGTTTTGCAGAAGCCATCCGTAAGCTTGGGATTGAAAGAGGATATTTACCCGAGGCGTGCGCCACGTTAAACGCCATTACCACCGCACAATATCCAACGGCCGCCAGGCGTCCCCCTCATGCGGTCCTTGGAACTCAGAAATTGAGCGCGGCGTTCGGCATCCAACTGCCCACCTGGGATAAGGGCCTCGATCTCTGTCTCACGGCGATCGGGGGTTGAGAGAAGACCGATGGCTACCCCACGCTTTGTGCATCTTCGGCTCCATACGGAATATTCCCTGATCGATGGCCTCATTGACGTCAAAGCGCTGACGAAGGCCACCGCCGCCATGGGGGCACCAGCCGTCGCCGTCACCGATCACGTCAATCTTTTTGCGCTCGTTAAGTTCTATAGCGCGGCCCAAGCTTCAGGCATCAAACCGATTGCAGGCGCTGATGTCATGATCATGAATCCCCTTGATCATGGCCAACCGACAACAGCAACCCTCTTGGTTCAAAACCATCAGGGATATACCACCTTGACCCGGCTCATCTCGAGAGCCTACCGCGAAAATCAGCATCAGGGCATCCCCCAGATCATGACCGAATGGCTGGAGCAGGAAAATGAAGGGCTACTGCTCCTTTCTGGCGCTCGTCAGGGTCAGATTGGAAGGGCCCTTCTTAGTGGCAAATTGCAGGAAGCCGAACGGCTGACGCAATACTGGCAAGGGCTTTTAGGTGACCGTTTTTATCTCGACATCCAACGCACCGGGAGACCCCAAGAAGAAGCCTATATTGCAGGTGCCCTTCATCTGTCATTGACCTTTGGGGTGCCTCTGGTCGCCACTCATGATGTCCGCTTTTTGACCCCGGATGAATTTGAGGCGCATGAGGCAAGAGTCTGTATCCATCAAGGTCGGGTGCTTGATGATCCAAGACGCCCAAAGGACTATACCGACCAACAATACCTTAAAACCCCTGAACAAATGGAAGTGCTTTTTAAAGACCTTCCTGAGGCCCTTGAAAACAGTGTCGAGATCGCTAAAAGGTGCAATCTTAAACTGACCCTTGGAGAAAACTTTCTACCGCAATTCCCGATTCCAGAGGGGATGACGACCCACCATTATTTTGCAAAGGTCTCAAGGGAGGGGCTTCAAGAGCGGCTGAAGATCCGCCCACCGGTCGGGTCAGGAAGCCCTCTTGAGCGGCTGACCGCTTATCAAGACCGCCTTGAGCTTGAAATCGACGTCATCAACCAGATGGGGTTTCCTGGCTACTTTCTCATTGTGGCCGACTTTATCCAGTGGGCGAAGCAGCAAGGCATTCCAGTCGGTCCAGGCCGAGGCTCGGGAGCTGGATCACTGGTCGCCTACGCCCTCAAAATCACCGATCTGGACCCCATTGAATTTGAGCTTCTGTTTGAACGATTCTTGAATCCAGAACGGGTCTCGATGCCCGACTTCGACGTTGATTTCTGCATGGAGCGTCGAGACGAAGTCATCGATTATGTCGCGCGAACCTATGGCCGCGATCGGGTCTCCCAGATCATCACCTATGGCAGCATGGCGGCTAAGGCCGTGGTGCGCGATGTCGGGCGAGTCCTTGGGCATCCTTATGGATTTGTGGACCGCATCGCAAAACTCATCCCCTTTGAACTCGGCATGACCCTCGATAAGGCGCTCAAAGAAAGCGAGGATCTCAAAAAGCTCTATGAGGCGGATGAAGAGGTGCACGCACTCATCGACCTCGCTCAATCCCTCGAAGGCTTGGTCCGAAACGCTGGAAAACATGCGGGCGGCGTGGTCATCGCCCCCTCCGATCTGACCGATTTCAGCCCACTTTATTGCGAAGCGGGCGGCGCTAATCTTGTCACCCAATTCGACAAAGATGATGTCGAGGCCGTGGGTCTCGTGAAATTCGACTTTTTGGGGCTTCGCACCCTGACGATTATTGACTGGGCGCTTGAAACCATTAACCGAGAGCGAGCGATCAAGGGGGAGCCTCCCGTTGATATCAGTCTGATCCCGCTTGATGATGAACCCACCTTTGAACTTCTAAGAAGCTGTCAAACCACGGCTGTCTTTCAGCTGGAATCTCGAGGGATGAAAGACCTCATCAAACGTCTCAGGCCCGATTCTTTTGAGGACGTCATCGCTCTCGTCGCGCTCTTTAGACCCGGTCCCCTCCAATCCGGCATGGTCGATGACTATATCAACGTCAAACACGGGAAGCAGAAGGCTGAGTTTCCTCATCCCATTCTGGAACCGATCCTGAGGCCGACCAATGGGGTCATCGTCTATCAGGAGCAGGTCATGAAGATCGCCCAAGACATGGCTGGCTATACCCTCGGTGGTGCGGACCTTTTGCGTCGGGCGATGGGTAAACAGAAGCCTGAAGAAATGGCGAAGCAGCGAGAGATCTTTATCGAAGGCGCCACGGGTCTTGGCATTGCAGAAAAGATCTCAGGCTATATCTTCGACCTGATGGAAAAGTTCGCAGGCTACGGCTTCAATAAATCCCATTCCGCCGCCTACGCCCTCGTCTCTTATCAGACGGCTTGGCTCAAGACCCACTTCCCATCCGATTTTATGGCCGCGGTGTTGTCCTCAGATATGGATAAGACCGACAAGGTCGTGGTCTTCATCGAGGAATGCCGCCAAATGAAGATCGACCTTCATCCACCCGACATCAACCGCTCGGTGTATCGCTTTTCATCGCTTGAAGATCGTTCGATTCAGTACGGATTGGGGGCGATTAAAGGGGTGGGTGAAAACGCCATCAGCGAGATTCTTGAGGAGAGAAAGCGTCAGGGACCTTTTAGAGATCTCCATGATCTTTGTCGGAGGATCGATACCCGGAAGGCTAATCGACGGGTGCTTGAAGCGCTCATTAGAGCCGGCGCCCTCGATAGTATTGATCCCAATCGGGCCTATCACATGACTCAACTCAGTGAAGCCTTGAAGGCGGCTGAACAGCATGGCGTCATGACTCAAACAGGTCAAGGCGATCTCTTTGGGCTCCATGAAGAACCGTCCATAGCGCCCTCAAAGAGCGCCCCCCGAGAAGTCCCCCCGTGGTCAGAAGAGGAGCGGCTTGCGCAAGAAAAAGTGACGCTGGGTCTTTACTTGACCGGGCACCCGATTACTCAATTTGAGAACGATATCGCGGCCTTTATCACTGATCGTTTAGGGCCTCTTGTTGAAAAGCACGATCGATCAGGATCACAGGAAGCTTCCTTTGGCCGTCGCCAGGAAACCAAGGTCATCGTGGCAGGCCTGATCGTCGAACTTCGAACGAGGCAAAGCAAAACCGGTAAAAGGATGGCCTTTCTAACCCTTGATGACCGGACCGGCCGAATGGAAGTCGCGGTTTTTTCAGAAGCCCTTCAAAGAAACCGCGAACACCTCATCAAAGATGCCCTTTTGGTGGTTGAAGGCAACCTCGGCTGGGATGACTTCCAGGGCCAATTACGATTAAGCGCTGAAACCCTAATGAGCATCGGGGAGGCCAGGGCTCAGTTTGCCCGGCGGCTTTTGATTCAGTGGCCGGAAGGAGATGTCGATCCCAAACGCGTTGAATCTTTAAAGGAAGCCCTTAAGCCCCATCTCGGCGGCCACTGCCCGGTGTTCATTGATGTCAGAACCCAGGGGGCTATGTCGCGGGTGCAATTAGGTGATGATTGGCGCATACGCCCTGAGGAGCCTCTGATTTCAGAGCTCCATGCGCTTTTTGATGCCCCAAGGGTTCGTCTTCACTACCAGTGACAGGCCGCTAAAAACCCTTTAGCGATCCGCTTTAGAATCACGAGACTTTTTCGCCCACGAAGAACGTCCGTAGGCATAGCCCACAAACGTCCAGGTCAAAAGCGCCGCTATAAAACGAAGCTTCCAGTTCCCTTCAAGGCTGAAAGGATGCCCGAAATGGGCGTACTGGAAAACGCCAAGAGAAAAGAACAACATGAACCCGCCCCACCTCAAAACGCCATGCGACCAAATATAGGCGTTCCTGCCGCGGGCTCGAATCGACTCCCATTCAGCCTCCTGGTCGCTTGAGCCTCTTGCTCTGTGATCGGTCATCCGTTCAGGGGAACCCGAACGGAATCGCCGCGGCCAATTCCGAAATATTCAAAGCCCATCGTCTTCAGGGAGACCGGATCATAGAGATTACGACCATCAAAGATCGCAGGATGGGTCAGCGTCGCCTTGATGAGATCGAAATCGGGACTCCTAAAGACATTCCATTCGGTCACAATCACTAACGCATCCGCTCCTTGCAGCGCCTCTTCAGGGCCTTTGACCAGCTGGAGTTCAGGCTGATCGACAAAAATCCGCCGAGCCTCCTCCATCGCCACCGGATCAAAGGCCCTGACCCTTGCACCCTTTCCAAGGAGCTGCTCAATCAGGGTCCGACTGGAGGCCTCTCGCATGTCATCGGTATTCGGCTTGAACGCCAAACCCCAGATAGCAAAGGTTTTTCCTTCAAGATCCCCGTTGAAATAATCAACGACTTTCTCAAAGAGCCTGAGTTTCTGTCGCTGATTGACATCCTCCACGGCTTTCAACAGTTGCGCAGAATACTGAACATCGCGCGCGGTTCTTTCTAAGGCCTTGACGTCCTTAGGGAAACAGGAACCCCCATAACCACAACCGGGGTAGATGAAGTGATAGCCGATCCTTGGGTCTGAGCCGATACCGACCCTCACCTTCTCGATATCAGCCCCCAAACGTTCTGCCAGATTCGCCAACTCATTCATAAAGCTAATTTTCGTTGCCAGCATCGCATTGGCCGCGTATTTGGTGAGTTCTGCTGAACGGATGTCCATGCAGACCAGACGATCATGATTACGGTTGAAGGGGGCGTAAAGGGCCCTCAACAGTTCGGTCGTCCTTGGATTATCGGTTCCAATCACGATACGATCGGGTTTCATGAAATCTTCGATCGCCGCGCCTTCTTTTAGAAACTCAGGATTAGAGACGACATCGAATTCCATCTTGGCCTGACGTTCCGACAGCGCAGATTCGATCGTTGATCGGACGCGATCTGCAGTCCCCACGGGCACCGTCGATTTATTAACGACAATCCGGTAATCGTTCATTCTTTCACCGATACTCCGGGCCACGGCCGTCACATACTGAAGATCGGCCGAGCCATCTTCATCCGGGGGCGTCCCCACCGCAATAAATTGAAAAAGGCCATGGCGAACGCCTTCATCGATATCGGTGGTGAAATGAAGGCGACCGGCCTCCCGGTTGCCGGCAATCATGAGATCAAGGCCCGGTTCGTGGATTGGGATTTCTCCCCCGTTCAATCGATCGATCTTCGCCTGATCGATGTCCACACACACCACGTCATTGCCGACTTCGGCAAGACAAGCCCCCGTCACCAGGCCTACATAGCCGGATCCAAAAATCGTGACTTTCATAACGTCTTATTGTTGGTTAAAACCTGTTCGCGAAAGGCTTAGCGGCTAAAGCCCACGCAACAAATCATTTTTAATATCATCCATGTGCTCGAGACCTACTGCAATCCGAATCAGTCCTTCGGTGATGCCTGCGGCCTGTCGCTCTAGATCGGTGAGACGACCGTGGGTGGTCGTTGCTGGGTGCGTGATCGTGGTTTTAACGTCACCCAGATTGGCCGTAATCGAGAGCATCTTGGTCTGATCGATCATCGCCCACGCAGCTTCCCGTCCGCCCTCCACTTCAAAACTCACGATCCCCCCGCCAGAGGACTGTTGGCTTCTTGCCAAGGCCACCTGGGGGTGGCTATCAAGCCCCGGATAATGGACTTCGCGGACAAAGGATTGCTCTTTAAGCCATTCTGCCAGTTTTTGGGCGTTTTCGCTGTGAGCGCGCATCCTAAGGTTCAAGGTTTCAAGCCCTTTTAGAAAAACCCAGGCATTAAAGGGGCTCATAGCAGGACCCCCGGTTCTTAGGAAGGGATAAATCCCCTTTTCCAGCAATTCGTGACTGCCCACCAAGGCCCCGCCTACACAGCGTCCTTGACCATCGAGGTATTTGGTGGCTGAGTGGATGATGAGGTCGGCGCCCATCTCCAGGGGCCGCTGGAGGGCGGGTGTGCAAAAACAATTATCAACCGCGAGGAGCGCCCCATGGTCATGGGCCAAGGTCGCCAACTGCCGAATATCCGCAATCTCGGTCAGGGGATTCGAGGGTGTTTCAAGGACTAAAAGTCTCGTATTGGGCCGCATCGCAGCCTCCCAGGCCGAGAGCTCGGTCAACTTGACGAAGGTCGTCTCAACACCGAACTTCCCAAGGAAGTTCTGAAAAAGAAGGACGGTATTACCAAAGACGCTCCTCGAGCAGACCACATGATCGCCGGCTTTTAGAAGGCCAAAGGCCATGCTCGCTATGGCCGCCATCCCAGAAGCCATGGCGAGACAACGCTCGCCTCCTTCAAGCGCCGCGAGGCGCTCCTCGAAGGTCCTGACCGTGGGGTTAGTGAATCTTGAATAGATATTGCCGGGAGTTTTTCCAGAGAACCTCAGCGCAGCTTCCTCGGCAGAATGAAAAACATAGCTTGAGGTCGGGAAAATCGGCTCGGCATGCTCCCCTTCCGGCGTCCTGTGTTGTCCAGCCCGAATCGCTCTCGTTTCAGGGTGATAATCGCTCCAATCAATGTCGTCCATGGCTATCGTTCCTATCCCGCGTTGTGGAGCCCGATCGTGCTATCAGAGCCTTCTCGCTTCAACTTCGCCCGATCATTACGGTGGTCACTCAAGCGATCGAGATAGGCCTGATTCACATCACCGGTGACATAGCGCCCATCAAAACAGGACGTATCAAACTGCTTGATATCAGGATTGCCGCGCTGAACCGCCGCAATCAGGTCATTGAGATCTTGATAGATCAGCCAATCACAGCCCAAGGCCTTCTCGACTTCGGCCTCGGAGCGGTCATGCGCAATCAATTCCTCGGCGGCCGGCATGTCGATGCCGTAAACATTGGGGTAACGGACCGGTGGCGCCGCCGAGGCGAAATAGACTTTGTTAGCCCCCGCATCTCGAGCCATCTGGATGATCTGCTCGGAGGTGGTCCCCCGAACAATCGAATCATCCACCAACAGCACATTGCGCCCCTTAAATTCCATGCCGATGGCATTTAGCTTCTGGCGAACCGATTTCTTCCTTAAGAGCTGCCCGGGCATGATGAACGTCCGGCCGATATAGCGGTTCTTAATAAAACCTTCCCGAAATTTGATACCCAATTTGTTGGCTAACTGAAGGGCTGAGGTCCGACTGGTATCGGGAATCGGGATGACGACATCAATGTCATGATCGGGTCTTAGCTTTTGAATCTTGTCAGCCAGTTTGTCGCCCATCCGGCGCCGCGCCTTGTAGACCGAGATATTGTCAAGAATCGAATCGGGCCTTGCAAAATAGACGTACTCGAAAATACAGGGTGACAAGCGGGTGTCCTTGGCGCACTGCTGATGGTGGAGGGTCCCATTCCGCTCGATAAAAATAGCCTCCCCAGGAGCGACGTTACGAACCGTGGTAAATCCAAGGACATCAAGCGCCACACTCTCAGAAGCGAACATGTAATCAGTCCCCTGATCGGTCTTCCTCTCGCCATAGACTAAGGGCCTAATCCCGTGGGGATCGCGGAAGGCGAGAACGCCAAAACCGGTGATCATCGCCACCACGGAATAGGCCCCCCGACAGCGCTGGTGGACAGCAGAGACGGCTCTGAACACATCACTTGGCGTGATGCGAAGCTTCCCAATCTCATGCAGTTCATGGGCAAAAACATTCAACAGGACTTCAGAATCCGAATCCGTATTGAGATGCCGCTGATCTTGCAGGAAGAGCTCCTTCTTGAGGACTTCCGCATTGGTCAGATTGCCATTGTGCGCCAGCGTGATGCCATAGGGTGAATTGACGTAAAAGGGTTGTGCCTCTGCCGTACTGGTACAGCCCGCCGTGGGGTAACGAACATGGGCAATCCCCATGCTGCCTCTAAGATTCACCATGTGTCGGGTGTGAAAGACATCCCGAACCAGACCACTGCCTTTCCTCAAATGAAACCGGTCACCTTCACAGGTCACAATACCCGCGGCGTCCTGGCCCCGGTGCTGAAGAACGGTCAGGGCCTCATAGAGTTCCTGATTCACATCCCTTGAAGAGACAATCCCTGCAATTCCACACATATCAATCGTCGCTCGTTGGTTCAGTGAGAAGAAGTTCGTTGTTCAAGCTTAGGAACGAATCCTGGAGGAAGATGGGATTCAAGCCACAGCGCCATACTCTGGAACAAGGGGATCAGCTGTGATGACTGCCAAAGCGGCTCCTTAGGGAGTGGGGTCGTCCGAGCGAGGAAGACCAATACGGTGATCAAAAGAGCCCCGCGTGCGATCCCAAAGAGGAGACCTGCGAGCCGATCAATCCCTGAAAGCCCGGTCGATTCAAGGAGTCTAGTCAGTAAAAAACCAAGCATCCCGGAGAGAACCAAGGTCAAGATAAAGAGAAGACCAAAGGCTGCTGCAACCCGTGCGGTCGGCGAGGGAATGATGGATTCAAGCGACACCGCCAACGCTGGACTGAAACGAATCCCTGCCCAGATCGCAAGGCCCCAGGCCATCAAAGACACCACTTCCTTCACCAAACCCCTGAACAGCCCCACGAGGCCCGAGATCCCCATCACGGCGACCATCACCACATCCACCCAATTAAACGGGATCATCGGACCTTTTTTCCTTGGTTTTTGATGCCTCGACCATGCCTTAAGATCTTCAATGGGTCTGGAGAATCATTCCCTTCACGCCATCTTGCTCCGAGAGTTGCTTTTGGACCTGCTCCGCTTTTTGATGGTCAAAACCAGGGCCGACCGTCACCCGGTAAATCTTCCCATTGGAGGTCTCAATCGTCTGGACCCTCACCGGGAGATTTCGCTTTTTAATCTTCTCCGCAAGGGTTCGTGCATTATTTTCATCGCTGAAGGTTCCCGCTTGAACCAGATAGGCCGAGGGGTGAGAGGCAGCTGCTGGGGTCGGGCTGGTCACCAAAGGTTTTTTGACTGGGTCTTGGGCGGCCGGAGCGACCTTCTTCTGGGCCTTGGTCACCGTTTCAGGGGAATGTGTGGCCGTTTTGCTTCCCTCGGAAGGCTCGGGCTTTTTCGGCGCCGGCTTCTCACGATCCTTTGGGGTGGATGGCTTTGATTTGCTGACCGTCGCCGAATGGTCACTTGGAAGCTGCGCGGCTTTAGCTGCCGGCGGTTTCGATTTCTTGGGGGCTTCCAGCGAGGTCGACACGCCGGTTGGGAGCTCCTGAGGCATCGGCTTCAAAGGGACTTCTGATTCGTCCTCCGCATCCACAGCAGCTGGTATGTCCTTTTTCAAAGACGGCTCCGCCTTTGGGGCCTTGGCGGGAGTTTCATCCGTCAACGGCACCATCTCGTATTTTCTCTTCTTGGGCGGTTTCGGCGCCTGGGTTGCTGCTGGTTCATCGGCTTCAGGCTCCAAAACCACGTCTGCCGATCGCTCCATCGCACCCGGCAGCGCCAGCGGCTGAGGCATCATGGCCTCCGGCAGGGCCCCGTCTTTCTTGCCATCCTTATCTTCGAAGAAGTAAGGAACAATCATGATCAGAAGGACCGATACGATGGCCGCACCGATGAGTCGTCGTTTTAAATCTTCATCCATTACCCTCTCCCCCCTGTCCGGCGACCAGCGCCAAGTAGTCAGAAACCAGAAAAAAAGACCCGAACACCAGCACCATATCACCGGGTGATGAAGCCTTCTGTGCCGCCTGAGTGGCCAGAGGAACATCATCGAATCCCGTCATGACCTTCTCCACACCGGCATTATGGAGGATTTCAGCAATTTCTTCAGGGGTCGCCGCTCGCTGCATCCTCAGGGGTGCGAGATACCAGGCTTCAATCAGACCCCCGATAATACCCACCATCTGCTGGATATCCTTATCCCGCATGACAGCAAAGACCGCACGAACCCTAACCGTTGGATAGTACTTGAGGAGATGCTTTTTAAGGGTCGCCACGGCTTCCGGGTTATGAGCGACATCGAGGAGCACTGGGATGGTCCCGTCAAAGCGCTGAAAACGCCCAGGGAGCAGGACCGCCTGTAGCCCCTGAGCGATGACCTCGGTAGAGATGGGAAAAGGGTCTTTGATCAATCTCAGGCATTGCAGCACGGCTGCCGCGTTGAGGATCTGATGATCACCCGGAATCGAAGGCCATGGTAGCCGGTCCTCAATCCCCCCATCCCGGTCTTCAAACCGCCACCCATCGGGTTCCGGCCGCCCATGGAAGTCGACGCCTTGTCGATAAACCAAGGCGCCAAGAGCCTTCAAATAATCAAGGACGGCCGAAGGGACATTGGGGTCTCCAAGGACCACAGGACGATCCTTTCTCGCGATACCTGCTTTCTCAAGCCCAATCGCTTCGCGGGTATGGCCGAGCCACTCGCTATGATCGATATCGATGCTGGCCATCAGGGCCACATCGGCATCAACGATATTGACGGCATCAAGCCGCCCACCCAAACCCACTTCAAGGATTCTGACATCGAGGTTTTCCTCTCTAAAGAGGTCCAGCGCCGCCAAGGTTCCGAATTCGAAAAAACTTAACGATACCCCCTCACGAGCTTTCTCGATCCGGGTAAAGGCTGCCATGATGCGCTCGTCGCTGACCGGCTCACCATCGATACGGATCCGTTCGTTGTATTTGAGGAGATGGGGTGAGGTGTAGATACCCACCCGATAACCGCCGGCCCTTAAGATCGCATCGAGCATCGCCACACACGATCCCTTGCCATTGGTGCCGGCCACACTGATGGTCAGCTTCGATGCATCAGTAAGATGCATCCGCTCCAGTACCGCCCTCACCCTCTTCAGACCGAGATCAATGGTCTGAGGGTGGAGCGTCTCCTGCCAGGCCAACCAGTCGGCCAGGGTTTGAAAGCCCATGGATCAGTGGGCGTTTTGAGAGTCTTCGGCCGGACTCAGCATGAGGCGCTGATCATCGGTATGAGCGGCCCCGGCATCGGCCATGAGGTGGGCCAACAAGGAGGCGATCGTGGTCCGCATTTCTCGGCGATCAACAATCATGTCGATGGCCCCATGATCTAAGAGAAACTCGCTGCGCTGAAACCCTTCTGGGAGCTTTTCGCGAACGGTCTGCTCAATCACCCTCGGACCTGCAAAACCAATCAGGGCACCCGGCTCACCAATATTGATATCACCCAGCATCGCAAGGCTCGCTGAAACGCCGCCCATCGTCGGATCGGTCATCACCGAGATAAAGGGGACCCCCGCTTTGGCCATGCGGGCCAGGGCGGCACTGGTCTTGGCCATCTGAAACAGGGATAAGAGGGATTCCTGCATTCTGGCGCCACCGCTGGCAGAAAAGACCACCAGAGGCACCCGATGGTCCACGCAGTGGTTAACGCCGCGGACAAATCGCTCGCCAACCACAGAGCCCATCGACCCGCCCATAAATTCGAAATTAAACGCGGCGGCGACCAAAGGACGACCCTCAAGATGGCCGGCAACAACGATCAATGCGTCTTTTTCACCGGAGGACTTCTGAGCCTGCAAGAGACGATCTTTATATTTTTTGCTGTCCTTGAATTTCAGTACATCGACCGAGACCAAGGATTCCGCAAGCTCCATCCGATTGCCAGGATCAAGGAAAGCATGCAGCCGCTTCCTCGCGCTGAGGCGCATGTGGTGGCCACACTTTGCACAGACCGACTGATGGCGATCTACCTCAGAACGGTAAAGAATAGCATTGCAACTCGGGCACTTACTCCACAGACCCTCAGGAATCGTTCCTTTGGTCGAAGCCTCGGTCCGAATCTTCGAGGGGACCAGTTTATGAAACCAGCTCACAATCAACTTCTCCAATAATCAGACAAGAGAACCAGGCGCCGCATCCAAAGCATGGCGCATAGAAGAAATCAGGTCTGTCATGCCCAAGAGCGCGGCTGAGGGGTCTTCTTGGGCCGCCTCAATTTGACTGACCAGCGCGCTACCGACCACGACCCCTTCCGAGAGCTGGCCAATAGCGGCCGCTGTTTCAGCATTCTTGACCCCAAAGCCGACGGCCAGCGGCAAAGCGGTCCACTGCCGGATCTCCTTCAATTTCTTCTCAACATTGGCGAGGTCCAAGTGACCGGCACCGGTCACTCCTTTGAGGGCAACATAGTAAAGATAACCGTGACCCAATGCGCCCATCTTCTGGATACGGGCTTCGGTGCTATTGGGCGCCAAAAGGAAAATAGGATCAATGTCCGAAGCCTTCAGAAGCTCCAAAAATTCGCTCGCCTCTTCAGGCGGCATATCAACGGTCAAGACCCCATCAACCCCTGAAGCCACCGCCTGATCCCGAAAGGCTTCATAGCCCATGGCCTCAATCGGATTCAAATAGCCCATTAAGACGACCGGTGTCTCGTGATCTTCCATTCGAAACTGCTTGACCAGTTCGAGGGTCTTTCGAAGGCTCATCTTATGGGCCAAAGCACGTTCGCTGGCCCTTTGAATCACCGGGCCATCGGCCATCGGGTCCGAGAAGGGAACGCCGACCTCGATAATGTCAGCACCCGCTTTGACCAAGGCATGCAGCGCCGGGACGGTAAACGAGGGATCAGGATCCCCCGCCGTGATGAAGGGAATGAGTGCGGTGCGTCCCCGTTGACGGAGATCATTGAAGCGTTGGGTGAGTCGGCTCACAGCGTAATGCCCTCTCTGGCAGCAATGGTATTGATATCCTTGTCACCGCGCCCTGACAGATTAATCAGGATCTGCTGGTCCCGATCAAGGGTCGGCGCTAGTTTCATCGCATAAGCGACCGCATGACTCGATTCGAGGGCGGGAATAATCCCCTCCATCCGGGTCAGGGCATGAAATCCTTCCATCGCCTCAGTGTCAGTGATCGCCACATAGTGGGCCCGCCCAATGTCTTTTAGCCAAGCGTGTTCAGGACCCACACCCGGGTAGTCAAGACCTGCCGAAATGGAATGCGTCTCGATAATTTCGCCATCATCGTCTTCGATCAAATACGTCCGGTTACCATGGAGAACCCCGGGACGTCCGGCCGACAGCGGGGCCGAATGACGTCCGGTCTCGATCCCATCACCGGCAGCCTCAACCCCATACATGGCAACTTCGGTATCGCCGATGAAAGGATGAAACAGCCCAATGGCATTCGATCCACCGCCCACACAGGCGACCAAAGCATCCGGCAGTCGCCCGGTCTGAGCCATCATTTGTTCCCGCGATTCGCGGCCGATGACCGACTGAAAGTCACGGACCATCGCCGGATAGGGATGAGGGCCTGCCACCGTCCCGATGATATAGAACGTATTATCGACGTGGGTGACCCAATCCCGCATGGCCTCATTGAGGGCATCCTTCAGGGTTTTGGAGCCCGAAGAAACCGGAACCACCGTCGCTCCTAAAAGGCGCATCCGAAGGACATTTGGAGCCTGCCGGGCTACATCCACCTCACCCATGTAGACCACGCATTCAAGGCCTAAGCGAGCGGCGACCGTCGCCGTCGCCACCCCATGCTGGCCAGCCCCGGTTTCAGCGATGATGCGGGTCTTCCCCATCCGTTGCGCTAAGAGCGCCTGACCAATGGTGTTGTTGACCTTATGGGCGCCGGTATGGTTAAGGTCCTCCCGTTTCAGGAGGATCTGAGCGCCACCAAAATGGCGGCTCATCCTTTCGGCATGATAAATCGGGGAGGGTCGCCCGACGTAGTATTGGAGATCCCGATCGAGTTCTTTGAGAAACTCAGGATCCTTCATGTAGCGCTCGTAAGCCGTCCGCAGCTCATCGATCGGCTCCATGAGGGTCTCGGCAACAAAGACGCCACCATAGGGTCCAAAGTGGCCCCTTTCATCGGGGAGGTTATAAGGTTCTATCGTGTTGAAGTCGGTAGTCAAAGTCATGCACCTCACTGAGGAATGCGGCCATCTTGGCCTCATCCTTGATTCCTTTTTGAGCCTCGACACCACTGGAGACATCGAGTGCGTAGGGCCTCAGGGCTGTTAAGGCCGCGGCCACATTGTCAGGCCGTAATCCCCCAGCCACAATCAGTTGTCGCGCCAACAACGGGGTCAACCGACCCCAGTCAAAAGCGCACCCGGTTCCCCCCATCGCATCGGCCTCAAAGGCATCGACCAAAAAGCCGCTGGCGCCGGGATAGCGTGCCATGGTGGCCGGTAGATCGAGATCAGACCGCATCCTAATGGCCTTGATGAACGGTCTGCCAAACCCTTGGCAATCCGCTTCCGCCTCATCCCCATGAAACTGCAAAAGATCCAATCGAACGTTCGACAGGATGTCAGCGATGGTCCCTTTATTCTCATTGACGAAAAGGCCGACGATCGTCACGAAGGGCGGCACCCTCTCAATGATCGATCGGGCCACCTCGATCGAAACCACTCGAGGGCTCTTAGGGTAAAACACGAGGCCCAGGGCATCAGCCCCGAGTCGAACCGCCGCCAGAGCATCCTCGATCCGCGTCAAGCCGCAGATTTTAACGCGAGTTCGATGTGAGGGATACGGATAATTCATGGGCAGCTGACGGCATGAAACGCCGCGCATCAGCGGGCAATAAATCGAAGATGGGTGCCCTTTCAAAACC
>CAILMG010000088.1 GCA_903835265.1 uncultured Methylococcus sp.
GAGACATTGAGTGGCAGTGAATCAGAATCAATGACGCCGCGGATGAATCTCAGGTACCGCGGCATCAGTTTATCGGCTTCCTCGGTGATGAAGACTTTCCGGACATAGAGGCGAACGCCATGCTTTACATCCCGCTCCCAAAGATCAAAGGGTGCTGCCGAGGGGATGTAGAGGAGAAGTGTGTATTCATTATTTCCTTCAACCCGACTATGAACACGGGCTAAAGGCGCCTGAAAGTCGTGGGAGACGTGCTTGTAAAAAGTCTCGTAGTCTTCATCTGAAATCTCATCGCGGCTTTTGGCCCAAAGCGCTGAAGCACTGTTGACGGTCTCCCATTCTTCCTTTGAGGCTTCTTCATCCTCCTTAGGGTCGCCGTAATGCTCCTTTTGCATCTCGATCGGGAGTGCAATGTGGTCTGAGAACTTCCGGATGATGCTCCGAAGCTTCCAGCCATCCAGAAATTCATCTTCGCCCTCTCGGAGATGGAGGGTGATGGTGGTGCCGTGTGCCTTGAGATCAACCTCTTCCAAGGTGTAGTCGCCTTCACCCTTGGATTCCCAGCGAACGCCATGATCGGTCGCGCTTCCAGCCTTCCGGGTCTCAAGGACGACCTTATCAGCGACGATGAAGGAAGAATAAAAGCCGACGCCGAATTGCCCAATCAGCTGACTGTCTCTGGCCTGATCCCCGGTCAGTGATTCGAAGAATTGCTTGGTACCTGAACGAGCAATGGTCCCGATGTTTTCGCGGACTTCATCCCGGGTCATCCCGATGCCATTGTCCGTGAGCGTCAGTGTCCTCGCCTCTTTATCGAAGCCAATCCTGATTTTAAGGTCAGGATCACCTTCATAGAGCGCATCATCACTCAAGGCATTGAAGCGGAGCTTATCGGCCGCATCGGAACCGTTTGAAATTAATTCCCGAAGAAAGATTTCCTTGTTGCTGTAGAGCGAATGGATCATCAGGTGCAGAAGCTGTTTAACTTCAGCTTCAAAACCCATCGTGACCTTGTTGTCCTTCGTTGTCATAGCGAGATCATGCCTCCAGAGGTTAAATAAGGTTGAAAACCTGGTGTACCGGGAGGTGTGGGGGCAGCTTCGCCCCTTTTCAAGAGGGCGAAGGGGGCTCTGGTTCCTGAAATCCGCCATCACGGACCATTTGCGCAAAAAGGCCATTGAGGGCAACCAGTTCTCTAAAGGTCCCCCGCTCGATGATGCGACCTTGTTCAAGGACCAGAATCTGGTCGGCATGCGCGACGGTTGAGAGCCGGTGGGCAATGATAAAGGTGGTTCGGCCGCGGCGAAGGGCATCGAGGGCCCGCTTGATTTTAGCTTCCGTTCCGGTATCAAGCGCGCTAGTCGCCTCATCAAGGATCAGGATGGGAGCATTTTTGAGGAGGGCTCTTGCAATGGCTAGGCGCTGACGCTCGCCCCCTGAAAGGGCAGCGCCTCTTTCGCCAATGATAAAGCCGAAGCCCCCGGGTTTTTTCTCGATAAATTCTTCCGCTTCGGCGAGCCTCGCTGCAGCCATGACCTCATCCTGTGTGGCGCCGGGTCTTCCGATCAGGATGTTTTCCGCAATCGATCGATTAAATAAGCCTGCTTCTTGGAACACGATACCGATCGAATCTCTTAGAGATTTTAGGGTGACCTCCCGGATATCTTGGCCATCAATCGTGATCCGCCCTTGATCCGGATCTCTGAGCCTTTGGAGGAAAGTGAGGGTGGTGGTTTTGCCGGATCCCGTAGACCCCACCAAGGCAATGGTTGCCCCGGGGGGCACATCAAAATCGATGGAAAAGACACCTTGAGTGCTCCCTGGAAATTGAAAGGAGATGTCCTCATAAATGACGCGGCCCCCATTCACCTTTAATTCAACGGCATCTGGCGCTTCAATTGCGGCGCCTGGGGCTTCAAGAAGATGAAAGAAATTCTGAATGGTCGGGGTCTGATTGAAGATCCTTGATACAAAGCTTGAGAGCTGGTCGAGTTTTCCGATCAAAAGGGTCGCAAAACCCACAAAGCTAACGATTTCACCGACGGTGACGGCACCCTTTTCGGCAAGGAGGGCGCCGACAGAAAAAATGGCCACCATGGTGATGGTGGCAGAGGCTCGGGTCATGACGGTCAGGATCGCCCACCAGGTGAGCACCGGATACTGTACTTTGAGTAAATGCCCCATCAAGGATCTTAGCGCCGATGTCTCCGCATGGAGTCGCGCAAAGCTTTGGACGACAGTGACATTCCCAAGGACATCGCCGACCCGTCCAAAGACATCTTGATTGTAGCGTTCAACCGCATCTTGGCCCCCCGTGGTGCGTTGGACCACGATCACATTGGCGACTACATAAATGATGGAGAGGACCCCAAGGATTGCCGCCAGAAGGGGTTGCATCGCAATCGCCGTCGGAATCAGGAACCCAATGCTGACCAAGGCGGCTAGGTGCTCGCGAAGGAAAGTCAGCCACATCCAGAAGAGGGCATCGCTGCCCGCGAGGAGGGTCCTCACCACCGTGCCGGATCCCCGTTCGGCGTGGAAGGCGACTGGGAGGGTAATCACCCGCTCAAAGACATTGGCGAGGACCGACAGTCTTTGCCGGTGTGCGAGGCGGTCGGCGGCTACCGCAACGACGACCCCTCCTAAGATGCTAAAGAGGCCCAGTCCTGCCCAGAGACCAATCAGGGGGAAGGCCGCCTTCCCCCCGGCCAGCGCATCAACCACACGCCCAAAGAGGATCGGCTCCAGAAGCTGGACGAGACCAATAGCGACATTGGCCAGGACCAGGCCGGATGCGAGCCATTTTTCAGGGGCGAGGAGGGAGAGTGCTTTAAGGTAGGTTCTCAAGAGGTTCACGGGGCTTCCTTGATCAAGGCCTGGTTTGTAAAGCGACCTTGGTGATGCCTGCGTGCTGGGCGATGGCGAGCACTTCGGCCGCCTTGCCGTAGGAGACCTTTTCATCAATCTCAAATTGCACGGTTAAATCAGCTTGTTGGCTGATGCGTTGCTGAAGGATCGTCGCCAGTGATTCGGGGGTCTCAGGTTTTCGGTCAAGGAAAATCTGCCCACCGGCATCGACACTGATCAGGGTCAAAGGCTGGTTTGGGGCTGGGGCGGCCGAGACGGTTTTAGGCAGCGCAACCCCGACTGACTGAGTTAAGAGGGGGGCGGTGACAATGAACACCACCAGCAAAACCAACATCACGTCCACTAAGGGGGTGACGTTGATTTCGCTCATCA
>CAILMG010000089.1 GCA_903835265.1 uncultured Methylococcus sp.
CGACCAATCACGATAATTTTGACGACCATGACGATCATCGCAACGACAAACATGATCATAGTGAGACCAATAACGATCCAGCCGTCGATGGTCACGTTGGCGACAATCACCGCAAAGGAATTAACACCGCCGCCAGCCTCTCCCGATTCATCCTGCCCCATGGTGGTGACCATGAAATCAGGACTCTGACTCCGATGAAGCAGCTTCATCCAATCGACATGACGTTGGACTTTTGAAATTTGGACTTCATCGATGGAGCCTTGGAAGTTGCCACCCGCTGCTGATGCACCCAAGATGATCTGTGGGTTCATGGCTTGGGCGGCTACTGGAACCGAGGATGTGTTGGTCCCATCAAGGAACAGTTCGACTTTGTCAGATCGAAGGACAACACCCACGTGATGCCACTGTCCTGGCTGTCCAAGATCAGCCGGTGCGGTTTCAAGCACCTGGCCATTGACGCTGTAGCGAGCGATCAAGAGATTGTTTCGCGTCAAAAGAGCCAGTTCATTAGGCCCTGAGACCGCATTGAGGATATAAGTATCGCCAACTAATTGATCTGCCTTGATCCAAGCAGCAAAAGTCCAGCCTTTCTGAGGGTCGATGGCCAACGAAGGCGTCGGCTTGATACTTAAGGAAGTCGTGCCGGCAAATTTGAGGGCCCCACCAATCCAGCCCGTCGGGTCTGGTTGGGCGGTCGTTACATCGCCGTGATTGGCATACGCTGTCGCGTCCTGCGGTGGACCCGCTTCATCACTGAAGTGATAAACCGCGACAAAGTCATCGCCATAGACATCATTACCAGCGGCTGGCTTTGGGGCATCTTCGTTGCCGTAATACATATAAAAACCGTCGGTGTTCGCACCCGGCGTGATGCTGGGCTGGCGAACCCAAACCAGCGCCATCTCATTGACACCATCAAACTTCTCGATTTGGAATTTCAACGGCGTCTTATCATCCGCCATCATCCGAATGTCGTTTCCGTCCTTATTGACTTCACTGAAATAGCTGAAATTGCCCGGATGCAACCGGACCAACACTGGAAAATCAGTGATGGGCTCCTTGATATCGGCACCCGTGATCGTGGTATCGAGAGAGATTTTCTTACGAGACGTCCAATCTTCATTCCACCAAGCCTGTGAAACTTGGGGAAGAGCAATCAATGCCAACAAGAGACCTAACGACGGAAATTTCATGGTAATGGCCAGACAGTTTTTCGTTCCACAATTATCGAGTTTCGATGTGACGATCTCATGACTATAATGTGTCATAGGTGTGACATTCTATAAAATGAGCCGAAAATAAGGGTGATTTAAACCATCACCGACCCACTCGATGATCAAAAAAATAAGGTTTAAGGGAAGGTCAGAGGCTTCAGCGCTGAAGCCTCATATCTCTAGACGCAGCCGGGCTTCCCGTCTCTGATATCCGCGACACCACATTCGCCAAAGCCCAAGATGTCAACCGATAAAGGGTTCAAGCGGTTTTCAGCAAGAGAATTCTTTTCTTGCGCTTGATTGGTGTCGTTGTTCACAGCATCTGCAGCCGTATTACTGGCTGCGGTCGCCGCTGCAGCAGCACCTGCGGGCGCGATCGGTACCGAGACACTGGTTGATGGGACGCCGGTCGAAGAACCACTCACCTGAATGTTATTGGCGCCCAGAACGGCGGTGGCCGCAATCGTAATGTTGGAGCCACCGATACCGGCTTCACCCGCATCAACAATCCCCTTTGGTGCCGCGAGATAAACGTCGCCTGGTTTCGGCGCAGAACTTGCCGCGGTTCTGATACCACTACCAGAAACCGCCGGCGGGAAGATCACTTTCAAGTTCCCTTGCGCATCGAAGGTCACTTGAGGCGGAGGCACCGATAGGGCGGCCTTAGCACCACGGCCGGCATCGATATTCCCATTCGAGGACCAGAGGGTGATATCACCGCCATTCAAAGCAAAGACACGGGACTGATTCACCATGAAGTCGTTATTGACCATGCCATTGATCGCCCCATCCGCCTGAACAACGATACCGAGGTCACTGGCCGATTTGGAGCCTGCAAAGGCGGAAGCAAGCCCTGCATTCACCGAGCCACCGGGTGTCAAAAGATTAATGTCGCCGCCTGCAAAGGTCGAGATCTTACTGAAGAAGAGACTGATGTCACCCGCATAGGTTGAGTCCTTAGAGCCTGAACCTGGGAACATGGTCGCAATGGCTTCATAACCCGGTTGATAGTCCTTGGCCTGACCACTCTTCGCGGCCACTGAAGTCGCTTGTCTAATTTCAGAGAACAAGATATTCAGGAGGAAGATATCTTTTTGTGAGGCAGGCAGAGCCTGGTAGCTCGCGGAGGCTGCCGTAGAGGTCAGTGTTGGGTCCCCCGTGACCGTTTGCATATAGCTGGTCAGCAAGGTGCTGTAAGGCTTTGATAAGGGATCATATTTTTGGGCAAAGGCATCAAATTGAGCGCCATTCGGCCCCATACCGCCCATGACGGAAACCGAGGCCCCTTCACCCGTCAACGCACTGTTGATGGTATTGCCGGTCGAGAAAATACCGACCGAGGCACCGAGATTGACATTTCGACCCGCCGTCAACAGAAGCTGCCCAGGGCCCGCCACACTAATCTGGCCTGAGGAATTAATCAGGTTTCCAAGGTTATTTCTCGGGGTATTGAATGTGATATCCCGACCCGCAGCGATCGTTGAGAGCGCATAGTCTGGGTGCTGCATGGTAAAGCTGGTATCGAGAATATCCGTACCCGCCTCTGCATCAAGCGACACCGGAAGCGCAAACAACAAAGGATCAACACCTTTGATCGACCCTCCCGCATAGATCAAGGCTTGAGAGGTATCCCCCTTATGGATCGGCGTTTGCGCATGGATATAGCTTGGATTGCCGTAAGGCTGCAGCCGTTTACTCGCATCGGTCCAGTTGGTTGATGGCGTAGCAACGCTTGGGAGCAAGAGAGGATCGGCATCGGACATCGTGACATTCACGAAACTATCCAATGGCGCCGTTTGAATGTCCCCAC
>CAILMG010000090.1 GCA_903835265.1 uncultured Methylococcus sp.
ATCACGTGGAATACGCACTACTATCAGAAGTTTAGGTTTTCAGGACATTTCTATGTCAATAAGCTCAATTTCAGGACTTATCCCTTTTATGCCATCAAACTGCCGATCGTGGTGGAATTAATCAGTGAGAAGCTCATGGAGCAAGGAAACCCCCTGGGCATTCGCCTCGATCAGACCCACTCGGGACTTGGGGCCTATATTGATCTCAGCGGTTATTTCACCGAGGGTTTCGATTTCAAGACGTACTATCGAGAATCCGCCCATTCCTTGAGCGAACCGGGTAGCGACGATGGCCGAACGCAAGTTCCTCAAGCCCGAATGGAAATCGCCTACCAGAAAGCGCCCGTGGCGACGGTGCTTAAAATCATCTTACCGCTGATCACGATCATGACCCTGACACTCTTCTCCCCATCCATTTCATCGTCCGGATGGGATATCCGCCTCAGCATTCCGCCAACGTCCATTCTGACCCTGATTTTCCTTCAGCAGACCTATCAGACCTGGTTACCTGAACTCCCCTACCTGACTTTTTTGGATACCCTCTACAACGTCTGTTACTTCACCAACTTGTCTCTCTTCGGCCTTTTCCTCTGGGGCACCAATGAACATAGCAGGGCCTCAGAGGCGGACAAACCGAGCGTCACAGCGAAAGTCGACCGGATCGACAGGTACTTCCAGATCGGGTTAACCCTGATCATCATCATGATGGCCACTTTAAACTGGTTCGTTTTGAGCCATCATACGAACTGATCCCCATGCGCCTCGTCATCAAAAGAATGCTGCTGAGAGACCTCAAGGGCGTCCTGTTGGATCGGTCCTATTGAGACGGCGCCTCTGATGAAGCCCTACCGCCGAATCCTCATAGAGGAATGTGGGGATCCCCTGGCGCCGATTCCTCGAGACCTTTTCTGCCTCACTGAGCCTCACCCTTATGAGGCCTTTGGTGCCCCTTATGACAGCGATCACCCCTGGCAACTTCGAACCGGCGTCATCGACAGACTCGTGATCGCAGCAACCGCTCTCGATCGCCAAAAGAAGAGCTTTAAGCTGAAACTCTTTGATGCCTACCGGCCTAACCGGGTCCAATCCTTCATGGTGCTCCATGAGTTCAAAACCCTTTCAGGCGGGCTTTCGCCGGAAATGGTCCCGCCTGATCAGCGCAAGGTCCTCTGGCAAAAGACGTTGAGGATCTGGGCAGAGCCCAGTGACGACCCTCTTACCCCACCGCCCCACAGTACCGGGGCCGCTCTAGATCTCACTGTTGTCGATTGCGATGGGCAGGAGATCGATATGGGATCCCCCATTGATGAAAATTCCGACCGTTCAAGCCCCGATTATTTTGAGGCGCGCGATCAGATCGTCCATCAGAACCGCAGCCTTTTATTCACGGTGATGAGGGAGGCAGGGTTCACCCGACATCCTGAGGAGTGGTGGCATTTTAGTGTTGGCGATCAGATGTGGGCCTACCTGACCCAAACAACCAGAGGAACGGAGGACCCTATCGCCCGCTATGGTCGGGCGGATCTTCTCGTTGAAAAAAAGCCTACAAGAAAATCCTAAAACCGCTTGGGCAAGATCTCAGCGAGCCAGGTCACCAAGGCCAAACACCCGGCCCCAACGAGGCCCTGGACAATCATAAAAAGGACCAAACCTGAAAGCTCAGGGGGCCTTTCAAGCCTAAAAAGCCACCAAAAGGTGATGGCAGACGCCATAAAAGAAATCGCTAAAAGATCAAAAACACGCCGGCATAATGGCTCACAGGCAATGGAATCCAGCCACAGATGGGTTAAAAAAGCCGAAACCAAAAAAAACATCCAGGGCCATAAAAACTCGATGAGGGAAAAATGAGGCCAGAACCCCATGATATTGGGAGAAGCTCCCCGACCAAGAAAAATGCCGAGCCAAACGCCCACTAAACAGAGGAGCACACTCAGGCCGATGTTCAGGAAAGCCCGAAGCGGCGTTCCCCCTTCAAAAAGATAAAGGGTTTCAATAGCAAAGGTCGAAAAGGTCGTATAAGCCCCCAAGAAACCGATCAGAAGGGCGACCCGATATTCCGCGGCGAAGGAGACTCTTTGAAGGAGCCACTCAGCAAAAAAACCCATCAGAAACGATCCCGTCACATTGATGAAGAGGGTCGCCACCGGGAATCCCCGGCCGAAGGCAGCAAAGAGCGCATTAGCCACCATAAAGCGGCTGACGGCGCCCATAGAGCCCCCAAGGGCTATCGCCAGAATCTGATTCAAGAGCCCCCCTTATTCCAGTACCGCGAGATGGTTGAGCGCAATCAACTCCTTGAAGGTATCGTTATCGAGCTGCGACAGCCAAGATTCATCATTGCCTACGATCAGAGAAGCGACCTGCTTTTTTTCCTCAATCAGTCGATCAATCCGCTCCTCAAGCGTGCCCATGGTAATGAATTTATGGACAAAGACATTCTTCCTCTGACCGATCCTGAAAGCCCGGTCGGTCGCCTGGTCCTCCACCGCTGGATTCCACCAGCGATCAAAATGAAAGACATGATTGGCTTTGGTCAGGGTAATCCCAACCCCCCCGGCTCGAAGCGACAGAAGGAACAACCCGGGGCCTGTTTCAAGATCCTGAAACTCAGCGATCATTCGCTCCCGCTTAGCGGCAGGAACCCCCCCATGAAGATAAAAGACCGGGCAATCAAGTCGCTCCCGAAGGTGCCGCTCAAGATGGCCGCCGATTTCTGCGAACTGGGTAAAGACCAGCGCCGACTCTCCCTCTCCAATCACATCGGAGAGCATGTCTGAAAGCCGCTCAAGCTTCGGTGAACGATCCCCACTAAAACGACTGCCATCATGAAGAAACTGCGCGGGGTGATTACAGATCTGCTTCAAGCGGGTGAGGGTTGAAAGAATCAGGCCTTGCCGGCTCATCCCATCGGCATCACCTAGACGCTGCTCGACATCTTTGACCACCGCCTCATACAGCGAGGCCTGCTCTTTGCTGAGATGGCAAAACTGCCGGTTCTCTAATTTTTCAGGGAGATCCCGGATAATCTCGGGGTCGGTCTTGACCCTTCGAAGAACAAAGGGCTCAATCAGCCTTTTCAGCATATCCGCACGACGAGGGTCATTATCCCGCTGAATAGGGAGTTCATAGCGCTGACGAAATTGGGCCTGTTTCCCGAGATAGCCTGGATTTAAGAAATTGAAGATAGACCAGAGATCCAGTAATCGGTTTTCGACCGGCGTCCCAGTGAGTGCCAGGCGGTGATCGGCTTGCATCTTCAGAACCGCCCGGCTTTGTGCCGAGGCCGGATTCTTGATGTTCTGCGCTTCATCAAGGACCACGCGGCGCCAGCGGATGGCCGAGAGGATCTTTTCGTCGCGTCGCGCGAGGGCATAGGAGGTGATCACCACATCCGCCTCAAGGCAGGCCGCTTCAAAGGCTTCTGCATCACGGACCCTGACCGTCCCATGGTGGATAAAAGCTCGTAGATCCGGCGTAAATCGCTCCATCTCCTTCTTCCAGTTGCCGATCACGGAGGTCGGTGCAATCAATAAGGTCGGTTTTACTGTCGATCCGTCCTGTCGCTCTTCAAGGAGGCGCGCCAACACTTGGACCGTCTTTCCAAGCCCCATGTCATCGGCAAGACAGCCATTGAGGCCAAGACGTTCGAGAAAACAAATCCAAGCGAGCCCCCGCTTCTGGTATTCCCTCAGTTGGGCCATCAGGCCTTTGGGGTTGTCGAGGGGCTCCAACTGCCGATGATCATTCAGTTTTGACATCATCTCAGCCAGCGCGTGATGCGGCTCGACCTCAAAGAAATCAACATCCTCGGCCGACTTTCGCATGAGATCAGGAAGGCTTAGGCCCTCGCCATCCTCCCGTTGACGTTGCCAAAATTCCAGCATCTCGCGCATTTTTTCACGGTCGAGGGCTAACCATTGGCCTCTGAATCGAACTAATGGCGACTTACTTTCAACCAGCTGTGACCACTCCGTCTCAAGGACCGTTTCATCCCCAAGGGCCAAATCGTAGCGGTAAGCCATCAGATGCTGGAGATCCATCGCATTGCGCCGGTTGGCCCCAGAGGGGGATGCCCCAGAGGCCTTGAGCCGAATCTTGGCTCGCCGGCGTCCCTGGGGGGTCCACCAAGCAGGGACCAGCACCGTAAAACCCGCATCCTCCAACACCCAAGCATCTTCCTTCAAAAAGGCGAACGCCTCCTCGAGGCTGAGATCTATTCCTGAGGGCTGGGCTTCATCAAGGCCTTCCCAAAGCGGGGGATAAATGCGTGCCGCCTGTCCCAAGGCCAGGAGAAGGTTCTGATCGAACCCCCGGCCGCACAACGCCCGGAAGGCTTTCTGCTCCTTGGGATCTAACAGCCAGTAGCGCGATAGAGGGATTTGGAGCGAGGGGTCCTTCCTTGGCGCCATCAGAAGATCAAGGCGCCAAGGATCATATTCAGTCTCAGCCTCTTGAAGCTTCAACAGCAAAGTGAATCCTGCTTCTCCCCGGCGGGCGGCAAGCTTTCGGCGCCAACTCTGCCATTCATGATAGAGGGTGAGGCCATCATCGATCATGAAGGGCTGCCGAGAGGGAAGTTCCTGACGCGCGGCATCAATCAAAGAGCCCCGAATCCTTCGATCCAGTTTCGTACTGACTGAGCCTTTGGTAACGACCTGCTGGACCAGCACCTCCGCACAATGTTTGAGAAGACTGTTTTTCTCGAAGGGGACGCCACCGCCATACTGACATCCCTCAGGCATCAGCAATAAGGCCTCCTTGAGAAGGCGCTCATAATCATCAGAAACAATTTCCCAACCCGCATGGAGCTCATACCCTTCTGGTTCTATGGCGCGATAGAGAAGACTTGGAATGTAACGATCGCGCAGAATGATGGACTTGATGTTCTGGCTAAAGTAATGCCAAAAGAGAAGATCTGAGCCGGGCCTGACCTCCGAACCACAACAAAAGGCCAAAAATCGGAGGTCACCGAGTTGGCTGATCGGCCTCACCTGACGATAGGCATCCACCTCATAAACACCCAATGCGGCTTCTTCAGGAGGGGCTTCATGATCCTTTTCACATTCAGGGGCTGGCCATGGACTTTCGAGCACGGTTGGAAGCGCCACCGATTGAATTCCAAAATGAAACCGCCGCTCATAAGCGGAGACCGAAAGACCCAGAACTCCCTCAAGAAATTCAATGAGATCGGTTTTTGGGAGATGCCGGGGATGCTGCAAGGGCGAAAGGCCTTCCCGAACCATATCGTCTTCGACCCACAACCAGAAATCACCCCCCTGGATGAAGTCATCGGTGGGTTCTGGGACCCAGGAACAGTGGAGGACTTTCATCAAGAAGAATCTTAAGAGGCCAAAATCCGCTATTGTAACGGGTCTCAGCCAAGATCAACCGGTCACGATCCGTTGAAGGCTCAAGAACCTCCCCATCGATTGGTCATAAAGCCCATGTGTCTTGCCGTTCCAGGACAAATCCAAAGCCTCGTAGCGTCAGAAGAGGCCCCAACGACCGCTCGGGTGGTCTTTGGTGGTATGACGACTGACGTCTCCCTCGCCTTCACCCCTGAGGCAAACGTCGGGGATTATGTGATCGTCCATGCAGGATGCGCGATTGCCCTGTTGGATGAAGCCGAGGCACTAGAAACCCTTGAGGCGTTTCGCGCCCTTGGTGAAGGCATGGCTTCGGCCGAACCCTCATGACGACCCCTCGAGATTTTCGGCAACCGGCCCTGGTTCTAAACCTTAGGGAAGCCATGGCCCAAAGGGTGACCCGCCCCTGGACCTTGATGGAGGTCTGTGGCGGCCAAACCCATAGCATTCTCCGCTATGGCCTCGATCGGCTGCTCCCAGAGGGGGTGGAACTCCTTCATGGCCCTGGCTGTCCCGTCTGCGTCACCCCCAGCGAGGGGATCGACCGCGCCATCGCCTTGGCTCTTGAACCACAAATCATCATGACCAGCTTTGGCGATATGCTGAGAGTGAGAGGATCGACCACGGATCTTCTCTCCACACGGGCCGAGGGCGGAGACGTGCGGGCGCTCTTAAGTCCTCTTGAGGCCCTTCGAATCGCAGAAGAACACCCTCAAAAGGAAGTGGTCTTCTTTGCCGTTGGCTTTGAAACCACGGCGCCATCAACGGCGATGGCGGTTTCAGAAGCGAAGCGCCGTAAGATCCATAATTTTTCCCTCCTGGTTCGTCATGTCCGGGTGGCGCCCGCCATGGAGGCATTGATCCTTGATCCTCGATCACGGATAGATGGCTTTCTGGCAGCAGGGCATGTGGCCACCGTCATGGGCACCCGAGAAATCAATGACATCGCCCATCGTCACCAGATTCCGATTGTCGTCACAGGGTTTGAACCCATCGATCTCCTCGGGGGAATTTACCAATGCCTGAGCCACCTTGAGGAGGGGCGCTATGGGGCGATGAACGCCTATCGGCGCGCGGTGAAAGAAGAGGGCAATCTCCCTGCTCAAACGTTGATGAAAGCCGTTTTCGACGTGATCGATCTCCCTTGGCGTGGCCTAGGAATGATCCCGAATGGAGGATATTGCCTCAGCCCAGCCTTTAGAGATTATGATGCGGAAGTTCGCTTCTCATGGGACCCTCAACAACCGGATCTTCAAAGTGCCTGCCGAAGCGGCGACGTCCTTCGAGGGATCATTAAACCTGATCTCTGCCCCGCCTTTGGCACTTCATGTACCCCAGAACACCCCCTGGGGGCCACCATGGTTTCAGGGGAAGGCGCCTGCGCCGCGTATTTCCACTACCGGGGATGAGAATTCGCCCCCTCAAGGGCGCCGACCTGATAACGCCGATAGCGGGTCATGAAAAGGGTGATCAAAAGAGCGATTAGAAGGCCTCCAAAGGCACCGCCCATGACCGCTGGAAGAAAGGGGATCTTTCGCTGGACGCTCCGGGACAATTCCGGCATTTGATTCGAGAATCGGGATTCAATGGCGACAAGATCCCCATGAATCCGCTCAACTGCTGATCGTCGCACCCAATCACTTTGGGGGATGGCGACCGAAAGACCGTCATAGATCACCTGAAGTTTTTTGAGTAATGAAAGACCATCGGCCGCCTTATTCTCATCCAACGTGGGTTTGGCTTCAACCACAAATCGGTCAAGGAGATCATTCCTGACAAAGGCCTCCTCTAATCTCTTCCGACTCTCTTTAAGGCTATCCACTTCTAGCTTCAGAGCATTCAATTGGGTATCAAGGGGAAGGAATTTGGCCTCCCCATTTCTGACATCCACAATGATCTTGCCCCCGTCATTTTTATTCGTTTGGGACATC
>CAILMG010000091.1 GCA_903835265.1 uncultured Methylococcus sp.
CAGACATTATATTGTCACCCCCTGTAGCCGCAATAATACTAAGCCTAACATGGAGCAGCCTGCACCTCCCAACTTCTGGAGTTATAATCACCCCAATAATAAACTCCGCAAGTTACATCGGATCAAGTCTTGTTCTTATGATAGCCTTATTGAATGGTTTAGCGATAGGACCCATTTCGGTTCGTCATCATATAGTCACAGCAATAATCTGCATTTTACTTGTCCTTCTTATTAAGCCTATGATTGTATACTGGCTAGATGGGCCGTTTAACTTACCTATACGGGACAGACAAATATCAGTCATTGAATCTGCCATGCCATCCGCGAATGCCGTCATCGCCTATGCAATACGCTACAATTGCGATGCACCCCTAGCGGCAGCCTTGGTTACTAGCACAGCAATCATTGGCGCATTTACTCTACCCGCTCTCATGAAGTATCTGACAATATTCATTTAATGAATGGATAGATTGAGCCTCATCTCATCCATCTGTCGATGGCCTTCAGTCACAAATTTTTTGGCCACCATCCCTCTTCGATGATTCGAGAAGTGAGCACTCCTTTTGCGATGAATAAGCTGTTAATCATCACCCTCTTTTAGCTATGTTCATTTCCGAAACTCCAAACACTCCACGTACTGCAAACTAAGCGCATAGCTCATCAACCCTGCTCCCAAGGAAGTCCGTGGAAACGCCAGCCATTGAGGGTGGATCGTTGTTTCAATTCATTGAGGCCACCCTCAAATCCCTCTTCGACATTGATGAGCTGCCGGTAGCCTTGGGCTTCAAGCGCCATTGCGGCTGAGAACGATCGTTGGCCACTGCGGCACAGCAAAAATAAAGGGGTATCCAATGACGGGACCGTGTCTTGAACCTGTTCAACAAAGGAGGGGTTCGCGCGCATCTCAGGCGCAAAAGCCCAAGGAATATTCTTTGCATGGGTGGGATGCCCAACAAACACAAATTCAACCGGATCCCTGACATCAATCAATAGGGCATCCCTATTGGCAGACATGGCTTTAAAGGCTTCTTGAGGGGTTAGGCGTTGAATGATTGACATGCGGCAACTCTCAGTGAGGTTTGGAACCTGACTGGAACAATCGTTCAACAGCAGGAATCAGTTTTTTATCCAGCAAAAACATAATGACATGGTCACCATCTTCAATGACGGTGTCATGATGCACATGAAGGACCTCATCATCACGGACTAAAGCGCCCATGACCACACCTTCAGGCATTTCAATCTCTTTTAAGGGTACCCCGATAACCTTTGAATCATCAGAAGAGCCATGAGCAATCACTTCGATCGCTTCAGAAGATCCATGGCGCAAGGAATGAACCTGGGCAATATCGCCGCGCCTGATATACCGTAACAGCGCACTGATCGTCGCCTGTTGAGGGGAAATCACTAGATCCACATGAGAGGTATCAACGATATCCGCATAGGCATCGTTGTTCACGAGACAGATGGCCCGGCGCGCACCCAGTCGTTTGGCGAGCATGGCCGATAAGATGTTGACTTCATCATTGTTGGTGATGGCACAAAAGACATCGACTGAATCAACATTCTCACTGAGCAGCAATTCTTTATCAGAGGCATCGCCTACCAAGACAGTAGCCTTATCCAGTTGTCCTGCAATCTTCTTTGCTCTTACAGGATCACGTTCAATCACTTTGACCTGATAATCATGCTCAAGCGCGAGTGCTACCCGCTTACCGACATGTCCGCCGCCTGCAAAGATAAGTTTTTTATAGGGGCGCTCTGTTTTCCTAAGCTCAGCCATCACTCCTTTGATTTCTTCTGTGGAAGCTAAAAAAAACACCTCATCATCGTGATTAATGATGGTATTACCATTGGGCACAATGGGTTGACCGTTCCGAAAGATGGCGGCAATTCGGGCATGAAAATTGGGAATGTGTTGATGAAGTTCCCGGACTTCGCGCCCAACGATCAGGCCTCCACGCAGCGCCTTCACCGAGACCATCCGCACCTTGCCCTCGGCAAAATCATGCACCTGATTGGCGCCAGGATATTCGAGGAGGCGCTGAATAAACTGAGTGATGATCTGTTCGGGGCTAATAACGTAATCAATGGGAATCGTTTCTGGGGAGAAAAGGCCAGGAAACATGAAGTACTCAATCGCCCTCACCCGTGCAATTTTCTTCGGAACTTTGAAGAGGAGATCCGCCATCTGGCAAGCCAGCATGTTGGTTTCATCATCGCTGGTGGCAGCAATCAGAAGGTCGGCTTCATGGGCTCCTGCATGCTGCAGAACCGTTGGGTGCGCTGCATTTCCTTGGACCGTCCTAATATCGAAACGATCTTGGAGCGTATCGAGAAGATCTCCTCGGATATCGACCATAACGATGTCATTTTTTTCGCTGGATAGGCTTGAAAGAAGGCTCACGCCGACTTGACCGGCACCAAGGATAATGATTTTCATAAAGGAACTTCAAGATGGCTTTGAGCCTTTGGGCGCCAGCGCTGATCACCCATGGCATGGACGAGAAAGAAGGGATTGAGTAGAGACGGTTTCAGGTTATAGCGTAGTTCGTCTCCTTCGAGATCACAGACCGTACCGCCCGCCTCAAGCACAATCGCATGGGCGGCCGCCGTATCCCACTCAGACGTGGGTCCGAAACGGGGATAAAGATCTGCATGGCCTTCAGCGACACGACAAAACTTCAATGAACTTCCAACGGTCTCAAGAAGGTAGGGGCTTAAGGTTCCAAGAAATCGATCCCAATCTTCAGAACCATGGGACCGACTACCGATGAGGCGGAGGGGGCCATCCCTGGAATCACTGACCCTGATGCGAACCGGCGACTGACCCGCCACCGACCGATAGGCACCCTGCCCTTTCACAGCGAAATAGAGTAGATCAGGAACCGGCGCTAAAACAACGCCTAGAATGGGTTGATGATCCTGGATCAAGGCAATGTTGACGGTGAATTCACCATTGCGCTTGATGAACTCCTTAGTCCCATCGAGAGGATCTACCAACCAATAGGTCGACCACTGGGCGCGCACGGAGTAAGGAATGTCTGAGGCTTCCTCAGATAGAATGGGATAACGGGGGGAAAGACCCTCTAGACCTTTTGAAATGAGCTCATGGGATTTAAGATCGGCCCGGGTCAAAGGAGAATGATCCTTTTTTTCGGTCACCTCGAAATCTTCTGAATAGACCTCCAACACGGCCTTTGCAGCCGCCTTAGCGATGGCGATGACGGGGTCAAGCAGATCAGAGCATTCCATGGCGGGTCATTATACCCCCCCATAACGTCTAGGACAGGGCGTTCGCTTCGAGTTCAGCCTTCACCCCCTCTTCCTGACCCGCAGCAAAGGTCAGCTTAGCCACATTGTCGCGGGTAAAGAATCCTTCGAAATCACCAAACCGTTGGACGTACTCAATGATCAGAGAGGAAAAATCAGAGGCCGATGAGAAGATTTGTTTCAAGCCCTCTTTCCTTGATCCAATCGTTTCGAGGAGAAAGCCCTTACCTTGTCCTGAGATGGCATCGACGACAATATCGATATATTCGCGCCCATCACGCTGACCATCCTTCACTTCAACAGCCATATGGTGAAGCCTTGGTCCATAGTTTCTGACAAAGGTCTCCGTAGGACTTGGAAGTTGATCGAGATGATTGACGCAATAAGGATGATTATTGGCGGTGAAGACCTTCGCAGGGCTCCGTGATTCTGGCCAACCGCGGAGATTTTTAGTGACGTTCGTCGATGAATTTTGCGCCTTGATGTCATAACTACCCCAGTAGTAGTAGCTCGACAATGCGAGGTATTCAAGAAGGGCTGGCTCTCGATTTTGACTGTAAACACGGGTAGCGAGATGATCGATGGGGCCGATGAGTTCACTGATGCCGAGACGCTCCTGCATTTCCTTACCGCGATCATTGGCGGCTTGAGCTTTTGAAAAGATCTCCGACTGACCATGGTGATACACACGGATGGAATCATCCGGACGGTCCATATAGCCCACAACATTTTGCGTATAGGGCGAGGGCTTTGAGATGCTCACATTAAGCGGCAGATCGAGATCAGCGAGTTGCCCGACAGAAAAAAACCGGAATTCTCGTTGTTGCTGGAGGGCAACCACCTGATGGCGGTCCTCACAATGGAGAATCTCCCCAAGATAGCGGCTATGGGGACGACGGGCACCGACGGGATATAGATCATTAAGGCTTCTAAAGATATCACTGTAAGCCATCTGGCGAGGCTCTCTGAGGAGTATGTCCGGTGAAGCCATATCAATTCTTAAGACATGGGTCCTGTGTTTTTCGCTCTCCAACGTGACCAAATATTGATAGGGTGTCATCAATGCAAGTTCGGCGATGTATTCCACCGCATTCCCCGGCTCAACACCGATGAGCAAGGCTTCAATCTCGCCAATCATGCCCGTCAATCCACTTCGGTCTCGCTCCTCCAGAAGACGCGTCAGATATTCTTCGTAAAAATCTGAATTTTTCTTATCGCCAAGACGGGGCATTGAGTTGGAATCAAGCATCACTGAGGCGCTCCTAATGGGGGGTCCAACGAAGGTCTAAGGTCATTGGAAAATGAGGGTTCAACGGTTCCTGGCAGATCGTCATCGGACCTGGGGTATGCCCATGCTCCCAAAATCGGGCCCGCCGCCTTGATTCGGCTTCCTGTGCATTGACCGGAAAGGCCTTGAAGTTGCGTCCCCCTGGATGACTCACATGATAGGTACAGCCGCCTAGTGAGCGCTGATTCCAGCTATCGTAGAGATCAAAAACCAAAGGAGACTGTACGCCAATGGTCGGATGGAGTCCTGACGGCGGTGCCCAGGCCTTAAAGCGGATACCCGCTACAAATTCTCCTGGGACCCCCGTTGGATGGAGCGGAATGACTCGACCGTTACAGATCACCTGATGCCGCGTTTCAGTCAAACCTCGAACACGAACCTCGATTCGTTCTACGGAGGAATCGACATACCGTGCAGTGGCACCCGCCGTCACTTCCTCTCCAAGAACATGCCACGGCTCAATGGCCTGCTTCAGGGAGAGCGAAATACCATCATGGACCACTTCACCATAAGTCGGGAATCGGAACGCTAAGAAGGGTTGGAACCAATCAAGCTCAAAGGGGAAACCACTTTGACCGAGATCACGCACAACTTCACCGATATCGCGCTCGATGAAGGAAGGCAACATGAATCGATCATGCAGTTGCGTCCCCCAAGCCACCAAGGGACCTCGATAAGGGGTTTTCCAAAACCTTGCCACCAGCGCCCGGAGCAGGAGGGCCTGAAGCAGATTCATTTGATAATGAGGCGCCATCTCAAAGGCGCGAAGCTCCAAAATACCCAAGCGTCCCGTGGGAGAATCAGGTGAATACAGTTTATCGATACAGAATTCCGATCGATGGGTGTTACCCGTCATATCGGTCAGGAGGTGGCGAAGGAGGCGATCTACCAGCCAAGGCTGCTCTGATTCCTGACCCGGTTCTATGGCTCCTGTGAGCTCACTAAAGGCAATTTGAAGTTCATAAAGGTGGTCATTTCTAGCTTCATCCACCCGAGGGGCCTGGCTTGATGGGCCAATGAAAGCACCTGAAAAAAGGTAAGAAAGCGAGGGATGTTGTTGCCAATAAGTCAAAAGACTGACGAGCACATCGGGGCGCCTTAGAAAAGGGCTGTCGATCGCTTCATGGGCACCGAGGGTGATGTGATTACCACCGCCGGTTCCGGTGTGGCGACCATCTAGATTGAATTTCTCCGTCGCTAGACCCACCGATCTTGCTTCTTCATCGAGTGTTTGAGTGATGGCAACAAGATCATTCCAATGGGCTGAAGGATGGACATTGACCTCGATGACCCCAGGATCTGGGGTGACCGAAAGGGCTGTCAGTCTGGGATCTCTCGGCGGTGGATAACCTTCAAGACGTAAACCAAGATCCATCGATACGGCAATCGTCTCAATGTGCTCCATCAAATCAACAAAGTCTTCAAGACGCCCTAGGGGTGGCAAGAAAAGATGAAGACGACCGTCACGAATTTCTAGCGCAAGCGCGGTATGAATGATTTCTTTTGGGCTCTGGTCCGAGGGTGGCTCAACAGGGTCTTTCGCCCCCATTCGGCGGGGTTTCAAAGCACCCCGGGGCATAAAGGGGTCAACAGGAATATCCGGTTCAAAATCATCGGGGGCCACCCAAGGAAGTCTATCCAGTGGCAGACGAAGCCCAATCGGTGAATCCCCTCCTAGGAGGAAAAGCTGCTCATGGCGAAGAGGCCATCGACTCGAACGCCAGGCGCAAGGATGACCTTCAATCGGAACCGACTTAAGGGGTAATACATAGCCCACCAGACTCCCAACCCCTTGACGCAGTCGCTTGGCGAGTGACTGACGATGCCCAGAATCCTTAAGATCCATCGTCTTAGGATCCACATTGATTGGAAGCTTGCTTTCATCATCAAGGGCCATCCATGGATCTTCAAAGGCTGGAATGAGATAGCCAGAAGAGAGCCCAAGCTCTTCACAAAGCCGTTGGCCAAATGCCTCAATCCTGGTGAGATCAAGATCGAGGTTAGGTTCAGGGTCAAGTAACGATGGATGACGCCATAGCGGGAGGCCATCGGTCCGCCAGAAAAGGTTCATCGCCCAACGGGGTAAGGGCTCTCCGGGATACCATTTACCCTGACCAAACTGAATCACCCCACCTTGACCGAATCGCTCAGAAAGACGGTGAAAGAGGCGATGGGCAAGCGCCCACTTTTCCTCCCCTAAGGCCCCAATATGCCACTCAGGTTTATCACCAGGGTGACGCGCAATGAAAGTAGGCTCGCCGCCCTGGGTCAAGCGGACGTCTTCCGCAAGGAGAACCTCATCCACCTTGACACCCAAGGCCATAATGGCGGCCCATTCTTCCTTTTTATAAGGTTTTGTCACCCTCGGGTCTTCATGAATTCGACTGACTTTCATCACAACGTCAAGGCTCGCCTCACACGGCGTGGTCATTCCAATCACGGGTGCTGCAGCCGTTGGATGGGCTGAAACTGCGAGAGGGATATGCCCTTCACCTGCAAAAAGTCCCGAGGTCGCATCCATGCCGACCCAGCCCGCACCAGGGACATAGGCTTCACACCAGGCATGAAGATCCGTGAAGTCTCTATCAAAGGACTCAGGATTCGGATGAATATCGGGGACAAGCTGAATCAGATACCCCGAAACAAAGCGGGCCGCAAGGCCAAGATAGCGGAGGACCTGGACCATGAGCCAAGCACTGTCCCGGCACGATCCACTGCGTAAGGTAAGGGTTTCCTCAGGGGTCTGAACACCCGATTCCAGGCGAATCTGATAGCCAATATCTTGTTGTAAACGCTGATTCAGGAAAACCAAAAGATCCGTCGTGGTGATGTCTTTGGGCAGCGCTTCACGAAGAGCATTCACATAGCTTTGAAACAAGGCTGTAGAGGGCCCTTTTTCGAGGAAAGGGGTGAGATCACGTTTTTGCTGATCTTGATATTGAAAAGGGTAATGCGTCGCCCAATCCTCAATGAAATAA
>CAILMG010000092.1 GCA_903835265.1 uncultured Methylococcus sp.
TAAGAGCATGCCATCGCTGAAGAGTGATGCGGACGACGAACAGTTTGTGGAGACGTCGGATTTGTCAGAATTCGATCTTTCAGGCTTCAAGCCCATGCGTTTCGAATTCGAATCCAAGAAGGCCGCTCTGAATATGCGACTTCCACAGAATCTTCTGGATGCATTGAAGGTAAAAGCACGTGCTCAGGGCATACCCTACACACGTTATGTTCGTATGCTGCTTGAGAAAGACCTAGCAATTCGTGACGTAGCGCCCAGACCAGAAAAAACGGGATTTTGAATGTCTGATCCAATGCTCTAACTGGGTGCAGCATTGCTATCACGACGCAGTGTGTTAACGGCTGCGTAGAAGCGCGTTTTCGGTGTTTAACACTAAAAATGACCGCGCCAGAAATCGGTGGGGATCGAGAGCAACGGGGATTCGGCTCCCGTTTATCCCCAGCCCGAACACAAGACTTGTGTGCGGAGGTCCGTGACCGTCGGTTATTTATTCAGAACAGACGGAACGATGACGTGGCCTCAGTGCTCCTTAGGTCTCACAGGATTAAGGATCGTAGGCGCTTGCCAGACTTATCTTTCGACGATGATAGCGTCGCCATGTCTGATCGTGCCGCCGGCTATAACGCGGGCATAAACGCCAATCGAGGGGAGGGCTCTCCCAGCAAATGGCACCATCACGCGATTTTGCAAAATACCTTTGTTCATCACATCAAGATCGCGGGGCAAATCACCTTGGGCAAGGGTAGGCATGATGCAACGTGGACAGGGGTCAGTGATGTACAGGCGCACAGATTCTCCAATGCGGACTGTTTTGCCAACCCAGTCGTTTTCAACAAAGCCATTTTGATCGGCGGTGTCGATGACGATGTTGGGCCGAAAGCGGCGGGATTCGAACCGTCCCTGTGGATATAGTTCGTTCAGCTTTGTCAGCGATGCGGTGGTCAGCAAGTGTATGGTGGCGTAGTCAAAGAATGTGCCTTTTGGGGCGTCGCCGGCAACGGCCTCTTGACTGATTTCATTTGCCTGACCAGCGAACTCTGGCCAATATTGTTCTAGGGTTGGTTCTTCGGGAGCTGCTACGCACAACTCAACCGGGCGATTCAGCGCTGCGGAAAGTTCGGCGTTGGCGTTGGAGTCGTCACTGAGCAGGCTCTTGCCACAGGGGAGGGTGATGCGGGTTGGCGGCAGCTGAGCACCCAGAGGTGGCGTCACATAAGCTGCATGATAAAAAAAGATGTCTGGCCATTTTCGGGGGTTTTTGGCGCTGACAATCTTACCGGTCTCAATATCAAGTAGAGCGAAGGCTCGGTCACCGTGCACACCGTGGGGTGTTATCTCGGACGCGTTCAACTCCTCGCCCATCATTGATTTTACGGGATACCGCCAGATTGTCGCGACTTTTTGTGTTGTATTGGACATCAGACTTCTACCTTGTACATTGACCGTTTTAACACTTCGTAGGCCAGTGTACTCCTCTTTACACTAACTCTGGTCGGTTAAAGATCGTGGCTCCGGCACCAACTCTTTGAGCTTTTTGGGACAATCGCCTCTCAAGTCCGTTTCATTTCAAGACAACACGCAGAACCTGGCCTGTCGTTTCAAAACGACACATTGACCGGTTATTCCCATCATCGTGAATAATGAAGGCAAACGTAGTCGGCCCTGGAGAACTCATCAAACCGGGCTGGTTGGAGACCAAATAGGGTGATAAAAAAAGGAGATCTCTCCGCATTATGGGTTCACAAATTTCGATGTTAGGGGCAGCTTTACCTTCTTGGGTAGACTCGTGATGATGCGATCAAGCTGATATGGCTTGGGGCGCTTGGATCCCACGAAAACTTTTACAGGGACATAAAGCGTTCATAGGTGGTGAGGCCGCACACCTTTAATCTGGGGGTCGAGGGTTCGAATCCCTTCGCCGGCTCGATCTTTCAAAGACCTATCCAACAGGTAAAACCTTGCTACAGATCGGTTGTAGCATGCCTTGGTCGTCAAAATTCTCCATTCTGTACTGTCTGCTGGCTCACGCTTTTGTGGCTGGTGCTGAGCAACCCTTGATGCTGTTTTAGCTTTGGCAGCGCTCTTATCCTAACGGTCGTCTTTCCAGATCAAAGTGTCTAACGCTGAAAACCCGCACTGAATGCCAACGATCTACCATTTGATTGTTGAAGGATCCGGGAAAGTAAGCTTTATGGAGTTGAATTTGCAGACCACCACATAGTCCGTGTCGTTTACAAGCGCAACAACGCATTCACCGCGTGCTCCGGCGTATTTGCCAGTACCACCAGAGATCGCAAAATGCTCAGTGTAATTTTTTTCAGGAAA
>CAILMG010000093.1 GCA_903835265.1 uncultured Methylococcus sp.
AGATCAATGGCACGCATGATCGGATAGCCTCAAAGAATGAACCAGATCGGCAGAGAGTATCCTACGCAGCTTGCAAAAAATAGCGCGTTAATTGATCCGGATCGAAATGGTCGATGAGGAAGAAAGGCCGTCGCCCTCGTTCTCGAAAACGATGCTCCAAGGCCGTCCGTCGCTCTTCGAACCGCTGCCTAAAGGTCTCTCGGAGTGAGGGTCGCATCAAAAGGCGCCTGGTTTCGAAGGTTTCAGGGTCTTGCAGCACAACCAGCCCAAAACGGGGTAGATTCTCGTACTCAAGGCTATCCCAAAGGACGATGGGAACCACATCATGATGGCCCAATTCATTCAGCAGCTGATCAAGGACGGATGCTGAATAATGAAAATCCGAGACCAGAAACACGAGAGACCGCTGCCGACCTAATCGACGCGCTGCAAGCTGAAGCCCGTCGATGCCTTTTTCTATACGAGGCGCATTCAAAAGACGCTCATAGAGGCCAGGAACGCCCCCTTTGTAATATCGACAAGGCACGCTAAGGCCTTCATTCAAGGAGGAGGCCCCGCCCATCAACCCAAAGCGATCACCCTGGCGATAGGCGGTCCAGGCCGCCGACATCGAAAACTGGGCCAAAAGCGCCTTTTTATCGGCGACGCCTTGAAACCCCATCGATGCCGAAAGATCCGCGATGACCGTCACCGCCACTTGACTGCGTTGTCGATAGCTGCGGACGATCAACTGCTCAAAAGGATCCTTGAGACTCGCCCTGAAATCAATTTGGCGCGCATGGGGATGGGAGACAAATGGTACGAGCCCAGAAAATTCATCTTGCCCCCCCTCCAGCCGGCTTGCATGGCCACCCGGATGAGGGCTCGAAGAGCGCCATGGGATCCGGTAGTGAAACTCTTTGATCAAGGGGCTGCAACCGCTTGGAACAAGCGTTCCATCAGTTCCGGCATGATGATCTCGCGGCGAAGCTCATACACCGGATTCAAAAAAACACGGTGCGAGACCGTCTCTTTGAAGATCGATTGAATATCTTCTGGGACCAAATGGGTTCGTCCCTGAAGCCAGGCGTTAACCCTGGCCGCTCGCATCATCATGCTCATCCCGCGGGGGCTGGCCCCCGCGAGGATTAATTGGTCCATGTCGACACCAGAAACCTTGATCCCAAAATCAGCGGGCTGACGGGTCGCCGACCAAAGATTGAGCGCATAGGCCTTCAAGGCGTCACTCGCCTTGACTTCGGACTGAATGGCGGCAGCGATATCGCTCAATTCACGATATGGGAGGACACCCTCACCAACCCCTTGAATCAGCCGGTCGACGTCATGGAATCTTGGATTGAACATCAGTTCGTACTGAAGATCAGGATCCTTAGGCGCACTGATCGAAAGCTCCATCAAAAACCGATCGCGCGCCGCCGAGGGGATTTCAAAGGTCTCCTCACGCTCAACCCGATTTCGGTCAGCAAAGATCTGTAGATAGGGGAAGTGGTATTCCCGATTAAACGCCGTGACGCTGCGTTCCGCCATCACTCTTAGCAACAGCGAGTGAACCTGGGGGCGGGCACGATTCACTTCATTAAAAAAGAAGACCGACAGCCCCTCGCCATGCTTTAAGAGAGGACCCGGATCGACCTTAGGCCGGCCGGCCTCATTAATGAAGGTGTGATAAACGAGATCACCTGGGAGAAGATCAATGGTTCCCTCAATCCGCTCATAGGCCCCACCCAATCCTCTAGCTACCGCACGTAACAAGGTGGTCTTACCGACGCCGACATCGCCCTCCAGCATGAGGTGACCCCGGGCAAAAATGGCGATCGTGATCTGACGAATCGCGCCCTCTAAGCCGATCACTGCCTTAGCGACCTCTCGCTCGAAATCATCGGCCCGCTGGCGCCAATCGGAAAGGACATGCTCCTTAGTGAAACTGTTCATAGGCTGTACCCGACCAAATGACCTGTGAGTTGAAAATAATTGACAATCTTAAGGCAAAGCGTCGGCCCTTAATAAAAAAACCCCGCCGAGGCAGGGTTTTTTATCGTCGTTCAACGCGATGGGCGATTAACCCCCGGTTTCCTCGATCAATACATCGCAACGCTTGATCTGGGCGTGTCCGAAAGCGATCAACTGGCGACCGACATCGACCACCAAGGCACATAGGGCCGGCATCTGAGAGACCTGTACACCAATAAATCCAATGAGGGCAATCCCCATAGAGACCGAGATAACGGTTGGAAGACCAATCGCATGAAACAGGCGAACGACCTGAAAGAGGACGTCCAAGGGCAGCAACAAGAGAACACCGATATAAAGGAGAGCCGTAAAGGTGAAGAACACGAAGATGATGAACTTGAATACCTTCGCCATGACCTGGTCGAGTTTCATAACGTTTCCTAAAGTTGTGCCGTACCGTGAAAACAAGGCCACCCCCATGAGCGCCCTATGGTGGGGGGAAGAGGCCCTTTTAGGCCTTCAAATTATCGTCCAATTTTAACACATTAGAACACGCTGAACAGGCCTTCGGTTTGAGATGCCCCGTCAAACTATCGCTCTCCGTTCCCTTCTGAATATCATCGAGGTGGATCATTTTTAGCGAACAATTCAATATGATTAGCAACCCATTGGAGTTTACCTTCTTCCCTCCCGCCATTTAGGGGCACACAATGACGAACCGAAATCCAAGACTTCTGCTGCTGCTCGGCTTGTTGCTGCCAACTCCTTTGAGCATGGCGATGCCCCTTGGACACCATGGCGGCCTCGTGATCCATTGCAAGGATCCTCGCATCGATGAAGAATCCCCGGCGCCAGAGACCCACCTCGAACGCCTTGAAACCTTGAGCTTCCTGGCCTCACAAAATACGGATCCTTCAACGATCAAGGTCAGGATCAATGTAGAGCCTGTCCCCCATACCCTCAGCATTGAGCGAAGTGGCGACTATCGTATCCGTGTTAACCTTCAAGCACCGATCACGGAAGGGCGCGCCTGGATTAAAGTGACTGCCATGAGCGATGATGGCTGCGACCAAATTCATACGTGGAATGTCTATATTGATCGGCCTGGAAAGACCCCTTGACGGCATACAGTAAAGCCCTCGCCCTAAGATGTGGTGACCGATGAGACGCCCGGTCATTTGGGCGTTTTCAGTCTTAGCGGCCACCCTCTGCCTGGTCATCCTGATCACGGCCTTTGGCACCCATCACCTCCTCGAGGCAGAGCCTCATCCCATAAAGCCCCCCGCCAACCGCTTTTCAGGCCCCGTCACGACCACGCCGCTTCGTGAGCGCCTGCAGTCGACCCAAACCCAATCCGGCCAAGAAAAACGTCTCATCCTCACCCAGGAGGATCTCAATCATCTCTGCAGGGCCGCGATCAGGCGCCGGCGGCTTCAAGGGGATTGCAGCATCGCCTTTAGCCAGGATCGCATAGAAGGAGCTGCCAGCCTCAAGATTCAAAGTCGTTGGCTACAACGCTACCTCAATATCAATTTAACCGTTGATGAAACCGCCAAGGGAGCCGTGATCGAAACCTTGAGAATCGGCGGCATGGAACTCGGCGCTCCGGCCGCGGGGCTGTTTCTGAGAGGCCTCGCCATCACGCCACCGTTTTATCGCTATGGCGTTCTCTTCGATCAAATGCTGAAGGACATCCACATTGAGGATGGGCGCTTGGTGATTCGGATTAAATGGAACCGTGAACTCCTCACCGAATTGAGGGATATTATCCAGGATACGGCGGATAAGGAGGCGCTTTTGGCTTATCAGAACGTCCTGACGACCTTTCTTAACGATGGCACTGAACGCCGCTTCGTTCGCCTTGGCGATCTGATGCAAGCGGTGTTTCAAGAGGCTTGGGTTCGCTCCCAACAAGGCCATGACCCCGTGAGTGAGAACCGAGCAGCCATCATGGTCTTAAGTGCTTATGGTAACGGCAAGGACCTGACCCGAATTGTCGGGACCGAGGCTGGCCCGAAACGGCGAAACGTCCTCCTCAACAAGCGCGTCGATACCGCCAAGCATTTTTTAGCCGCAGCGCTCCTTGCCATGTCAGGCCAAGGCACCCTCGTTGAGATGGTCAGTCTAATTAAAGAAATGCACGACACGCATGATGGCAGCGGTTTTAGTTTTATCGATTTGGCCGCCGATGAATCTGGGGCCGCTTTTGGAAAACTCGCCGTCAGTTCCCAAGAAGCCGCGCTTCATGTCCAGCGAATGCTGAGTGAAGGCAGTGAGGAGGCTCAATTTATCCCCCCTCTTAAGGATCTCCCCGAGAGCATGCATAGCGAAGAGTTCGTGGCCCGCTTCAAGATTTTTGGAAGTCCTGAGTTTCTGGCCCTTCGCGATGAAATCGATGCAAGGATTCGGGCCCTTCCCCTTTTTAGGTTGGCAACTCACACCAAATCAACCCCCTAAAACATGAAGACCAGCAAACGCTGGTCTTCATAACACCGAAAAGGCTTGCCTTTTACTCAGTCGGGAAGGCCTTGTTGGCATAAG
>CAILMG010000094.1 GCA_903835265.1 uncultured Methylococcus sp.
AATAGCTATGCAGCAGATTAAAGGTCATGATGCATCATGACCGTTTGGTGCTCATTCGACGAAATAACATGCAAAAGCTCATCGAGGTAGAACAGCTCACCCGTTATTACGGTGATCACTGTGCCGTCAATAACGTCTCCTTTGGCCTTGAAAAAGGGGAGATCCTGGGGTTCTTGGGGCCTAATGGGGCCGGCAAGACATCGACCATGCAAATGATTTGCGGGAATCTGTCGCCAACGTCGGGACAGATTTTGATCAATGGTATCGATATGCTGGATCAACCCAAGGAAGCCAAGCGAGCCTTGGGTTATCTCCCCGAAATTCCTCCGGTCTACCGCGATCTGACCGTGGATGAATTCCTTGGCTATTGTGCAAGGCTTCATGGAATTCCAGCGGAGCGCCGGCAAAAGGCGCTCGATCAGGCGAGGGAGAGAACCGGCCTCAAGGATGTCGCCGACCGTCTGATTGGGAATCTGTCCAAGGGTTACCAGCAGCGTGTCGGTATTGCTCAAGCGATTGTCCACATGCCGGATGTGATTATTCTTGATGAACCCACCGTCGGTCTTGATCCCATCCAGATTCGAGAGATTCGTGAACTGATTCGGGATCTTGGTCAGGAGCATGGTGTGATTCTCTCGACGCATATCCTTTCAGAGGTCCAAGAATCATGCACCAGAGTCCAGATCATTCATCAGGGCCGGTTGGTTTTTAATGACCGTATCGAGGGGCTCGAACAGCAAATGCGGGCTTCAAGCCTTCTATTGGCGACGGCCAGAACCCCTGACCTTCGGGTTATGGCGTCGATGCCCCCAATCCAGCGGATTGATGACCTTGGGGATCATCACTACCGCATTTTTCACGATAAGACCGAGGATCCTTCAGAATCTTTGGCCGCGCTGGTGGTGAATGCTGGCTGGGGGCTTCGGGAGCTGATGCCTGAACGATGCAGCATGGAGCAGATTTTTATTGATATCACCCGAACGCCGATTGCGGCGGAGGAGCAGATCCTATGATGGCCTTCGTCATTGCTGGTCGGGAGTTTAGAACCCTCTTTTTATCGCCGTTGGCCTGGACGATGCTGGGCATCATCCAATTTATCCTGGCCTTCATGTTTCTCGCCCAATTGGACTACTACCTGATGATCCAGCCGCGCATTGCAGGCATGGATGAGGCCCCTGGTGTGACCGATTCGATTATCGCACCCCTCTTTGGCAATGCCGGCATTATTCTCATGTTGGTCACGCCTCTATTGACGATGCGGCTGATCAGTGAGGAGCGCCGCAACAAGACGCTGACCCTTCTCTTTACCGCACCGGTCTCCATGACCGAGATTGTCCTTGGGAAATATCTTGGGGTTTTGGGATTTCTTCTGCTGATCGTCGGGATGATTCTGCTGATGCCTCTGTCACTCCTGTTCGGGGGCGCGCTGGATATCGGGAAGCTTGCGGCTTGTGTCTTGGGGCTCTCGCTGCTTCTCGCGGGCTTTGCAGCGGTGGGCCTTTATATGTCGGCCTTGACGGCACAGCCCACCGTCGCTGCGGTCAGCACCTTTGGCGTCCTGTTGATGCTTTGGATCCTTGACTGGTCATCCCAGTCGGGGTCCGATGGCGCCTCTGTGCTCCAATACCTCTCCCTCCTTCGGCATTATGAAGGGCTCCTCCGGGGATGGGTGAGTTCAACCGATGTCCTCTATTTTATCTTGTTCATCACCACATTCCTGGTGCTGAGTGTCCATCGCCTTGATCACGATCGTCTCCAAAAATGAAGATCAATCGCAAGACTCATCTCGAAATTCGTCTTCAGAACCTCTTATTTAACGCCCTTTTTTTGGCCGTCATCGGCCTTTTGGCTTGGTTAAGTACGGAGTATTCCATTCGCTTTGATTGGACCGCGGGTCACCAGCACACCTTGTCTTCTAATAGCCTCAAGGTCCTTGAACTTTTTAAAGAACCAGTGACGGTGACGGCCTATGCTAGAGAGAATCAGCAGGTCCGGGAACCCATCCGTGAATTAGTGGATCGCTACAACGAAAGTGGCCAGACCCTCGCCCTCGAATTTATCAACCCCGATACGCAACCCGATCGGGTAAGGCAATGGGGGATCAAGGTCGATGGCGAATTGGTTTTGTCCTATCAGGGGCGCACCGAGAAGATCGAAGAAGCGCGTGAGATGACCTTGACCAATGCCCTACAACGGCTGGTGGCCCCTCTCGATCGAGAGATTGTTTTTCTATCCGGTCATGGTGAAAGGGCGCCAGAAGGAGAAGCGAGCCACGATTACAAGCAGTTCACTGATGAACTCCAGCGAAAGGGTTTTAAGGTAAGCACGTTGAATCTGGCCGCGACCCCCCAGCTGCCGACGAACAACGCGGTCCTGGTGATAGCGAGCCCGAGATCCGGCCTGCTGCCGGGTGAAATTAAGCTGATTCAAGATTACGTGGCAGCGGGTGGGGCGCTTTGGTGGCTGAGTGATCCTGGGCCATCCGGCAACCTTCAGCCACTGGCCGAAAACCTCGGGATTCAGTTCCTGCCGGGGACGGTGGTCGATGCGTCGACCCAGCTTCTGGGGATTGATGACCCGAGCTTTGCTTTGGTAGCCGATTATCCTCCTCATCCCATCACCAAAGGATTTCAAGAGATGACGGTGTTCCCCTCATCGGTCGCCATGATGATCAAGGCGGAGAATGACTTCGAGCGAGACCCCTTCCTGGTGACCCTCGAGCGCTCTTGGACGGAAAGATCGCCCCTTGAGGGCAAGATCGCTTTTGATGCGTCTTCGGGGGAAAAAAAGGGCCCTCTGGATATTGGGATTGCCTTGAATCGGCCGAAACCTAACGCAACCCCTTCAAACCAGGACGAGATGCCGGGGGCAAACTCGCCACCGAAGCCTTCAGATCAGCGCCTGGTGATTGTCGGTGACGGCGATTTCCTATCGAACACCTATTTGGGTAATGGCGGAAATCTTGCGCTCGGTGTCAATATCCTTCAATGGCTGAGTCAGTCAGATAGGATGATCAATCTTCAAAAAGCCGACGCACCGGACCGAAAAATCCAGCTGTCATCGTTTGCCTCGGGCGCTATGGCGATTGGCTTCCTTTTTGTGGTTCCTCTCTTGCTGATTGGCACCGGAGCCTTCGTTTGGTTCAAGCGGAGGAACCGCTGAAATGTCTCCCAGAAGCGGTCGGAATCTCCTGCTGTTGATCCTGATCGTGGCGTTAGCTCTGGTGGCCCAGTTTAGGCCCGGAAAGCCGAAAGACGTGCCGCCGGTATGGCTTCTTGATATCGACACCTCCAGTATCGATCGGATTGAGCTTTTAAGGCCTGATGCGATCCTCTTGGAGAGGAAGGCGGGAACGTGGCTGTTGACGGCACCGATAGAGGCCCCGGCGAATCCCTTAAGGATTGAACAACTGCTTGATATCACCAAGAGCAAGAGTGAAGTCCAGTATTCCATGAAGGATCTTAAGCGGGCTCCGTTCGGTCTTGATAAGCCGCTGGCGATCCTAAAGCTCAACGATCATGTGATGATGTTTGGCGGGACGGATCCTTTAAGTTTCAGGCGCTATGTCGAGATTGGGGAGACCCTGCATTTGGTCAGCGATGGTTTCTCTCACCACCTGACGGCTCAGGCGACGGATTACGTCCAGAAGAAACTCGTTGCCGATGAGGTCAGGATTAAGTCGCTCACCCTTCCTGGGTTAAAAATAGAGCAGACGGCCGAGGGCAGCCTGTTGGTCTCCCCGCCTCGTTCCGGGCTCGATGCCAAAGAGCTCCTGTCAGCCTGGCAGAGCGCAAGAGCGATTGAGGTCCAGCGGGGAGATCCAAAAATGCTGGGTGAAACCATACGCCTTGAACTTTCGAGCGGGGTGACAACGGAATTTGTGGTTGTTCAAAAGTCGCCTGAACTGGTTCTCTTAAGAAGGGATCTTGGCTTGACCTTTCTGATGACGCCTGAAACGTCGAAGGATCTTTTGGGCGTTTCCTTGTCTTCTAAAGAAGAGAGCAGCGAGGCGGTGGGAGACATCGACCATCAAGCGCTGGACCCAAGCGCTCAGCCACCTTCCGATGATTGAAGTCTCGCCGCCCCCCCTTCATGCCTGAATTGCCTGAGGTCGAGACAACCCTTCGGGGAATCCAGCCCTATCTTGAAGGGCGAACTATTCGTGATCTCCTCATCCGGGATCATCGTTTGCGCTGGCCGATACCGGATGGGTTATCGGCACGCGTTCGGGGACGCCTGATTGAAGGATTGGCTCGCCGCGGCAAGTATCTTTTGATCAATCTGAATGAAGGGACGCTGATCGCTCATCTTGGAATGTCAGGGAGTTTCAGGATGATCGATCCCGAGGTAGCGCCAAGAAAACATGATCATTACGATCTGCTGTTGAGCGATGGGGGCTGTCTCCGCTTTCATGATCCACGACGCTTTGGCTGTCTTTTGATGGCCGAGCAACATCACCACGTGATCGAACATCCCCTTTTGAAGGCTTTAGGGCCAGAGCCTTTGGGGGATCAATTTTCGGGTGATCACCTTTACCGTGTCTCAAGAGGCCGGACGGCAGCCATCAAAAGCTTCATTATGGACAGTCGAGTCGTTGTTGGCGTCGGTAATATCTATGCGAGTGAAGCCTTGTTTAGGGCAGGCATCCACCCCTTAAGGGCGGCAGGAAAAGTCTCCCATCGGCGCTACCTGCAATTGGCTGAGGCCATTCAAAAGGTCCTTCAGGCGGCTATCGAGCAAGGTGGAACCACGCTTCGTGATTTCGTGAATGAGTCTGGCCAACCGGGCTATTTCAAGCAGACTCTGAATGTCTATGATCGAGCGGGGGAGTCTTGCCGGCAGTGTGGTCAGCCCATTCGGCTGGCGCGTCTTCAGCAGCGGGCGACCTATTGGTGTGGCCGCTGTCAGCACTGACTTTGGGTGCTTATGGGCGCAGTTGGTCGCGAAGGTCGGTCGCTTGTTTAAGAATGCGCTGAAGATCGTCCCCGAGAACGTTGAAGTGCCCCATTTTTCGACCGGGCCTGGCCGAAGCCTTGCCATAGAGGTGAAGGAGCACGTTGGGTTGATCCAGCAGAATGGACCAGTCTGGATCCTTTGTGCCCCAAAGGTCACCCAGAAGATTGATCATGACCACCGGGCTCAGCAACTGAGTATCGCCAGGGGGGAGACCACAAAGCGTCCTGACCTGCTGCTCGAATTGGCTGGTCAGCGTCCCATCGAGGCTGAAATGACCGCTGTTATGGGGCCTTGGGGCGATTTCGTTGATGATCAGTTGCTGGTCTTTCAGCAGGAAAAATTCAACCGCCAGAACACCGACATAATCGAGCGCCTCGGCTAATTGCAAAGCCATCTCGCGGGCCATTTGAGCCACTTTTTCTGACACTCGAGCGGGGATGAGACTGATATCAAGGATGCCGCCGGCGTGCTGATTTTCAGCGACGGGGAAGGTTCTGACCACGGATGGTGAGGTCCTTGCCACGATGACAGACAGTTCAAGTTCAAGTTCGAGTCGCCGTTCAAGAACGCAGGGTTTTTCCCCCAGCGCGATGAAACCTTGTCTGACGTCTTCTTCACTGTCTACGCGGATTTGTCCCTTGCCGTCGTAGCCGAGTTGAGCCAGCTTTAAAATGCCCGGGAGGAGGGAGGCTAGGGGTTTTTGAAGGTCAGCGAGGGATTCGATCGGCGCGAACGGCGCCACGCGAAGCCCCGCCCCTTGGATGAAGGTCTTTTCAAGGATCCTGTCCTGAGCAATAGACACCGCGGCGGCAGAAGGAGAGACTCTGACCGATTCGGCAAGACGCTGAAGCCCAAGCGCTGACACATTCTCAAATTCTGTGGTGACAGCAAGGCAGGTCGCTGCCAGATGATCGAGCGCGGGTCTATCATCGTAAGGTGCACACAGATGCACATCGGCCAAGGTGCCGGCAGGACAGTCTTGATCAGGCTCTAGAACCGTGACTCGGTAGCCCATGCTGCGGGCGGCCATGGTAAACATACGACCCAATTGGCCGCCGCCGATGATGCCGAGCATCGCTGGAGGAAGGATCGGTTTCATGACGAGCACTCAAAGAAGGGCAAGATCAGGGAACATCCGGCAGGATGGCGTCAAGGACCTGTTGGGTCTGATGTGTCCTGAAGGCGTCGAGTCGTCTGAGGATGGAGGCATCGCCGCCAGCAAGGAGGGCGGTAGCAAAGAGGGCCGCATTGGCCGCACCCGCTTCGCCAATGGCAAAGGTCGCTACGGGAATTCCTTTCGGCATTTGAACGATGGAAAAGAGTGAGTCTTTGCCTTTGAGGTATTTGCTTGGAACCGGCACCCCGAGGATGGGGACGGACGTCTTGGCGGCGAGCATTCCAGGAAGGTGGGCAGCCCCTCCTGCTCCGGCGATAATGCAGGCAAGACCGCGCTCTCTTGCGGTTTCGGCGTATTGAAACAGCAGGTCCGGCGTTCGGTGCGCCGAGACGACCTTGGTCTCAAAGCCGATATCGAAAGCCTTCAGTTGCTGGGCCGCATGTTGCATGACCTCCCAGTCACTGGTGCTGCCCATGACGATACCGACTTTGACCATAGCCCTATCCGCTGAAAAATTGGCTATTTTACCGTAATGGCGATCATAAATGGCTCATGATCAACATTTCACCCTCAAGCACCCTGACTTTGAGGTCTTTTACCGACGATGAAGAGGATCCTATCGTGAAAAATGCCAGCAGTATTGATCCCAAAGAAAAGGCTCATTTTGAAAAAATAGCCCGACTTTGGTGGGAGCCCCAGGGCCCTTTTTGGCCCCTTCATGCGATGAACGCTTTTAGGGTCGGTTATATCAGGGAGCAGTTGGTCGCTTATTTCAAGCAGAGGGATGATGCCCTGAATCTTCCTTTCAGCGGGCTTCGTTGCCTCGATGTCGGCTGTGGCGGGGGCATTTTAAGTGAAGCAATTGCGCGCCTTGGTGGCGAGGTGATGGGAATCGACATGGTCGAAAAAAATATCGCCATCGCCGATCACCACGCCCAAGCATCGGGTCTCAACATCCACTATGAAGTCACCACTGCGGAGGATCTTTTGGCGCGGGATGTTTCCTTCGATGTGGTATTCAATCTCGAGGTGGTTGAACACGTGGCCCATGCCGAAGAATTTATGCAAAGTTGTGCAAGGCTCGTTCGTCCGGGCGGCATTATGGTGGTCGCGACAATGAATCGGACGGTGCTGTCCTTCGCTGCGGCGATTATCGGGGCCGAAGTGATTTTACGTTGGCTTCCCCGCGGCACCCATCACTGGCGAAAGTTTGTGTCTCCTTCAGAAATCGAGCGCTTTTTGGTGCCAGAGGGCTTCACCGTGATCGCAACCACTGGGGTTTTCGTTAATCCTTTGACGCGTGGATTTAGACGCGTCAAAAGCACCGCCGTCAACTACATGATGGTCGCGTCGAAGGCCCTATCCTAAGGATTGATAGGGGCTTCAAGGATGTCCATTGGGCCATCGTCCCTCGATATACGAGGCTCGATAATCAAAGATCCTTTTGAGGCGTTGCTTGATGAAAAGCCTGTGAACGATCGCTCCAAGGAGACCCCAGGGCATCACATAATGAACGGTATCGATCATTTCAATACCGCCTTCAACGGGTTCAAAGCGGTGTTCGTGAAACCAGAATCTAAAGGGTCCGATGCGCTGTTCATCGACAAATTGACGCTCAGGTACCACGTGTTTGATCTCGGTGACCCAGGTCATGGGGATGCCTCCAACGGCGGCGATTTGATAGGCAATGATCAGTCCGTTATGTAGGTCATCGGGAACCTCTGAAAGGATCCTGAAGTGAAGGAAATCGGGGGTAATGGCCTCAAGATTTCTGGGGGTCGAAAAGAACGACCAGGCCTCTTCAAGACCCAAGGGAATGAACTGTCGGCGGTGCAATTGATGAAGTGCCATAGGGGAGCTAGAGAGGGTGGCTTGAATGTCTTCATTGTAACGATCTTCAAGGGACTTGCCGTCCGCTCTTTTTTTTCTCACATCGAACTGAAGTGACGGAGCCCCCTCTAAAAGGAGGGTCCCCCCCTTTAATCTGGAGATTGTCCAATGTCCTCACCGCTTTTAACCGTCCTATATGATGGGGGGTGCCCCATGTGTAGTCGGGAGATCCTTCACTATCAAAAGATTGCTGGAGATCGCCCTATCCGTTGGCTGGATGTGACCCTTAAGGCTACCGATATCACACCCTACGGTCTCACCGTTGAAGAAGCGCTCCGCTCCTTTCATGTGGTCCCTGTCTCAGGGCCGATGAGGGCCGGTGCCAGCGCTTTTGTGACCCTGTGGTCGGAGTTACCCTATTACCACTGGTTGGCCAAGGTAATCCTAGGAACGGGCACGTTGCCATGGCTTGAGGCGGTCTATGTCCGTTTCGCCAAATGGCATTTCAAGCGACGCTGCGCCACGGGGACCTGTGGGCTCCCCCCGTCCGATGAGGATTCATGACGGTCGCCATCGTCTGGTTCCGTCAGGATCTTCGATTAGCGGATCAGCCCGCACTCGCAAGGGCCCTTAGTGCCAGTGAAAAGATTATTCCGATTTACATTGACGATACGGCAGCAGACAACCCTTGGGCGATGGGGAGCGCGAGTCGCTGGTGGCTCCATCAGAGCTTAAAGGCCCTCGACGATGCGCTTCAAGATCTAGGATCGCGGTTGATTATTAGGCAGGGCCGACCTCTTGAGGTGCTTCGCGAGGTGATGGCCGAAAGTGGGGCCACCCAAATCTTCTGGAATCGACTTTATACCCCTCATGAGATGGCTCGGGATCGCGTGATCAAGGCCACATTAAGTGCCGAGGGGTTTGAGGTCCAGACCTTCAACAGCGCTCTTTTATATGAGCCTTGGGAGATTGCTCGTCCTCAAGGGGGGCCTTACAAGGTCTTTACCCCCTTCTGGAAGGCGGTGATGGCCAAGGGCCTCCATCACTTCACCGAGTCGGCCCCAGATCATCTTCCAAAGGTGCCATCGTCGATCCCAACTGAGCCTTTATCGTCCCTTCAGTTATTGCCGAAGATCGCTTGGGATCAAGGCTTTTATCCAAGGTGGCAAGTGGGGGAGAAGGCGGCTATAGGGAGGTTAACGACCTTTATCGAGGAAGCGATTAACGGCTATCAGGAGGGCCGGAATATCCCCTCAATAGAAGGGACCTCGAAGCTTTCTCCAAATCTCCACTTTGGAGAAATTTCACCCCGGCAGATCATAGAAGTGCTCTCTCAAGGACAATTGTCCTTGCATCAAGGGCCCCTTTGTTTTCAGCGTGAGGTTGGGTGGCGGGAATTTGGTATGCATCTCCTCTATCATTTTCCTGAAACCTCCGATCAGCCGCTTGATCAACGATTTAATAAGTTTCCTTGGCATGAAGAGGATGAGGGCCGGCATCTTAAGGCCTGGCAACAAGGGCAAACCGGCTTTCCTATCGTTGATGCCGGGATGCGAGAGCTTTGGCATACCGGCTGGATGCATAACCGGGTTCGAATGATCGTCGCATCCCTTCTTTGCAAGAACTTGCTCATGGACTGGCGTCAAGGTGCCCATTGGTTTTGGGATACCTTGGTGGATGCAGATCTCGCGAGTAATAGCCTTGGCTGGCAGTGGACCGCGGGCTGCGGCGCCGATGCGGCACCCTATTTTAGGATTTTCAATCCAATCCTTCAGGGTGAGAAGTTTGATCCTGAGGGCCGCTATGTGAGGGCGTGGTGCCCAGAACTTAAAAGACTCCCCGATCGATTCATCCATAAACCCTTTGAGGCGCCCGCAGCCGTTCTCGAAGAGGCTGGCGTCTTACTTGGCAAGGACTATCCAAGGCCGGTGGTTGATCTTAAGGAAAGCCGGGATGCAGCACTTGGTGCGTTTGCAACGATCAAGAACTTTATCTAGTGGGGATTAGCGGCGCCTTGATCCTCTGATCAGGGTGCTGGGACGGGCTGCAGGCGTGATGTCGATCGCCGTTGCTTCAACAAATCGGGCGACCACGGTGTCTCCTGTCTTGATCTCATTGAAGCGGGTCAGATCCGGCTTTTCTGTGACCTCAACACGCTTTCCGGCAGGCCCCTTGAGACCGATGGCCCGAGTGGCGGGATCAAGGGAGGTCACCACCCCCTGAAATTCGTAAGGACGAAGAATAGCGGTTCCAGGCTTCGTTCCTTTCGGGGCTTTTTTGATCTCTTCGATTTCAGGCCACAAGGGTTTTCCGGTCGGGTTGACAGGAAACACCTCAACCAGGGTCTTGAAGCGAGCCTTGATCGTATCGCCGACGCCGATGTCATCAAAATTTCTGACTTCGTTCGACACTTTGATTTTTGCGACCTTTTCATCAGGGAATTTGAGGGTCAGGATCCGGTTCTTGCGGCTGATCGCTTGAACCCTGGCACTCAGGCGTTGATCACGATCTTCTGCGCTGGCATTAGCGGCACTGTCTTCTGGAAGACGGGTCTTCAAGGTCGATTTCGATTTCGAGGCACAACCGGTGCCAAAGCAGAGGCAGAGGGTCAGCAACACGGTCAGGCAACCATAAAATGGATATCTTCGACGCATAGGTTCTCTAGCCCTGTTTGGTTGCAATTTTTTTGAAGTTCGCCCAAAGATGGGCAAACCGCGCGTGGCGGGAGTGTAACAAGCCCCCGTAATTCTTGCCAATTGATGCGCGGGTGGAGGCGGTCAGTCGGTCTGAATTGGTATCTGATCGCCGGGTTTGGCCTCTAAGAGCCATGCCATGAAGGCTGCAACAGCAGGGTCTCCCTCAGAGGGTGCCCATGGCGCAAAATCCTTGGAATCTGCCGGAAGATAAGGACCTTCCTTGATTTCGAACATGATCGTTCCCGGCTCATGGCTGACGACGGTATGCAAGGTTCTTGGGGGAATTTCAAAGGCAAGAGTCCCTTTAGAAGGCGACAGGGTCACCCGCTCGGTGACGATGCCATCGTCACTGAACAGCACAATGGAGAATGCCCCATGGGTTGCCAGCATGAGTTCCCAGCCATTTTCCCGGGCATGTCGGTGTGGGCGGATATAAGTCCCGGGCTCCATGGCGTTAAAAAGACGCTGAACGGTCGCCTCAAGATGGGGGTGGAGGTTGAGATTTTTGCGAAGGCGGGGGCTCGCTTGGGCCTCCAGGGTCAAATGTTTAAGGTGATTTTGATCAATGTCGGGCATGGCTAAGGAGATGATGCGGCTTTGGATCTGAGAAGGTTAAAGCTAAGGTGTCGGCAGGGAGCGGCCGGGCGCCTTATTGGGGACGCCGATAAATGAACTACCCCTGATGAATACTGTCTTATGAAGCGGTTCTTCTTCTCTTTTTTGACCCGTCCACTGGCGGGTCTTTTTTTCACTCACTGAGCCTATAGAAAGACATGTCACCCTTCATGCTCACTCTAAGCCTTACGTGGCAAGGCAGTGAAGAATATGACAATCTGACACTTCAAACTGAAACATCAGTAAAGGCCCGACATCGCTACCCTTGAATCTGAACGCAGGTTGCAAAGAATCGGTTGTTTCTCTATAAGGTTCAGCCTAACACGCTCATGTCGAAAAATATTTTAAATCCTGATCACTGACTTTTTTAGGAGGACTTCGGAATGCTCGAATTGAACCGTTTGATCGGTGCATTGGCCCTAGGGGCCTTATCCCTATCGGCCCAGGCTGTCGAATGGCAGGCGCTGCCGAGCAAGGCCCCTGAGCCAGCGAATAATCCTTCCACCCCGGCCAAGGTGGAGTTAGGAAAGATGCTGTATCACGAGGTTCGCATCTCCTCAAATGGCGTCCTTTCCTGTAATTCTTGTCATAACGTCATGGGGGGCGGTGATGACAACCGCGCGGGATCCATCGGTGTCAAGAATCAAGTGGGTGGTCGGAGTGCTCCAACCGTATGGAATGCCGCCTTCAGTTCGGTTCAGTTCTGGGATGGCCGCGCACCCAGCCTTGAAGCACAAGCCAAAGGGCCGGTCACCAATCCGGGTGAAATGGGCATGAAAAGTTGGGATGATGTGGTGGCTCGCCTCAAAGCGATGCCCGAATATACCAAGGCCTTTGCTTTGGCCTTTGGGAGTGAAGATAGCGTCACCGCTGACAACGCAGCCAAGGCGATTGCGGCTTATGAAAGGACTCTGATTACGCCAAACAGTGCCTATGACAAGTTCGCTAAAGGCGATAAATCGGCGCTTAATGAACAACAGGTTCGCGGCATGGAGACGTTTGCTGAACTGGGCTGTGTGGGCTGCCATTCAGGTCCCGCGTTCAATGGTCCACAACTTCCAGAAGGTACCGGGTTTTACCAAAAATTCCCAGCCATTGAGAATGGGGTGTTTGAGGCCAAATATGGCTTCATGGCTGATTTAGGGCGTTATGAGGCCACGAAGGATCAGGCCGATAAGCATCTCTTTAAAGTGCCTACGCTGCGTAATATTGCGTTGACCGCTCCCTATTTCCACAACGGTAAAGTGACGACCTTAGAAGAGGCTGTCAGGGTGATGGGTAAGCTCCAGCTCAATAAGGATCTCACGGAGTCTCAGGCGGCGGATATCGCCTCCTTCTTGAATAGCCTCACCGGCGAATTCCCAAAGATCGAGATGCCGCGGCTTCCAGCTTATGCCAACAAGGCCTTCCCGACTGAGTAAAAGGCAAGCCTTTTCGGTGTTATGAAGAC
>CAILMG010000095.1 GCA_903835265.1 uncultured Methylococcus sp.
CGTCGTCTACTCAATTGAGTGGGCTGGTTGAATCTCACGATAGATAGAACCGAAGCGACACGGATGTCGCGAGGCTATCTATCGAGGCGGCGACTCAACAGGCTCTTTGGGACGTCTCTCTATAAAGTGGTTTTGAGAAGAGCATGTGAACATCACCCAAGGCTCTCTCTTCAAAGCCACCCTCACAATAGGCGAGGTAAAACTCCCAGAGTCGAATGAATGGCTCTGAATATCCCATCGCTCGAACCTCATCGAGTCGGTCTAGAAATCTCTCCCGCCATTGTCTAAGCGTCGTGGCGTAATGCCGGCCGATGTCATCCAGATGAATCAATTGCAGGTCGGAACGATTGGTTTGAGCGTCTAGCAAGGGGCCGATGGCCGGAATGCAGCTCCCTGGGAAGATATAACGTTTGATGAAATCAACGTCATCCCGCGCTCTAAGGTACTCCCGGTCATTAATCGTAATCGACTGTAACAGCATCAATCCATCCGGTTTCAACAGCTTGCTACATTGTTGAAAGAAAGTACCAAAGTATTGATGGCCCACGGCCTCGATCATTTCAATGGAAACCAGCTTATCGAAGGTCCCTTGAAGCTTCCGATAATCTTGCTTCAACAAGGTGATTCGGTCCTCTAATCCTGCTTCAGTGATTCTTTTCTTCGCCCATTCATACTGATTCTCAGAGATCGTTGTCGTGGTGACGTGGCAGCCATAATGGGTCGCGGCATAAACGGCAAACCCGCCCCATCCGGTTCCAATTTCAATGATCCGATCCTGTGGCTTTAGAGCGAGCCGATCGCAGATTCTTTTAAGCTTTGCGATAGACGCCTCTCTCAAAGACAAGGTCTGAGGCTCAAATAGAGCGCAGGAGTACATCATGGTGTCATCTAAAAACAGCTTAAAGAAGTCATTACCAAGATCGTAGTGTGCGGCAATGTTCCGTTGACTTCCTTCTTCACTGTTGCGATTGAGGGTATGCAGTAAGCGCCGAAAAGGGGCCAGAAGATGGGTCCAGCCTCCATCAATTCCATCTAATACATGGCGGTTTCTGATCATGATGCGAATCAGGTGGACCAAGTTATCAGAAGTCCAATGCCCCGCCATGTAGCTTTCAGCCGACCCGAGGCTGCCACCGAAGGTGGTGGCGCCATAAAACCCCGGGTGATGGACGCTGATCGTTGTCGACACATCAAACCCTTCACTAGAAGCGCCGTAACGATGGGTCACACCATCTTTTAAGATGATTTCACCCTCTTCAAGCTTTTCAAGCTGGTGGCGCAAAATCGGTGCGGCCCAATGGTTGATTAAGCCTGGATGGCGAACTTTTGAGAAGCTGTCGTGATCGAGGGCTATCGTGGGTTTCATGGCAGATGTTGGTCAGAGGATAATCCTGGATGATCATGAATGGGAATCCCTTTTCGCTTGAGCCTGAAGGCTTCTAGATAGATGGCAGCGATGACCTTAAGCGTCATGAAGGGATGACTCCAAAGCACCTTTTGAAGACTCTTGGGGTTAATCTCTTCTCGTTTTAGCCTCAAGCTGGCATCAAATTGTTTGCCCTCTTTCTGGTCGAGGCGCATGTGGATATGGAGGTCAGCCGCGGGCTCTGAAAAGCGCCAGTCATAGTCCATGTTCATCGGGAAAAAGGGTGAAACATGGAAGTCTTTAGGGAATCGATAGCGGTGCATGGTGCCGATCGGCTCATCAAGCGCCCGCGACAAAATATAAGGGTGGCGTTCTTTCCATGGCGTATTGGTAATCTCGGCGACAATCGTTTCAATCTCAGTCCCCATCGCGTCATAGCAGTAATAAAAGGTCACTGGATTGAAGATAAAGCCAAAATACCGAAGGTGCGTCAGCAATGCAATGTGCCCCTGTGGGCGACAACCCGTCCGTTCTTCAACGAGATCTCGAACGGCACGATCGAGAGAGATCTGAGGGTCACCCAAGTAGTCTGAACGTTTAAACCAGGCTAAATTTGGTTGATGGCAGGACCACCATCGGGAGTTTTTGAAAACAGTCTCCATTTCCTCTAGATCGAGGAACATCATAAAGAGATCATAAGAGAAGTCATGAGGCCGTGGTTTAAACCGTCGATGCCGAATGGTTCCTCGGTAGATGCCACTGTGCATGTTATTGGGCCTTTGCCGCGATCTGCTCGACGACGCGAAGCCCACTCTTGACGCCATCCTCATGGAATCCATAACCCCAATAGGCGCCTGCATAGTAAGTGTTTGAAATACCGCTGATCTCCTCATGCCGCTGCTGCGCCTTGATGCCGTCGGGTGTAAATACCGGATGATGATAGGTCAACCGCTTGATGATCTTTTGAGGGTCAATGTGGGCCTTATGGTTCAAGCTGACACAAAACGTCTCCTCGGCTTCTAGCCGTTGCAGAATGTTCATGTTGTAGGTCACCGCTACGCGCTCGGATGCTTCAAAGGGAATGTGGTAATTCCAAGCCGCCCAGGCTTTTTTTGCCTTGGGTAACACGCGGCTGTCGGTATGCAGAATGACCTCATTCTCCTGATAGGGGATGGCACCTAAGATCTCTCTCTCCAGAGGACTTGGATCACTCAGGAGAGCGAATGCTTGGTCGCTATGACATGCCATAACGACAGCGTCAAATGCTTCTAAAGCGGCGGCGGGGGAGGTAATAAGAACCTGATGGTCATCGCGCCGGATGGATTCAACCGGCGTATTGAGCCGAATGGACTCTTTAAAGTGTTTGATCAACGGGGTCACGTAGGCATGCGACCCCCCTTCAATCACCCGCCAAGTGGGTCGGTTGCTGACGCTAAGCATCCCATGATTTGAAAAAAACCGGATGAAGTTGTGTGCAGGAAACTTGAGCATGCCCTCCGGGGCTTGAGACCAGATGGCAGAACCCATGGGGAGGATGTATTGATCCCTAAAGGGCTGGCTATAGCCTTCACGATCGAGGTAGTGGCCCAGCGTCAGACCGTCGTCTTCCTTTTGAAGAAGATCGGGTGCCTCTCGGTTAAACCGAAAGATATCCATGATCATTCGGTAGAAGCGGGGAGAAAGCAGATTTCGGCGTTGACTGAAAAGTGCATCAAGACAGGTGCCATTGTATTCAAGCCCGGTCTTTTCGCAGCGGACACTGAAGCTCATCGTGCTTTCTATGAAAGCGACCTTGAGTTGTTCCATGAGCCCAATGAAATGGGGATAGGTCCAGTCATTGAAAACAATGAAGCCGGTATCAATGGCGTAATCACGGCCATGTGAGGTGACCTGATGGGTATGTGTGTGTCCCCCGACATGATCCCCGGCTTCAAAAACGGTGATGTCATGGTGAGGGGCCAGATGATAGGCCGCGACTAACCCAGAAATGCCGGTTCCCACAATGGCAATTTTCATGGCTCAATGATGTGGGTCTTTACGGTGTCATCACTCGACGTTCGGCGCCGGTCTCGAAGCCCTTCAGGCAATGGTTTTAACTCCCAAACCAGGCCCAAAGTTTCCATCAATTTCAGCAGATAAAAGGTCGGGTCAACTTCCCACCAGAAAAATCCTTGACGGGCGGCGGCGGGGTAGTGATGGTGATTGTTATGCCAGCCTTCACCGAGTGTCAGGAGCGCAAGAACGATGTTATTCCGGCTAGCATCCCGGGTTGAGTAACGCCTTCGACCCCACACATGAGCGAGGGAATTCACGGTGAAGGTCGCATGGTAAAGAGCCAGGGTCGAGATGACGAATCCCCAGACCAGCATTTGTGAGCCATTAGTGCCCCACTCTGGGCGGATGATCGAAAGCCAGGCACCCAGTCCATAAAGGCAGATGGCGAGAAGCGCCGGAACCACCGTGTCAAATCGGTCTAGGAAGCGGAGTTCTGGAAAGCGTAACCAGTCCTTGACCAGCTCACTACGGGCATTGAAGTTGATTCTGCAGAGAAACCACCCGACATGACTCCAGAAGAAGCCATGCTGAACGGGTGAATGAACATCATCGACATCATCGGCATGGACATGATGGTGACGGTGATGGGACGACCACCAGATCGGTCCCCGTTGGACGGCAGAAGCCCCGACCATGGCGAAGAGGAACTGCACCCAGCGGGACGTCCTAAAGGCTTTGTGAGAGAAGTAACGATGATAAAACCCAGTGATAGCGAACATCCGGATGGCGTAGAGTCCGGCCGCGATGATGACAGCCACTGGGCTGATACCGACCCAGAATACGGCGATGGCAGCCACATGCATGAGAATGAAGGGGATGCTGCGTGGCCAATCGATTTGCCGATTACCCTCCTCGTTCAGAGGATCGATGGATTGATTATCGAACCAGCGAGTGATGGCCATCAATAAGCGTCGGTTCGATGAGTCGGGTTTAGGTGGCTGAGTCATCTCTAGGGTCCTTTAGTCGGTGACCACACTTGGGGTACTTTCTCAATTTTTTTAATATCGTAGCCTTCTTGTTGAAGACGTTGGGTCAGGCCTTGGTAATGATCCTCGGGTATCGTCGGGGTTCGTGCCATGATCCAGACATAATCTCGGGCTTCCCGGCCAATGATGGTTTCTTGGTAGTCGGGTGAAAGATAGACAATTCGGTAATCTGATTTAAATGGCCACATAAACTGCATGCGCCAGACCGCATGATCCGACTGATCTTCAACAAACCCTTTGGGATCATAGCGCTTGATCGGTCCCGTTGGTTCCCCTTCATGAAATGTAAACGTGGTGGCTATGGTGCCATCATCATTCAGTCGATAGGATTCGATCGCATTGGTTGCTCCCTTCTCGATGAACGTGGGGATATTGGCGATCACATACCAATCGCCCATAAATCGAGGGATATCAACCTGCTTCGCTAGCCCTAAAGGGGGCTGCGGCGGGGTGGTGCAGGCGGAGAGTAGCGTCACCAATGAAAGGAGGAAGCGTCTTGGCGTTTTCATGGTGTTTTAGGGCCTCCAAGACGATATGTGAGGAGATGCCCCCCCTCAAGCCGAGAATCCAGGGCGAGCCAATCCCCGTTATCGGCGTACCAGAGATCCATATCGAATTCACGAGTCTTTAGATGATAACGATGGGCGCTGGTTTCACTCCCTTTGACGGCCACCTTGTCGAGCCCTTTCGGGGTGATGGCGACATCCAAATACTCCCCGGTTTGTGGGTTCAGCAGTCGTGATTGCTTCAGCATGAGAGGGTTCCAGTAAGCAAAGGTCATAATGCACGAAGGCAGAGTCTCTTGGTCTCGGTCCCGCCTGAGGAGAAATTCATTGCCCTTACTTTGTCCTTCGACCAAGGAGTCCTTCCCATTATCATGCGTTATTGCCTCTATAGAGGTCAGACAGTTGTCCTGCCAGGTCTCATTTGCTTGATGTTGATAGCGGTAAGCATTGATCATCAAGAATTTGACATTGAAGGCGGCCTCGCTGTGAACCTTTTTCGCTGTCTCTGAGCTATCGACCCGAAACACGTGTTGCCCGACGACATCGCCATCCATAAAGACGGTGAAGTCAAAGACTTGTTGCGTTGCAGGGGGTGAAGCACTCGCCGAAAGGGCCCCTAAAAAGAGAAGACCTTGCACGGTGATGAGCGGTACGAAGATTTTTTTCATGGTTTTTGACGAGGCCGTGCTGGGAAGAAAGCGCTGGTTGATTCAATGTAGGATGAATAATCAGGGCGGCGCGACTTGAGATCATCTTCTAGCATGGGGACCCCTGAAAACTTCATTAACAGCCAGGTCATCAAAGTAGGTGATAAGACCATCCATAAAGGGGCACCGGCGGCGAAAGCGATGATCCAAAAACCCCACCAGAGGAGGGCCTCGCCAAAATAGTTGGGGTGACGGCTGTAGCGCCATAGGCCTTTATCAAGCACGCCACCGCCTGGGTGCTTTGCCTTAAAGGACATCATTTGTTGATCGGCGACCGTCTCAAACAAGAGGCCTAAGACAAATAGGCCCGTACCGATGAGGTCAAGGGATGTGAGAGGTTCTTTAGACATCAGGACCGGAAGAATCGGAAGCGCGATGAAGAAAGCCAGAAAGCCTTGGAAGATGAAGATGATGCCGAGGCTCTTGAGCCAGAACATCGGCTCATAGTGTTGCCGAATCTTTTGGTATCGACGGTCTTCTTGATGGCCCCAATGACGGATCGTGATGTAGCTTGATAAACGAATGGCCCAGACACCGATCAGGATCAGTGCCGGGAACGCTCTTGGCCCCCGCTCTGTCTCTGCGCCAAACCACCAGAGGAGGAGGGCCGCAAAAATAAAAAGCGACCAAAAACTATCCACAATACTGACATCTTTCTTGATCACGCTGATCACCCAAGTGAGGGTGGCGAGGCCGATGAGAGGAGCGAGGACGCTAAAGGCCATGGTTCCATCCATCATTATCTTCCTCCTCTCGGCGGGGTGGTGGCGTCAAAATCATAGCGTTTGGCAAGGATGAAAAGGATCGGCATGATGACCCCCCAACCACAGCCAATGATCACCAGACTGATCAGGGGATCTGACAGTGTTAGCCCGCCGAGATGCATCCCACCAAACCAAGCCAGTGGCCCTCCGATCATCCCCAGGAGGGCGCTGAGCCAAAGATGCTGCTTCAGCCATCCGAGAGACTGATTTAATGTCGTTGCAAAAGCCAACCAGAGGGTCAGGATCCAGATGGGAACGGATTCAGGATCCGATGATTCATAATAGACCCATTGTTGATGGGTCAGGATACTTTCCCATGCGGCGCCGATCACACCGGTCAAAAAGACCAGTTTGAGTTCGCTTGTGCGATGGTGGGAAACCCTTAAATGCCAGCCAACGACTAAGAGACTGACCATTACGCCTAGAAACGGTCGTCCATTAGCCGCCCCCAAGATAGAGGCAAACCAGGCGGTTTGGTAGAGCATGAAGTTCACGAGGGCGCTCATGACAATATCTCAGTGTGTGAATCAGGCTTTTTTAAACAGATAGTGGCCAATGGGCCATTCTTCGCCTTTTTTGTAGCCAAAAAGCTCTGCGCACGCCATAAAGAAAATGCGCCACCGAATCCACCAGGTTTGTGTCGCTGAGGGCCCGTACGTCGCTTCGAGGATCGGCCACAACTGGTCTCGGTGACGGTCCATATTATCGAGCCAGGCATTGGCTGTTTTCTCGTAGTGACGGCCACTCCACTGCCAGCGTTCGACGAGTTCAAGCGGAGACTTGAAAGCGATCGGAAGATCATAGGAAGGCATCATCCCCCCTGAAAAGAAATAAGAGCCCATCCAGTCTGTTTCATCCTGCACCGTGAAGAGATAGGGAAGATCTCGGTGGCAAAACACATGCATAAAAAAACGTCCTTCAGGATTCAGCCAGGTGGCTATCTTTCGGTAAAGAAGCGGCCAGTTACGCATGTGTTCAAACATCTCGACAGAGACAA
>CAILMG010000096.1 GCA_903835265.1 uncultured Methylococcus sp.
CAGCCGGGGTGACGCGGCCATCGGCCTTGGCAATATGTCCCATGATCTGAAACGTCGCCGTGAAAAAGGCCATCTTTAGAAGCAGCGTCTCCTCAGGATCACCCCCCTCCAGCCTCAACTCAAAGCCGCCTTGATCGATTTGGTGACCCAAGGCAGCGCCTAAGGCGGCTCCTAAAGGCCCTCCCATGAGAAATCCGAATGCGCCACCGAGGACCTTGCCTAACCAGCTCATCGGGGAATCAGTACTTTAAAAGTTGCCAACATGCAGAGAAACTAACATGATTAACTGTTTCGCATAAAGTCCACGCCCATGACCGCCCCGAAGACCCTTTATCAAACCGACCTTCACTCCCTGAAGCTCCGCGCCCGCGGCAAGGTTCGAGATATCTATGATATCGATCAGAATCTCATGCTGATCGTGACCTCGGATCGTATCTCGGCCTTTGACTGCATCCTCCCGGACCCGATTCCTGGCAAGGGTCTCATTTTGAGTGCTGTTTCAGCCTTTTGGTTTGAAAAATTAGCCCATGTGATCCCGAACCAGATGACCGACATCCCCCTTCATGCGGTGATCGAGGACGAAGCAGAATGTGCCCTCCTTCAAGGCCGCGCGATCGTCGTCAAGAAGCTCAGGGCGCTTCCTGTGGAAGCGGTTGTTCGTGGCTACCTGATTGGGTCTGGCTGGAAAGATTACCAGCAACACCAATCGGTCTGCGGCATCTCTCTCCCAGAAGGCCTTCAACAGGCAGAGAAACTCCAAGAACCCCTCTTTACCCCCTCCACCAAGGCGGACCTTGGGGATCATGATGAAAACATCTCCTTTGAAAAAATGGAGGCGATCCTCGGCGATCGCCTGGCTCTGGAGGTTCGGGAGGTGAGCCTTAAGCTTTATCAGGAAGCAAGCGCCTATGCGCTTCAGCGCGGCATCATCATTGCCGACACCAAATTCGAATTTGGCTTGGATGATGAGGGAACCCTCCATCTCATCGATGAAGTCCTGACCCCAGATTCCTCAAGGTTCTGGCCCGTCGATCAGTATCAGGTCGGTATGAGCCCCCCAAGCTTCGATAAACAATTCGTCAGGGATTATCTTGAAAGCCTTGACTGGAACAAGGCACCCCCGGCCCCGAATCTCCCGGAGGAAATCCTTCAAAAGACATCGGCAAAATATCGGGAAGCTCTGGAGCGACTGACCTTAGAAAGGCCCTAAAGGCCCGTTCTTTCGGGGGGTAGCCCGCCATCAAAAGCGGACGCGCTTAAACCAATGCTCTTGCGGCTTTAATGGCTTTAATACGATGAAGCCTTAGAGCCTCCCCCAAGGCCGGTCCAGCAAGACCTTTTTCGATCAATGGCTGCACCTCGACCGAGAGGGCCGCAGCATGGGCTTTCAAGAGCCAGTCCTTTTGAGGATAAGGCGTTGTTTCAAAACCCGGTCGGCCGCGGGCATCAGCAAGACAGGCCAAAAGAAAAGGCTCAAGACCCTCTTTTTGCCTAAAGACATCAAGACGCTCCAGAAGGTCCACTAAGGTTTCAGGCTGAAGTTCGAGGGCTCGATGACAGAGGCCATGTTCCCGCATCACCTTCATCGCCAGTTTCTGATAGTTTTTGGGCACTCGAAGGCGCTGACAAAGAGCCTCAAGAGCCGGAATTCCAAGGACTTCGTGGCCATGGTGGCTCGGCCACTTTAAAGGGTCGGTCAGGGCTTTACCGAGATCATGGGTGAGGGCGGCAAAACGCACCACAGGGTCTTGAGACAGCTTGGCAGCCTGGTCAAGAACCAACAAGGTATGAAGGCCGGTGTCGATTTCTGGATGAAATTCTTTAGGCTGCGGCACGCCAAAAAGAGCATCGATCTCCGGAAAAAGACGCTTAAGAGCGCCACAAGCTCTCAGGACCTTAAAGAAAATGCTCGGCGTCTCTTCCAAAAGCGCCTTACCGACCTCTAAAAAAACCCGCTCCGGAACCAAGGCATCGACTTCACCCGCCTTCACCATCTCCCGCATCAGATTCATGGTTTCATCGGCAACCTCAAATCCCAAGGGGTGGAAACGGGCCGCAAAGCGGGCGACCCTTAGTATCCGAACCGGATCTTCACTAAAGGCGGGGGAGACATGCCTTAGGCGTTGTAACTTAAGATCCAGAAGACCCCCATAGGGATCTATCAGGGTCCCCTCTTCCGATCTCGCCATGGCATTGATGGTGAGATCCCGCCGAATCAGGTCTTCTTCGAGGGTCACATCCGGCGAGGCATGCACCACAAAGCCATGATAGCCTGGCGCTGTTTTTCTTTCCGTCCGTGCAAGGGCATATTCTTCATGCGTTTCAGGGTGGAGAAACACCGGAAAATCTTTGCCGACCGGCCGAAATCCTCTAGACAGCATCCCCTCTGGGGTCTCGCCAACGACCAC
>CAILMG010000097.1 GCA_903835265.1 uncultured Methylococcus sp.
CAATCTGCTGCCCCTTAATGTCAGGGAGACCGATATCGAGAATGATCAGATTGAAACCACCCTCTTGTGCCAACAGCAAGCCTTCTCGCCCAGTCGCTACCACTTCAACCGAGTAACCTTCGGCACGAAGACCTCGTGCAACAAAATCTGAAATCCGTTGATCATCCTCAACGAGGAGCAATCGTTTTGGACTTGAATCCATTCGAGAATTCATGTTGCTGCGGCTCCTTCAATCGGTAAATGGACCCTAAAAGTGGTTCCTTGTGATCGCTCCAAGAGCAGCTCAATACGACCCCCATGGCTTTCGAGGATAGATCTCACCATCGTGAGACCAAGACCGAGTCCATCAGGACTTCGTTGACGCGCCCTTGAGCCTCTAAAAGAGCGATCAAAGATAAGACCCGCCTCTTCAGATGGGATACCAATCCCCTCATCCATCACATCGATAAAGACCCCCCCAGGCGTCATTTCAAGCTGAATCATGACGCGTCCCTCTGGGTATGAATAGCGGCAGGCATTATCACCCAGGATAAAAAGCGCCTGACGCAAACGAATGGCATCTCCAGCCACCCAAATGGCATCCTCTGGCATTGATAGTCGAACGTCAAGGGAATGTTCTCGACCCAGAATTCTAAGATCATGGACAATGACTTGTGCCAATTGACCGATATCGACCGGACCATGATCATGGTCGCGGGCCGGCTCCTCAGCGCGGGCGGTCAATAATAAATCTGAGACATAAGTCCCGAGCTGCACTGAGAGTTCAACGATTCGACGGAGTGCAAGTCGATAGGGATCGGGGTCTTTAGCCGCCTCACGAAGGGCAATTTCTGCTTCACCACGGATCACCGTAATCGGCGTCCTAAGCTCATGACTAACATCCGCTAAGAAACGTCTGCGATCTTCATCCATCCGCCTCAGGTCTTTGTTAAGACTGTGGAGTTCTTCGGTTCGTTCGAGAACCCGTTCTTCAAGTTCACTTTGACGCAGATGCAGGGCATCACGTTGAAGCTCAAGCGTCGTGGCCATCTGATTAAAATTAGTCGCCAGAATGCCAAATTCATCGCGACGTTGATTTTTTATACGCGTGTCGAGATGTCCGCTCGCAATCGCCTGCGTACCCGCCATCAGCCCCCCGATGGAGACCTGCAGCCGATGCGATAAGAGGCTCACTCCAAGCAGACTAATCATCGCCGCCGCAAGGCCCGCGAGCACCGAAAACCATTTGAACCGAGCCATCAGGGATTCAAGAGAAGCCTGGGCTTCGAGGGCTTTTAGATGTTGTCGATGAATACTCTCATCCATTAACGGCTGAAATTTCTCGTCAATCTCTTCGAGAGAAAATTGCGACAAAGCTCTTTTTGCAGCATCGCCTTGATGCATCGCGAGTCGATGCTCTATCTCATCGAATCTAAAATGACTCTCCTCAAGGAATGACGTGACACTCGCGACGCGCATCAATTCATCGGAAAGCCCCTGATCCTGATCAGCATGAGCAATCGCCATCTGTCGAAGGCTAGTCACCGCTTCAATCAATCGCTCGCGGCTTATGATCATTTCGTGCCCGTCTCGGGTCTGACCGGTGGCAATCCGTTCGATGCGTGACTTAAAGTATCGATAGGCCTCATGGGCTACTTGCTCATAACGGTCATAAGCCGTTTGAGCCACTCGATAAGCATGAAAGTCGGCATCCACCTCCCGTGCTCCGATGAAGAGGGTGAGCGACAACACTAAAACGGCGAAGAGGGTAATACCCGTTACCAACAGGAGCCAGAAGCGAAACATAAATGGTTCAGCGCTTAGGAGCCATCGATTTTTTTCTCAATAGCCCGAATCGCCTCTAATTTCTTCATGACCCGGGTATGTTCCACATCGGCCGGGGATGATTCTGATTGCTGAGAGGCCGTGTCTGGGGCATCCATCAAAGAGGGTGGCTGGGCTATGGCATGATCATTCCTTTTTTTTGTTATGTTTTTGTCGTCCATGCCCTGGGTGGATTTCTGCGAGGACTTCCGTTTAGATTTTGGGATGGGAGCCTTGGTCACAGAGAGCCTCTCTTGACGTTTAAGAAGATCCCGGCGAAGCATGGCTAAAAAGTGATTGGATGAAGGATCACTCAACAAAGCGGGTGGCATATGATCCGTTTTAACCAACAATAATTCTAGATCCGTGCAATCTTCGTAAATCGATCGAGCCACAGTAAGATGAAGCAGCAAGGGTGCATCCTTTTTAGTGGATTGGCTTTCCAGAACATTAAGACTCGAACAGATCGTGTGCTGCTGGGGCTCTGGTAGTCCCCCGAAATAGTCACCAAATTGAACCAGTTCCTGAATATCGGAACGTTCGATCATATAGGGCGCTTCCTGTTTGGCGCCCTGAGGGGGCTTGGGTGCCGTCGCACAGCCCACCACGAAGAGCATCCATGAAAGCCATAATAGGGGGACCAAAAAATCCCAAATGCACGATTTAATCCTCATGGCGGTGTGTTTGAAACGGAGGCATCGATGAAGGCGCCCTATCGCTGTTAGGTATCGAGTGAAGCTTTATCGGTCTGAATAACACGAACATCAAGAGGAGTGACAAGGTCATCAGACCGCCAGATTGCCAAAAAAATGCATGAAGACGCGCCTTTGCCTGAGATTCAAATTGGGTCAAGGACATTTCAATCTGCTGATCGAATCGAGTGGAAAGATGCATCATCGAAAGATGGAAATCAGAAAAAACAGGTTCTAATTGGGATTCCATACCGCTCCCCTCTTGCCATTCCACGATGCGTTGATGAATAAACCCCTCTTTGTCATTGATTTCCTGCACCATAAGAATGACTTCAGCTTCGGTCGAAGCCTCCTTCACATCCTCGAGAATTTTTAAAAATTGCGATCGAGAACGGTCGTAGGCCTGCCGTTCATAGGGCTCATGAAGGGATTGATCTGAAAAAAGAACCACGAGCCGCGCCTTTCGTTCCATGTCAGAGGATTTTTGCAACAAACTGCCGAGCGTCTTGCTTTGTTCGAACACTTTTTGGTTGACCACCTTACTCCAGGCCATGAAATCAGAGAAGAGAAACTGGGTCCCAACGAGACCAATCGTGGCGGGCAGTAGGACCGTCAGCATGATCAGCAGGTAAGATCTCCAGGGGCGATAAGGTACTCGCATCATGGGCTGATTCGGGTGGTTATTGGACCATGGGAGACGTGGAGCATTACTAAGGTTGTGGCTTGAATAAAATTGAATTCTTTCATAGGGGAATCCAGAGGGCTCAAAAAGATCATTATCTTGGATCGCGCCTTTCGACCCTATGAGAACAAGATGAAATTCCGATGAAGAGATCGCCTGATGGCGATGAACTTTTGGATGACGCCATCTCAAAACAAAAAAAAAGGGTGGGATCCGTGGCTATAGGACTTTCATATCCTCGGAATGACAGGGTTTTACGACAGAGGTCAAAGGAAGATGCCCCTTGAAAGTTATCACGCCACTTAAAGCCCCGAAGCCTCCACTATTGTCTAGAATGAACCTCCGATTCCCCGTTATCGAGAGACTTGAGACCATTATCGTGAGCATTTCAAAGACCGCCCTCTTCATCTTGATGATCCTCCCCTTCAGTGGTTGTGCCACGATGGAATCATGGATAAATCCCAAACCCCAAACCCAAACTGGTTTCATACGTATCGAGAACACACCGGAATCAGAAGTTCGCGCAGCCTTTGTTCAAGTCGTTCGAGTGGCACAAGAAAACGACGTCGATGCCTTCAAAAAGCTCATTGAACCTCATGCTCTTCCTGCCTTTGAGGATGCCGAATGGAAACATCCTGGTCATTATTCGGTCTACATGAAGGCCATCGCCGCCGATAAGCCAAAGGATTACCATCTTGATCTAACCCCTTCAATGGCCATCTTTACGATTGAACCCAAGCCACGTCTCGGTGATTACAGCAAGGAACAAACGACAGCGGTGATCCTCGTACGTGATGGTCCTCAATGGAAAATAGGCGAGCCATCGAACCCCATGACCGATGAGGCATTGGAGCCTAGCCGCAGTAAAAAAGGGCCCCCACCAAAAAACCAACAGAAAAAAAACCGTCAAGGAGTCCATTGAGTGAATGGGGACCATCACCGAAGACCTTCCTTAAAGCATCAACCTCGAAGGAGGCAAGGATGCCTACGACCCCGCCGCGCAGCTTCTACAATCTGAGCCGGAAGGCGACTAAGGGGGTCGATGGGGTCAGCTGGAGGGATTATGAACCTGGAAGGCTGAAGGAACTTCATTCGGAGGTCCACTCCGGGAGGTATCGTGCCAAGCCATCCCGCCGTGTCTTTTAATTTCATCTAGTTCGATGGATTCGCGCCGCCAATCAACTTAAGAGTAGCTCCCACACCGCCTGGCACAGAGGTAATTATACCGTCGACCACTCCATCTGCGGGGGCGATGTACTTGCCGCCCGCGGGTGTTTTGGTAATGATTTGAAGATCCCCGCTTCCCTTAAGTTTGCTGGCTGTGCACCGCACCGCAGTTACTGGCCCGCTGACGCGGTCCGTCACCACCACAGTTTGGGGGGCTGGCGCAGCAACACTGCTGGGAGAAGCATTGGCTGTACCTACTCCCCCTGCTCCGCCTGCTCCCCCTGGGGTTATGATCGATGATTGGGTCGTGGTCACCAAACCAGTATCGGGGGCCGGCGCACCAACAGTGCCCCCGAATGTTTCTGTAGAAGTGGGGGTATACGTGAATGCCCCTTGCGTACTGCTCGGACACACCGCATAAGTGGGGGGGGCGGTAGACTTGGCGGACAAGGTTCCACCATGCCCATCAGCTAGGTCGACCCCTTGTATTCCGATCCTGACCGGATTCTTTCCGGTCGCTGTACCCGTTACCACATGGCATTTTTCCAATGTGGTCGTGCTTGCTAAATCCAAGTAGCACAAGGCTCCACGGGCATCGCCCAATTTATTGACACTCAAGATGGCGATGGCGTCATTGGCCCCAGTTCCGTCTACCCTTAAACATAATAGATTTTTGGCGCTTACCGTGGTGCTAAGGGTTAACCCCATCACCAAACTGGCGATGCCGATATTTTTGTTTAACTGTCTCTGCATGACCGCTTCTCTTGTTATTGTGTTTTGATTGCCAAAATCAAGGATATCTCGGAATCGCGGAACTTGGAATAACGTAATCAGAGCTGAAAATCAAAGGTCAGCCGCGGAGCGGCGAGACCTTGATGATTTTCATGCACCCCCCAGAAGGGCCAGGTCCGGGCGGCTCACCATCGGTGAGCTGCAAGGTTTCCCGGAAGCCCTTAGAGTCATCTTTGAGTCACGTGAAGCGATCTTGTTGTCGCTACAAGGATCGAGCGGGGACGGCTGGGGCGCCGAAGGCATTAACCGTTCTTCGCAATAGGGCCCTTCAGCGCTGGGAGGGCTGAAGGCTGAGCATGTCGTAGAAATCACTTTCGATCTTTAGACCTCTTCATGGGGTGTGTCCCAACAATAGTGACTGTCTAGGACAGAAGATGAGCATGTTCTATAACGTGCCCGTCGTCGAGCCACCAAAGAGATCCACCAAATGACGCAGCCCCTCAAAATCAA
>CAILMG010000098.1 GCA_903835265.1 uncultured Methylococcus sp.
GGAGGGTGCGATGCAGCAGGCGCCGCAGCCTATCCGACATTCCATCAGGCGATCTCAAGGGGCGTCCACCCAGGCAGGGTCTCCATCTTGAGTCGCCAAAGCATCTCGGCTAACGCCTCGTCACTGAAAGGCAACGCTTTTTCACGGCCCCAAACGGGGGCTGGCCAAGCAGGATCTTCTTTAAACCGCACCACATGATGGAGATGAAGTTGAGAGACGACATTGCCAATCGCTGCAATGTTCAGTTTAGAGCCTGGATAACACCTTTGAAGATGCTGAGAAAGACGACTTGATTCTTCGATGAGGCGATGCTGATCGGCCTTCCTAAGATCTGATATCTCGATGAGGCCTGGCAGTTCAGGAACCAAAATCAACCAGGGATAACGGCTTTCATTCATCAGAAGGAGCCGGCATAGACCTAGTCGGCCAAAGCCTAAAGTGTCCTTCCCTAATTGGGGATGAAGCACAAAGCTTGATTCTAAGGGACTCATGGATGCCTCTCAAGAAACATCGCATCCCCGTAACTAAAAAACCGGTACTGCTGTTGAACGGCATGACGATAGGCCGCCATGATTCGCTCATACCCACTAAAGGCACAGACCAAGGTCAAGAGGGTCGATTCCGGCAAGTGAAAGTTCGTCATCATGGCATCCACGACCTTAAAGTCATAACCTGGACGGATGAAAAGGCGAGTTTCCCCCACTCGAGCTTCGAGTGCTCCCTGATCAGAGGCACTTTCGAGGGCACGCGTTACTGTGGTTCCAACCGCAACGACACGCCCTCCTCGTGATCGGGTCGCTTCAATCTTTTGAACGGTTTCTTTTGGGACGGTGTAACGTTCAGCATGCATGGGATGATCATCCAGATTTTCAACTCGAACCGGAAGAAAAGTCCCACTTCCGACATGTAAAGTCACAAACGTGTGATCAATCCCTAAGGCGGATAATCGGGTCAACATCTCTGGATCAAAATGCAAGCCCGCCGTAGGCGCAGCAACCGCCCCGTCGGTTTTCGCGAAGACCGTCTGATAGCGCTCCTTGTCAGCTTCCATATCTTCACGGGAGATATAGGGCGGCAATGGAATGTGCCCCACGTCGAAAAGAACCTCCATCACGGTATGGGGAGGATCAAACTTCAGAACAAAAAGAGCATCGACCCTCTCGATCATGGTGCATGGATAGCCACCATCAATCAGAAGTCGAGCGCCTGCTTTAGGTGACTTACTCGCCCTTAGATGAACTAAGGCCGTCGATTCATCAAGAACACGCTCGATCAGTATCTCGAAGCGCCCGCCGGTCTCTTTGGATCCATAGAGACGTGCCGGAATGACCCGGGTATCATTTAAAACCAGAAGGTCGCCCGGAGTAAGGAACGTCGAAAGATCAGTAAATTGTCGATCAAGCGGGGCCTGATCTTTCAAGAGAACGAGAAGCCTTGAAGAGGTTCGATGATCGAGCGGTTTCTGGGCAATCAGCGCTTCAGGAAGATGGTAATGAAAGTCACTTTTCAACATCAGTGAATCATAGCAAGATCTCGCAACAGGGATCCTAGACCTTCTCCTATCTTAGGCCACCAGTGATCAGCCATTAAATTAAGGATGGCAGAACAAGGATCCAATTGATATAATGGAGGGCTGCCGCCGAAGTGGCGAAACTGGTAGACGCGCCAGACTCAAAATCTGGTTAGGGAAACCTAGTGTCGGTTCGATTCCGACCTTCGGCACCAATAAATTCAAAGGGTTATGCCGACTAGGCTAACCCTTTTTTTTTACCTCTTGACTCTGCGGGACACTAACGGTGCGTATTCCATACATGGACGCTCTCGGTATGCAGGGAGATAAATTCAGATTTTAGAACGAAGAAGTTGCAGACATACATCCGGCTTTTTTACGGCCTAATGGCCTAGCCCCCTCGAGTTCGACATTCGATCCGAACCATTGATCAACACGCAACGTTTCTGTTTCTTGCGTCAATAAGGCAACCCAGACACTGGTGTCGACGTAAATCATCAATAGCGATCGGACTGTCGAATGGCTTCCACAACCATATCGCTCTCGGGCAGCGATGATCGTAATATCCGGGCATCGTGAAGAAAGGCTGCCTTATCAAAGGGTTCTGCCGCTACTGGGTGCAGACGTAGATCACCGGTTGGGGGACTTCAACCTCAACGGCATCGCCCGCTTTAATGTGGGCCTGGCGGGCGCACTCGCGGGGAATACGAAGGGCGAGACTGTTACCCCACTTAGCAAGTTGAACTTTCATAATAGTGAATCTCCTAGCTGTATATCCGCGTATCTATAGTCACATATTACTCGTGATTGAACGTAACGCGAATACGGTTGTTATACAAGGCAGCTTAGGTCGATCAGAACACGACAACGGGGAACTCGCCTCTTCAATTTCCATGACCTCCCTTTTCCATTACGGACGGTGCTTGATCATTTTGGGGACACCGCCTGAAGTGAGGTGAACACGAGCGTAACCATTTATTTTTTCGGAACTCGATCCGACCCGGAACAATGAGGAACTCGCAAACATCCTATCCCCAAAAGTTGCGTTGACTGCCAATCAGATTGCCGTGGCTTCTTGTCCAGAGGATGCCCTCAACCTGCTGTTCGACGGAAAAGTGCCAGATTTCCTGGGGGAACCCATCAAAGATGGTGATGCTGGCTAAGTAGCTACCACAAAGAAATCTGCCAGAGAGAAACTGAGGCGATCAGTTGATAGGGATCGAAATTAAGGGACCTCAGCTATGGCGCTGACTTGGGCACTGCCCGAAATACGACGATCTGATCGGAACGCTTAGATACTGTCATGGAATAGCTTGTGCTCGTTGCGGTGAAGGTTGTCACACTGGAGGCCATGGCAGCATGAGCATTAAAGTTCTCCGTTGGCACATTCAATGCCGCTGATGTCCCCGTACCGGTCACTGCGGAGAAATCATACTCATAAAGGTTGTAGACAACACCAGGCGTTAAATTCGATAAATCGAGGCGAAGCGGCAAAGGATTCATTGGATATGCAGGAGTATTATTAGTACAACTATCACCTGTTTTGCTATCTCCAATCATGCTATTTTCATACTGCCAGCCAGCGATAGGATCTTTGGGATTAGCCGCCTTATTTGTGGAAGTTGCGCTGGGTATCGTTAGTCTTATAGGCACAAGATAACGTTTTCCTAGGGTGTTATCTATTGCACCTGACACAGAGAAGGCATAATTATGACCCGCTAATGATTTCAATGTCTTATAACCATCTCCACCTGCGAGGGTATAAGATGGATTGGCTCCAGGGATAATGATCGAGTAGGCGCTAGACGTTTTTTCATTAGCTTTTTTACGAGTTTTAGCGAGCTTATCGAAGCTATATCCAAAAACATAAGGCGTACAACCTATAGTGTCAGATCCAGCACCAGGAGGGATAGGTGGATTATCAGTGGGTGAATTGCCACTCAAGGTGTAAAGGCCATGATCATCGAAATAAAGGACGTCATCACCATAGTAGGTTTCATCAGTGACAGCGTGATTGGTACCAATCGCGATCACCGACACAATATGATCATACTGAGCATCATCGCCACCCGAAAACAGAACTCCCAGGGTGACTTGATGACCAGCGATGAGTTCCTTCTTAACCCAACGCAAAAAATCTTGATACCCGGATGATCCAACGTTAGGCGATTTGTATCCTGTAACGTAAGGATAAGTCGTCGCAGATAATCTAGCATTCAAGAGACAGGCTTGTGCATTGGAATAGACATGAACGCCGGTTACCCCTGTCGCTGGGGTCTCAAGCAGCATTTGTGCATTGAAGTTTGGGGAAAGCTTATGCGCAGCACACCAGCCATCAGGCCCCGATTGAGATAACCCTGAACCACAAATCAAACGTGCATTAGACTGAGACATCCATTGGCCGTTATTCATTCCGGCCTGCATCAAAGACACCTCACCACAGTAGCCATTATTATTTTCCCATTGGTAAAAGGGAATGACTTGTTGACTAGGAAAAATCTTGGACGTAGTTGCTGGAATCGAGCTGCCATCTAAACGATTCTGTGTGCAATTCGATTCTGAGGCCAAAGCAAGAGAGAACCCCATTATGGCCGGTATCAGCATCAAAGCCAGGGCTCGAATTGGCCAATGATGAATAGATGGTTTCATGATATTTTCATCTGGGATGGTTATTTTGAGGCAAGAGACATTAATCCATTAACATCTGACGTGTTTCTTTACCTTCTAATTTTAAAATAATTCATAAATACTATATCTGCCCACTCGCTCGAAGGCCTGATAAATAGGCGCCATGAACAGTCCCTATATAAGCCCTATTGGTATGTTCCCCAGCAAAGTAAAGCCTCGAATTGATGGATTTTGTGAATACATCACAGTCAGAAGGACTCGATCCTAGCGCAACATAAGAGTAGGAGCCAAAACTCCAACTGTTTTTACCCCAACGAGTAATCTTATAACCTAATGGATCAGGGGATGCTGCGCCATAGATCGTCCTCAGAACGCTCATTGCGCTAGCAACGGTTTGTTGATCTGTATAAGCTTCTGCCGTAGCTGCAAACGAGGCTGCGTTGAACCCAAGAAGTATCGGCTGATTGGTTACATGCTGAAGATCGTACCATTCCGCCCACCGCCCCTTTTCTAGTCCTATGTACCCCAATAGCTGCTCTTGATTGTTCCAGAACTTATACGGGAAGCGCAGATAGAGCTTGTTGAGCAAACCCATGCCAAGCCGGCTAATGGCGGACGTATAGCTTGCCGGCAAGCTGGGCGTGAACTTTATTACCCCTTTTTTCAGTACGCCTAAAGGGGTTGTAATAATTACTTTTGGGGCTGTATAAGTCCCATTGCTCGTCATGACGCTGACGGTCGTTTTGGCATAATTTATCTCAGTGACTATCGTAGAAAGCCGAATATCGAGCCCACTCGCAAGGTAGGAGGTGATTTGATCATAACCTTGAGTAATCAGTACATCCTGCCCTCCGAAATCAGAGTCCTGATCCCAATATTTCAAGGACATGACGCTGACATCAGCTGCGTAATCATGCTCAATCTCTGTATTCACTGAATATTGTATGGCCCGCTGTTCAAATGGCGTATAGGTCTTTGTCGCATTGATAGAATTAATAGTGACGCCAAGAGATTGGTCCTGTTTAGCAGCTCGCTGGGCTTTACTGACCGCGGACATGAGCGTGCTGTAGTTTTTATCTACGAGCGTATCTTCAGTATCCGTTATCTCACGGCCATCGTAATCATACCGCTGTATCGCATCGTAATTCGTTGGCGATGTCGCCAGATTAAGAGTGCTCGCAATGGCGGCGATGGGGTTTTTATTGACACCATGAATCCATGAGGCACCGAGGTCTAAGGGGACGCCAAGGGATCGATCCGTGACGGTGCGGCCGCCAATGGCGTTTTGTGCCTCTAGAAGAATCACCTTCTTCCCTTTTGATTGAAGGTCTTTTGCTGCCGCTAAACCTGACATGCCGGCCCCAATCACAATAACATCGGCACTAAAGCCCGCTGCACGGGCCTTACCGTAAGGATAAAGACTCAGCCCTGCAGCTGAAGCGAGCGCTAATTTTATAAACCGTCTTTTGTTCTCATGAATGCTCACGGAGGGACTCCTAGATTTTGGGATGATTCACAAAGAGGTCAGTGATGCCTCATGAAACGTATTTGATCAGCAATGAACCCCATCTATATCACCTCTTATGGCTTGCTTCATTCGATTTGGAAGGTCGCTCACACAATGCGGGGGGGCTTCGGTCACCGATTCGGCTCAAGAACCTATTCTTGAGTTGCTGTCGACCCTCATGGTCAACCCATAGATCAATCACAAAAAACAACGGTTCCTTTCGCTGGTTTCGGTCCACCATCACGTAACTCGCCACCACCGAAGATCCAAGATCTCGAACAGCCATTTTTGTAATTAGGACAGCACCCAACACCCTGGCATCCTTTGAACAAGCGGTAAGCCACTCAGCTCTCGGAGTAGGGTCATCGGCTGATAGAGATGTCCTTTGCTCAAAATCCTCCGTCAACAATTCGTCGATCTTAGAGGTATCCGAGGCCAATATAGCCATCGTCAAATTTGATTCAAGCTCACCATAGAGTTTAACCAGCCGGGTCATTGTTGGGACCTTGATAGGTTCCTCTGTGGCCTGAGATGATTGAGCAATCGATAAGGCAGGAGCCAAAACAATCGAAGCTCTCATCACCATCCTCAGAAGCACTTTAGGGGCTTCATAGATCATTGACTTCCAGCCCTTTAAGCCCCTCTGACATGGATCAGAAGAGGGAGAGACCTTGAATGCAAGGAATAAGAATTGAACGGGGCCCAGCGATCTTCGCTGCAATAGACCTTCCATCAGGGTCTGGATTGACATCCAACTCCCGGTTGATTGACCCAGTTTTGCTGGATGAGGAAATCCC
>CAILMG010000099.1 GCA_903835265.1 uncultured Methylococcus sp.
CTTTGAGGATCTCTCCAACATCCTCTACGATCAGGCCATTCTAGGTGAGGGCGCTCAACTGGATGACCCTGCAGCCTTTGTCAGAAGGCTGAATGGATTATTGCAACAAGTCATGACCTCATCTCGATCACTATACCCCAAGGGGGCATGCCGCTTTTGACTTCGGTCTCCTGCGACATGGCGTCACCCCCCCCATCGTCCCTTGTGGCCAAAGCAAAGACGCAAGGCTTATTGGCCTTTGAACCTCTTCTCAAAACCCTCAGGGAATCACTCTGAGCGATGCTTTCACAAGGGTAGGAGATGATTGAAAACTTACCTTCATCTTCGCCCCCCCCCTGGATCCTCTCGAGGATATGAAAATCATTCAACTCTCGCCGCATTGCGGCTGACCTTTGTTTGTTAGGATCGAAGTGGCTAAAAATATTAGAATAGCCGTGAGCACCGATTCAACTGAGAGAACCTGATGCATAAGCCATCGAGTCGTCGAAAATTTTTAGCCTCTAGCGCCCTTTGGAGCGGGGCCTTGCTGAGCCCATCCGTCTTTGGCAAGACCCATGAAGCCCAAATTTCGAACGTTGCCTGGCAATCCCTCAGGCGCTCACTCACAGGGCCGCTTCTAACACCCGGTGATCAGGGATTCAATGAATTAGCGTTACCGAATAACCTCCGTTATCGCACGATTCGCCCAGGAGCTATTGCGCTCTGTCGTACTCCAGAAGACATTGCTGAGTGCCTTAAGTGGTGTAGCCATACCGGTGTACCACTCGCTACCCGAGGGGGCGGACATTCCTACGCAGGCTAGTCGTCAACCGAGGGTTTGATGATCAACCTCATGAATTTTAATGCCGCGAGCTATAACCCTCAGGATGCCACAATCACTGTCGGTGGCGGGATTCGTAATGGATCCATTTACTCCGCCTTAAGCAAGGTCAACCGATCGATCACGCACGGTCGCTGCCCAACAGTGGGTGCGGGCGGCTTTCTTCTTGGGGGCGGAGTGGGTTTTGACATGCGCCGGCATGGCATTGCGAGCGACAATCTCATCGCGACGAATGTCGTTCTTGCCAACGGGGATATTGTGACGGCCAGTGCAAACGATCATTCGGATCTCTTCTGGGCCATGCGCGGAGGGGCTGGGGGTAATTTTGGAATCAACACCTCATTCACGCTCAATACGTTCCCGGTTGATCAAAGCGTAGAATTTCAATTGGGCTGGTCCAACGTCAGCAATGAATTTCTTGAGGTCTATTTTAAGACTTTTGAGGCGGCACCTAAGGAACTAGGCTCTAAAGTCACCCTGACCCCTGGATTAGCACTTGAAGGACAAGAGCGACCCATTAATGTCTCTGTGATTGGTCAGTACATCGGGTCATCTCGCGATCTTAAGGAAATTTTGGCGCCCATCTACCAACAGGCACTTCCAGATGAAGAAGTCATTCAATTGATGGCTTACTGGAACGCGAGCTCCTTTCTTTCAGAAGCTGGTACACCAGGATACTACCAAGAGCGATCTCGTTTCGTGAATGGCCCGATGCCAAACGCCATGATTCAAGCCATGCGGGAATGGCTAACTCGATGGCCCAATGCTCAAGGTTCTGGCTCGATTAAGTTTTTTCAAATGGGTCATGAGACCAATGCATTGAAACCAACGGATACTGCATTTGTTCATCGTCAAAGCCAGTGGCTCTCTTCGATAGAAATCACTTGGACGCCCGGACAAACGATCCCCTCGCGGATGCTCGCGCACCGTTGGCAGGATAGATTTTACAGAGCGATTACGCCTTTATCTGGAGGTGGCGCTTACCAGAACTTTCCTGACCCTTCTCTCAGGGATTGGGCCACATCTTACTATGGGGAGAACCTGAACCGCCTAATGGCCATTAAGGCCGCAGTCGATCCTCACCAATTGTTTCGATATCACCAATCGATAAGACCACTCAAATAAGTGACATACACCCCGTCGGTTGCAACATAAGGATAGAATTGATGCCTCCCCGCCCTAAATCGCGGGGATTCCGTCTACCTGAGCTTTGATACTGATGATGTCGTTGCAGCTTTGCGCCTCTTGTCACCCCCCTAAAACAGAAATTCATGTCGTCTCACCCTGGGATCAAAAAAGCTTATCGCCTCATCGGCATCGGAGCCTTATTGGCGTTCCTTGCCGTATTACTCGGGGCTTTTGGGGCGCATGCTTTAAAGGGGACACTCACCGAAGGCGATCTCACGATCTGGCGGACCGCCGTCGATTATCATCTGGCCCATGCCTTAGCGATCATCGCCATCGGCCTTCTCTTTGAAAGGAACCCGAACTCAAAGATCTTTTACACAGCGGGTGTTCTGATGGGGATAGGGATTCTTATCTTTTCAGGCAGCCTTTATACGCTTTGCCTCTCAGGGATCCGAAAGTTCGGGATGATCACGCCCCTCGGCGGCCTCAGTTTTATGATCGGATGGATCCTTTTGGCTTTGGGAGCTTTTCGCCGCGCCGAGGCTAAACC
>CAILMG010000100.1 GCA_903835265.1 uncultured Methylococcus sp.
GAAATAATCAAAGGGATTGATGACCGTCATGTCAGCGATCAGATCAACCGTGATCTCGATCTCACGCGTCGGCTCTGGAAAAGTGACTCGCGCCACGAAGTTACCATAGGCATCTTGTTGCCAATGAATGAAATGCTGCTCTGGAGAGATCTTAAGAGAGTACCCATGAACCGGCGTTCTCGAATGCACCGCAGGTCGAAGGCGAATCTCATGGGCCGACGCCTTGACCAATCGATCGAAACGATAGCGAGATTGATGATGCAAGGCTACCCGGATGGTCATGAGCCGCTAGGATCCTTGTTGGCTAGTTGATTGATTGAGCCAGTCTGGGGAGGGTAAAGACGCGAATAATCCTCTAAGCCCCTCCCCCCAATGTCGGCTGATTTGTGAGAAATAGGGATCTTGATTGGTAATGTGGTGCTCAAAGCCCAATTGGAGGCTTTCCGTATCGTAACAGGCGAGGTCAATCGGTAACCCCACTGAAAGGTTACTGCGCATTGTCGAATCAAAAGAGACCATGACACATTTGACCGCTTCAGCGATGGCGGTGGTGGGGGTAATAACCCGATCGAGAATCGGTTTCCCGTACTTCGTTTCGCCAATCTGAAAAAAGGGCGTTTCTTCTCCGGCCTCAATAAAATTTCCTTCGGCATACACCAGAAAAAGGCGCATACGTTCATGACCGACTTGTCCGCCGACGAGAAAGTTTGCACCCGAATCGACATTGCTTTGAGCTAAAAAGGAGCCATCGGTATCGCGCACCTGGCGCAAGGACTCCCCCAGTAACTGAGCGACGTCGAACATTGATTCAACATTCCAAATATTGCGCCGATCACTATGGCGACCTTGGAGTTCCAGAAGGTTTAGGGCATTTTGAGTGATCGAAAGGTTACCGGAGCATAAGGTCACAATGACTCGGTTCCCAGGTTCGATAAAGGAACGCATCTTTCTAAAACATGAGACCTGATCAATGCCGGCATTGGTTCTGGAGTCTGAGGCAAACACAAGCCCTGATTTGAGCTTGATAGCAACGCAATAAGTCATGAGAGGGGGTCCTGGCAATCTCAAGCCACCTTGGACATGGACGAAAATCTTCCAAGATGGTTGCGGGAAAGATAAGCCTGGCCAATTTCACGCCCCAATTGCGCTGTTGTATCAAGGAAATCGGTGAGGTACTCATGAAGTCCCTGCATCAATACGTCCTCGATACGCCCAAAATGAAGCATCGCGTGGAGTTCCCCGGCTAGTCGCCGGGCCTCATGGCCAGAGCCGCCATTGATCTGATTCAACGCCGCCTCAACTTCGTTGAGACAGGCATGAAGTGATCTTGGCATATCATCCCTGAGGATGAGCAACTCGGCTACCCTTGAAGGCGTAATCACATCTCGGTAGATCTTCCGATAAGCTTCAAAGGCGCTCACCGACTTTAATAAAGATCCCCATTGATAGTAATCCGCAGCGCCACCGACATCGGTGATGCGCGGCAACAAGATATGATATTTCACATCGAGTATCCGAGCGGTGTTATCCGCACGCTCGAGGAAAGTCCCAAGGCGAATGAAGCTCAAGGTGATGTCTTTGAGAATCGTGCCGAGCGTGACCCCTCTAAAAAGATGTGAACGGTCTTTCACCCAATCAAAGAAATCTGCATTGCCGTCGACAGTCACCCCTTGAGATCGGCGGGTCACTTCTAGCCAGGTGGCATTAATGACTTCCCACATCTCCTGGGTGATGGCACCACGGACCGCGCGTGCATTTTCCCGGGCGGCTTTAAGACAGCTATAAATGCTGCAGGGATTGTCCGCATCAAAGGTCATGAAATGGGTGACGGCATCATTTCTGGCGAGTCCGTAGCGGGACTCATAGGCTCCAGCACAGCCCGTAATGTTTAAAGGGGCATACCAAAGATAGGCCTCGGTCCCCTCGATATCGAGCGGCAAAAGAGCCGATCGATGGGCGACATCCAAAATGCGGGCCGTATTTTCCGCTCGCTCGATATGGCGCGCCATCCAATAAAGATTTTCTGCTGTTCTTGAGAGCATGAACTAATCCTCCAATACCCAAGTATCTTTTGTACCACCACCCTGTGAAGAATTGACCACCAGGGACGATTCTTTAAGAGCCACCCGAGTCAGACCCCCAGGCACCATGCGAATGTCTTTACCGGAGAGCACAAACGGTCTCAAATCGACATGACGCGGGGCAATCCCGGCCTCTACCAGTGTCGGACAAGCAGACAAAGCCAGCGTCGGCTGGGCAATGAAATTGTGTGGATCTTGAAGAATCCGGTCACGATAAGCCGCAATCTCAGCCTGGGTACTGGCTGGCCCAACGAGCATGCCGTACCCCCCTGAACCTTGTACTTCCTTGACAACCAATTCATCGAGATGCTCAAGGACATAGGCCAAGTCATCTTTCAAACCCAGGCGATAGGTCGGAACATTGGAAAGAATCGGTGTTTCACCCAGATAAAACCGAATCATGTCAGGAACAAAAAGATAGGTTGATTTATCATCAGCAACCCCCGTTCCAACCCCATTGGCGAGACTGACATGTCCAGCCCGATAGGCATTGATCAGACCAGGCACCCCCAACATGGAGTCGGCACGAAAGACTTCTGGATCAATGAAATCATCATCGACCCGTCGATAAATCACATGCACTTGTTGCGGCCCTTCCGTGGTATGCATATACACACGGTGGTTTTGCACAAAAAGATCCTGCCCTTCCACCAATTCAACCCCCATCTGACTGGCGATGAAGGCATGTTCAAAGTAGGCGCTGTTATAAGCCCCAGGCGTTAAGACCACGATGACCGGGTGTTCTACCCCCGGCGGGGCAGCCTCCCTTAAGGTGTCCAGTAGCATCAGGGGGTAATGTTCCACCGGTGCGACCTGATGCTGTGCAAACAACTCCGGAAATAACCGCATCATGGTCTTCCGGTTTTCTAGCATGTAGGACACGCCAGAAGGGGTTCTAAGATTATCTTCAAGGACATAGAAGTCATTTTCGGCAACCCGGACGAGATCGATCCCTGCGATGTGCGCATATACTTGGTTCGGGAGATCAATACCCTGCATTTCTGGGCGATACATCGCATTACCGAGAACCTGTTGTGGTTCGATGACACCTGCCTTTAGGATCTCTTGATCGTGATAGATATCATGAAGGAACGCATTTAAAGCTCTAACGCGCTGTTTGATGCCCGTTTCTAAACGTCGCCACTCCTCCCCACCAAATATTCTCGGCACCACATCAAACGGGATCAACCGTTCGGCACCATCGGCTTCACCATAAACCGCGAAGGTAATCCCGAGGCGCCGAAACAACAGTTCAGCCTCACGACCTTTTCGCTCAAGCGCGGTTGAATCGTGGTCTTTCAGCCAGTCGGCATAGCGCTGATAGATGGGACGTATTCCCCCATCTGGTGCGGTCATTTCATTAAAGAAAGGCGATGCAGTTTTATTCATACCGTGGATGAAGCAATTAGAGTGCCATGGTGAGGTCCCTTCAACGATCAGCCTTCTGAACTCCCTACGCCTCCCAAAACGCACCATCACGGGGCTCATTCGGTGAACCTTTGCCCAGTTTGGACCGTCTTACGATTGGGGATGAAAGACTCCTTTCGATTCCCTCAAGATCCTGTGGTAGTGTGCGCGCATTGAATCGTGAACCTCAACGAAAAAAACTTCGAATAACGGAGAACTTGGCACCATGCCCATCACCCAGAAGCTCATTCAATGGACTGAACGAGGTCTCGTACCAGACCCCCTAATCCGCTATGGCATTCGTCGTCTTGCCCAGCAGCGATCGGAGACCCTGCCCTGCCATCCCCGGGC
>CAILMG010000101.1 GCA_903835265.1 uncultured Methylococcus sp.
ATTTTGCTGCTGGGCCGCCGAGATCCTCAGAGTCAGACCAAGGTCTTTGATGCCCTTGGTCAGGGGGCGTCTGATGTCGCTAATCTGCCTTCGGAGGCTGTCCTTGGGACGGATGTCGGTTGGGAGGATTTTCTAGACCGCTTTGAGACCCTGAGGACCCTTTTGGGTCTCCATCATGCCATCGACACGTCGCGTCAGCTGATGGGGTCTGACATCGTGGACATCGGAATGCCGTTGCCTCCGTTGGTGGCTATTGGCGCCTCCACCGGAGGGCCCAAAGCGTTGGCGACCATTCTCAAGGATCTCCCAGAAAGCTTCCCAGGCGCCGTCGTCATCGTTCAGCACCTCGATCATCATTTCTGTCAAGGTTTGGCCGAATGGCTGAATCAGGGGACGGCCCTTTCGGTTTCGGCCCTGAGCGAGGACGCTTTGCCTCAAGCCGGTCATGTCTATGTGGCAGCTAGGCCAGAACATGTCGTTCTCCAGGGAGACCGGACCCTTGGATTTTCTCTGGCCGAGCCTGAACGTTTGAATTGCCCTTCTGTCGATGTCCTCTTTCACAGCATCGCGAGTGTGCAAAAGTCTCACGCCATTGGGGTCCTCCTCACGGGGATGGGCCGAGATGGCGCCGAGGGGCTTTTGGCTATGCGACAGGCGGGTTTGACGACCATCGCGCAGGACGCCGCATCCAGTGTGGTTTATGGGATGCCTAAAGCCGCTAGAGATTTAGGGGCGGCACAATCCATACTGCCACTGGGGATGATTGGTCAGGAACTAAAACACGCCCTTGACGGCCTATTCACCTCTCATTAACACCCATCCAACATCATGAATATCCCTGCAATGGAATCTAATCGACGATCGTTTGCGGATCACCAGATCGTGGTCCTGCTCATTGATGACCAACGCATTATCGGTGAGGCCGTTAAGCGGATGCTCATGGCCGAGACCGATATCGAGTATCACTATACCTGTGATCCGAATGAGGCCTTGTCGTTGGCGCTCAAGCTCCAGCCAACCGTCATTTTGCAAGATCTAGTCATGCCAGACATCGATGGGATCACTCTGGTGCGGGCCTTTAGGTCAGAAGTCAACACCTCCCAGGTCCCCATGATTGTTCTCTCCAGCAAGGAAGAGCCGGCGACCAAGGCCGAGGCTTTCAGTGCGGGTGCCAATGATTACCTTGTCAAGTTGCCTGACGCGGTCGAGTTGATTGCTCGCATTCGTTACCATTCGGCGGCGTATACCCGGCTGCTGGAGCGCGATGAGGCCTTTGTGGCTTTGGAGGAGAGCCAGAAGGCGCTGGCCTCCGAACTCAGTGAAGCCGCCGACTATGTCCGCTCTTTGTTGCCAGAAGTGATGACAGGGCCGGACATTCAGACGGCCTGGATCTTCAAACCTTGTAGTTCATTGGGGGGTGACGCGTTTGGCTATTACCCCATCGACGATGATCATTTCGCTATTTTCCTGCTGGACGTCTGTAATCACGGGGTCGGCTCGGCGCTGTTGTCGGTGAGCGCCATGAATGCCTTGATGGGACAGACGCTGGTCAATGTGGATTTCCGTCAACCCATTGCGGTGATGGACTCTTTGAATAATGTTTTCCTGATGGAAAAACATAACAATCTCTATTTCACCATCTGGTACGGCGTGTGGCAGAAAAGTACCCGGATCTTGCGTTACTCGAGTGGTGGGCATCCACCGGCGATTCTTTTAACGCCCGATGGGCGTGTGGAATCTTTACGCTGCCGCGCCATGCCGATCGGAACACTCGCCGAGATGACCTTTGAAGAGGCGCAGACCGAGATTCCACCTGGATCCACGCTGTATGTGTTTAGTGATGGGGTTTATGAAATTCAGACCACCAGTGGTCAGGAGATGGAGCTTGAGGAATTCATTAGCATCCTCAAGGCGCCTGAGCGTCAGGCGGGAAGGAAGGTCGATGAGGTCCTTGACACCATGGTGGAGCTACAGGGTCGTTCGCATTTTGATGATGATGTGTCCCTGATGGAGCTCAAGTTGGCATGAGAACTGTGATGGATGGCCGTCAAAAAATGAAGGTCGGTGACCTCGACTTCTTGAGGAGGCCTGTCCCTCGTTTGGGGGTGAGAAGCCTCATGGTCCTGGCCTTCTCGATCCTGTTGGGTGGGTGTTCCGATATGTCAGTTGGAAGCCAGCCGCTGGACCGCACCCTCGATGTTCTCGACCTCGCCCGCCGCGAGGCGGTTAATGACTTTAGCTGCCCGAGTGCCAAAGCAATCGATTCCAGCCTAAATCGGGTGAAGGAAGGCAATTGGGAGGATGGCCTTTTTAGTGACTATTTAGTTGAAGTGAAAGGCTGTGGTCACGAAGGTCATTACCGCATCAGCTGTCGCGCGGGAGGTCTTTGCGCCGTGGCTGAATAATGCACCGATCTGGATTTAATGGATCGGCACGTAGGTCAGACTTTGCTGACTATCCGCCTCGAACTGCCGAATGGCTTGATCGGTCAGGGGATCCCTGGTCAGACTTTCTGCGAGCGAGGGGCTGATGGTGGCGGCATAAGCCCCTAGGGCGATCAGCCGCGATAAAACCTCTTCGCGTCTGATGCTGGCGGCCACGAGTTTAAGCCCTTCTTGCTGACACGCGATACAGGCCTCTATCAAGGCCCACATATCGCGCCCATCGTCTTCAAGGCGCCCAAGGTAAGGTGCGACGTACTGAACGCCGAGAGATGTCGCCCACAGAAGCTGCATCGGGTTGGATAGCCCGGTCAAAAGGATCGGGCAGCCCCAGGTTTTGACTTCCTCAATGACGTTCAGCCAATCGGCATGACACGGAACCTTGATGACCAGGCGGGTCTTCGCCTTGATCGCCGCCGGCAGCAGCGCCTTTAGCCATTGATGGGCTTCGGCAACGTCTCTGTGCGGTAATTGCAGCATGATTTCTGGGAGTCGTTGCTCTCCTGCCTTCATCAGAAGGTGATGGTAGGTCTCCAAGGTAACGGGGTAGTCCGCCCGTCTGATCAGGGTCGGATTGGTGGTGACTCCAGCGACTGCTGGCGCCCCTTCGGGGCGCACCCAGTGTGCGGGACTGGCGGTATCAAGATAGAGCTTCATGAGTGTCAATCTGAGTTTTTTCAAAAGCGAGATTCAATCGAAACGTCTCAATTTTCAAGAGAGCATGATACATTCTGAGACAGTGATTATTCTGCCCTAACACTCTGGACATGGCATGGAACCCAACATCCCATCAGCAAGACAACGTCAGCATCCAAGAGCGGATCTTGCTATCGCGTTCTTAAAGATACTGATCTTTGTGCTGGCTCTGGTGCCACTGACAAGACTATTAATCAATGGCTATCTCGATGCGCTGGGGGCCAATCCGGTCGAAAAAATCCTCCGAAACACAGGCTTCTGGACGCTTTCATTCTTGATGATCACTCTCTGGGTGACCCCGCTGCGATTACTAACGGGCAAGACCTTCATCGGCCGCTTTCGGCGCATGCTGGGGCTTTTCGCCTTTTTCTATGTGGTCCTTCATTTTCTTTCCTATCTCGTCCTTGACCAATTTTTTGACTGGCCTAATATTCTGAAGGACATTAGCAAGCGCCCTTACATCACCCTTGGATTTTCGGCGTTCTTGATCTTGATCCCCTTGGCCGCTAGCTCCACCGATGGCATGATGCGCCGCCTTGGGGGGAAGCGTTGGCGGGGTCTGCATCAATGGGTTTATCTCGCAGGGTTTGCCGGTGTGGTGCATTTTTGGTGGTTAGTGAAGAAGGACCTCACCGAGCCGGCCCTTTTTGCCATCGCTTTTTCGGGGGCTATGCTGGTTCGGGTGCTCAGGAATCCAAGAAAGCGATTGTCCCTTTTGTGATCATCCCCCATAGCGGGTTTTTTCTAGCTGAAGGAGTAAGCGATGCGATTCAATCATGATTTGAAGGAGTGCGAGGTTACCCCAAGAGCGCTTTGGGCCTCGCGCCGTGACTTTTTACGACAGGCGATGACGGCGGGTCTGGGTGGATGGATAGCAGGGCCTTTGACGGTCGAGGCAGGACCACTTGGGGCGCAGCCAAACCCCGCCTTTCGGGTCAGTGATCCCACCACGCCCCTTGAAAAGGTCACCACCTACAACAACTTCTACGAATTTGGTACCAACAAGGAAGACCCTGCTCAGCAGGCGACTGATTTTAAGGTCCGTCCCTGGACGATCACCGTGGAGGGGGAGGTAAATAAGCCTCAAACCTTTGATCTTGACGATATCCTCAAGTTGGCTCCCCTTGAAGAATGAATATACCGGCTCCGCTGAGTGGAGGCGTGGTACATGGTGATTCCGTGGATTGGTTTTCCCCTCAAGGA
>CAILMG010000102.1 GCA_903835265.1 uncultured Methylococcus sp.
GGCTGTGGCCAGTGGCAGGACATGCCGCTAGGAAAGGACACCTTGTCCTGCGACTGTGGGTTGATGATCGACCGAGATTTGAACGCGTCGATCATCCTAAAAACTGCGGCAAGCTCTGCCGTGGCAGCCTGTGGAGAGAATGGCTCTGGCGCTGCCTTGGCAGCGTGAAACCATCCTCGATGAAGCAGGAAGAAAAGGTCAGATTAGAGAGATTTAGTTAGACATTTCAGAGCGGCTCTAAGCCTTGAACTGCTGGTCGACGAAATCCCAGTTCACCAGATTCCAAAACTCCTCAACATACTTGGGTCTTAGATTCCGGTAGTCGATGTAATAGGCATGCTCCCAAACATCGCAGGTCAACAGTGGGGTATGCCCTTCGGTCAATGGACACGCGGCATTGCTGGTGCTGACCAGCGCCAAAGACCCATCGGCCTTTTTCACCAACCAGGCCCAACCCGACCCGAATGTCGTGACCGCACACTTAGAAAAAGCCTCCTTAAACGCCTCAAATGAGCCAAAGGCCTGATGAATGGCTTCGAGGAGCTCACCCGTTGGCTGGCCACCCCCTTGAGGTCTCATACAGTTCCAGTAGAAGGTATGGTTCCAGACCTGGGCGGCATTATTAAAGATCGCACCGTCTGATTTGAGCACGATCTCTTCAAGATCAAGATTCTCGAATAAGGTCCCCGGAATCAAATTATTCAGATTGGTCACATAGGCCTGGTGATGCTTACCATGATGGAATTCCAGCGTTTCTGCCGAAATAAAAGGGGCCAGGGCACTCTTGTCATAGGGCAGCGGGGGCAATTCGTGAATCATTCAACACTCCTTTTCGAGGATAAAAAAACAAGGACGGCCACCCCATAGGTGGCTCACTCAATTCCTACTGAATTGATAGGTATTAAGTCTAGCATCGGCTCTTCCGCCGATAAAGACCGCCTCCCCGTCATCGGCGAAGCGCTACCTCTCTTTGAAAGAGCCCGCTAGACTTTAGCCAACATGGATTACAATGAGCCATGATAGATTCTGATTGTTTCGGTTAGACAACATAAAGCGCTCATTGCCATGGATAAATTGACGAGCATGCTGGTCTTCACCAAGGTCGCTAAGGCCGGGAGCTTTGCTGCCGCAGCGAAAGAGCTGGGCCTTTCTCGAGCCATGGCCACCAAGCATGTCATGCAGTTGGAAAATGGCTTAGGCATCCGGCTGCTGAACCGAACGACTCGTAATCTCAATCTCACCGAGGTGGGTGCCGTCTACCTTGAACGTTGCCGGCAAATCCTGGACGACATGGAGGAAATGGAGCTCGCGGTCACCCGACTCCAAACCGAACCCCGAGGGTTACTCAAAGTCAGTGCGACTCCCTTCTTCGGTTCCTACCACCTTATACCCGCCATTAGCGCCTATATGGAGGTCTATCCCGACGTTCATGTCGACCTGACCCTCCAGACCAGCTACGTTGATCTGATCGAAGAAGGCTTTGATCTTGCCATTCAGCTCGATGAACTTCAGGACTCATCGCTGATTGCGCGATCCCTCGGCACGTCTCAGCGCGTTGTCTGTGGCTCACCCGCCTACTTCAAAAAGTTCGGCACACCGAAATCACCCGAGGAGCTCAGGAACCATAACTGCCTGGTCAACCTGAGCCTAGCCCCAAGAGACCAGTGGCAATTTAACATCCCTGGAGGCGAAACCATGACCATCAAGGTCCAGGGCACCTTGCAGGCTAACGTGGCTGATGCGCTTAGGATTGCGGCACTCAGTGGTCTGGGTCTGGTCATTCTGCCCACCTATATGGTCGGACAGGACATCAGGAAGAGTCGACTTCAAGCCGTCTTGACCGAGTATGTGCCGGCTCCCCTTGAGATTCATGCGGTCTACCCCCACCGCAAACATCTTTCGGCCAAGGTGCGGACCTTCGTTGATTTCCTGCATGACCGGTTCCATCCGAAACCTTATTGGGAAGAATGGGCCCAAGATCAGTTACAAGAAGCCTGACCCCATTTAGGAGAAAGCGTCATGAACGAAAAAGATGTTGTCTTCAATGCCATGAAAGAAACCCTCATGCTGTTCGCCCTCCTCACGGGCGTGGGTGCTCTGGTCGCCGGCAAATACCTAACGGCCGTGATCATCTTGAGCATCTTGGCGCTGCTTTATTTCGAACGGCCCATCAGCGATTGGCGCAAAAAAATCTTTGGCTGGTAATGCCGTGGCCTACCTTGAAATTGAGCGTAAATTTTTGGTGCTAGGGGATGACTGGCGCGAAGAGGTCCGGCGGGCCCTCCCTATGCGTCAGGGCTACCTCAATGATGAGAAAGGTTGTTCTGTTCGGGTCAGAATCAGCGGCCAAGAAGCCTACCTCAACCTCAAGGGCGTCACCATCGGGGCCCAACGACTCGAATTCGAGTATCCAATCCCGCTGGCCGATGCCAACCACATGCTAGATCACCTAAGGGTTAAACCCCTGATCGAGAAGACGCGCTACCTAGTAGATCGGGGTCGTCACACCTTTGAAATCGATGTCTTTGAAGGCGCCAATGAAGGTCTCATCGTCGCGGAAATTGAGCTCGGTCATAAGGATGAGGCCTTCGAACGCCCGCCTTGGCTAGGCCAGGAAGTCACTGAGGATGTTCGCTATTACAACACCGCCCTCGCCGCGCATCCCTACCGGGAATGGCCTCAAGACGACACCGTCTGATGCCACTCAATCGGGTCCAGTTCCTCTGGCTCGCGACCCTTTTTGAGGGCGCTCTGGTGGTTATCGCGATCGCTCTTGGGCAATGGCTCTTGATCGATCCTTTTGAATACCTGAAACCCGATCATGTCGCAGTCATCATAGGGCTCCTTGGATGTCTGCCCCTTTATGGTCTTTTCTTAGCCAGCGACTACCTGGCCGCCACCCGAGACATTCGTGAACTCCTGATCGACCGACTCGGCGGGCTCCTCGCCGCCTGCTCCCTTCAAGAACTCATCTATCTTGGTTTTTTGGCCGGAACGACCGAGGAAATTCTGTTTCGAGGACTACTTCAGCCCTGGCTTGAAAGAGACTGGGGGCCATTCGGTGGCCTGATCTTTAGTAACCTCCTCTTCGCTCTCCTTCACTGGATCACGCCCACGTATGCCCTTCTCGCCGGACTCTCAGGCCTTTATCTGGGGCTCTCTCTTGATATCGGGGGCGAAAGAAACCTCTTGACGCCAATTCTTATCCACGCCCTTTACGACCTTTTAGCGTTCGTCGCCGTGGCTAGGGCCTATCGTGTGCGCTTAAAAGCGGGGCCTCACTGAAGAGGCCACCCCACCCAATGCGCTCGCTTTTTTGCTGAAGACCCATGGAATGAAATGGCTTGACGGCACCCTCGATCTGGCAGGAGACCTTAAGAGCGCTCTCCATGAGGAGATCTCAAGCTGGACCAGCCTTCTTCGTCAAATCCAGCTGCCCTTGCTGGCGCTCTTGGTGGGTCTTCTGGTGATGTTATCGCTCGCCAAACCGGCTCCCCCAAGGATGGTTCGTCTCGCCGTGGGTCATCCCCCCGACTACTCCCATACCATTGCCCAAAGCTATGCCGCCTTTTTCAAGGACAAAGGGATCGAACTTGAATTGGTTGAGACGGAAGGCTCCCTAGCCCCTCTTGACCGAGTTCGAAACGATGTGGATCCTATTGAGGAGGCCCTTATTGAGGCGGTCCTTGAAAGGCTCGATCGCATGGAGCAGGACCTCAAAAAATCAAGAATCAGCCGTAAAGAGATGATCGCTTTTTATGCGCTTCGAAACGATATGGATTTCGTCAGAAATGTCCTCGAACGCCATCGATCTCGACATCGATCCTGAGGACTGTCTTTGATTTAAATCGGCCAGCACAAAAAAACCCGAGGCGCCCCCCATGGCAAGGGGAAGCGCCCGAGGTTTCTTTTTAAATCAATACTGAGTGGGCTTCTTAGGGCCTTGATTATTGCCGAAGGGGCCTGGGGTATCCTTATCGCCACACCCTGAAAGGGAGAATCCCAGAACCACCAAAACCAGCATCTTCAGAATCATTTTCATAAGGGACTCCAGTCGGACCGTCAATGTCGATGTATTGAAAGTCTGAACAGCGATACCCTCAAGAAACACTGGGGTCCCGCTGCTCAGTCCTTTTCTGCGACTGAAAATACAAAAGATGGGGCTTTTATCGGTCAGCGGCCACGGTGCAATTCAGTGGACGCCACAGTGACAGGTCAAGACGCCCCTGTCCAGCGTCAAGGCCGTTTCTTTTTCAAAGCCTTAAAGTGACCTCATGGCACCCCATGAGGCGTATGAATCGATGTCAGGATGGCACGATATTTATCAGGGAACACTCTGACCCCGCCCCGAAAGGGATGATCGATCGCGACAACCAAGAAAAACATGCATCCAATGAGCGCTGAAAAAACCCCGACGAGGGTCAGGTGGGCGAAAAAAGACGGTAAATGAAAAAAATAGGTCGTAAAGATAGAAAGGCCCGCCGAAATCAACATCACAGCCCAAAAAACCTCCGGGATAGCCTCATCGGTCACAGCGTCTACCCGGACCTGCCTCAGTTCCTGCATGCGATTGAAGGCCGCCATCGACTGCATAAAAATCACATGTTCATTCAATGTTGAAGGCTGATAGCCACTTAAAACCTGAAACAATCGATCCAGAGGACTGCTGCCATCGATCGGAATTTCACCTTTTTGGTAGGAAGGCCACTCCACATCAACGATAGCCTTAATATAGGCCTCGGTGTCGGCTTTAAGCTGCTTCCGCGCCGGCTCTTGGAGCGCTTCTAGATTTTGATGGAATGCCCTGATCGCTCCAACCTCCTGGCTGACTAATCGCTCGACTTCATCAAAATTGTTCCACGTCGATACGGCGACCAGGCCTAGCAAAATACCAAAAAGAATGCCGATACCTGAAAAGAGCCCCCCGACCGCATCGTCGGTCGCATCAGATATTCGACAGCGGCCATAGATTCGTCCCCTCACCAGCAACAGCCCTAAAAGAGCCGTGACCACGAAGACCGAAACGATCAAGAATCCCATCAGCGGGGTTGATAGGCTGTAAAGAAAATCAGCGATGTCGTTCATAAAAAGTCTTTCGACGGCATAAAGTCCATTCAGATCAAAGCAACCGCTCGCAGCAACACCGTCTTGCGGCGGCTTAGGTTGCTGCGCGAGTGGCTCCTATGCTGTAATCAAATGTAGCTAAAAAAGACTGAGGATAAAAGCCTCCAAGGCGGCCCAGCCGCCCCACTTTAACCGGACGACACCCCCCCCATGTCGGGACACTCTGAAGACGTTCGACTTCTTCCAACCACCCTCGCCGCCCTTGGGATCGTTTTTGGCGATATCGGCACCAGTCCGATGTATGCAATGAGTGAATCCCTTAAAACGCCCGGCATACCGGCGGGGGCTGAGTCGATTCTCGGGATTGTTTCATTAATCCTCTGGTCGCTATTGCTCATCGTCAGCATCAAATATCTTTTCTTTATTACCCGGGCCAACAACAAGGGCGAGGGCGGTATTTTTGCCATCGTTGCGCTTTTGAAGTCTCAGGAGGCGTTCAAAGGAAAGGCGGCGGCGATCCTCACGACCTCGATCGCCATCGCCGCGGCGGCGCTTCTCTTTGCGGACAGCCTGATCACCCCCGCCCTCTCCGTCATGGCCGCGACCGAAGGGCTCAAGCCGATTGTTTCTGGTATCGATCATTGGATCATGCTGGCAAGCATCGTCATCTTGACCCTCCTCTTCGCCATCCAGCGCCTCGGAACCTCGGCCTTAAGCCGCCTCTTTACCCCGGTCATGTTGATCTGGTTTTTGGCCATCGGGCTCCTCGGACTCAAACAGATCATTGATGCCCCTGAAATTCTCCACGCCCTATCACCCCTTCATGCCTTTTACCTCCTTAAAAGTCTCACCTTAAATCAGGTTCTAGGGCTCCTAGGATCGATTCTCCTTGCCGTAACCGGCGCTGAAGCGATTTATGCCGATATGGGACATTTCGGAAGAAAGCCGATCAGCTTTGCCTGGTATCTCTTCGCACTCCATGGCCTCGTCTTAAATTATTTCGGTCAAGGCGCCTGGCTCCTGAAAAACCCATCGATGGGGGACCTTGAGCACAGTCCTTTTTTTGCGATGCTGCCCATGGGGCTGATCATTCCGATGGTGATCCTGGCAACACTGGCGAGCGTGATTGCGAGCCAAGCGGTGATTTCAGGCATGTTCTCCCTGGCCAACCAGGCGATTCAGCTCGAATACTTGCCGCGGCTTAAGATCTTTCAAACATCTAAGAGCCATCGGGGCCAGATCTATGTGAGGGAAATCAACACCCTGCTGGCTGTTGGGTGCATCCTCCTCGTTCTGATCTTTGGATCTTCTTCAGCCCTCGCCTCAGCTTATGGCTTTGCTGTTTCAGCGACGATGTTGCTGACCACCATCGCCTTCACGCTGGTCATCTATTTCCTCTGGCGTTGGTCCCCCATCAAGGTGCTGGCCTTCTGCTGTTTTACCCTCCCCCTGGATGGACTTTTCTTCGCGGCCACCATCA
>CAILMG010000103.1 GCA_903835265.1 uncultured Methylococcus sp.
CAGCTGATATTCCTTGTCGGTCAGGGTCTGTGCAGGCGCTACCGTGGTCGAGTCACCCGTGTGGACACCCATCGGATCGAGATTCTCGATAGCACAGATAATGATGCAGTTATCCTTATGATCGCGAACAACCTCCATCTCATATTCCTTCCAGCCCAAGACGGATTCCTCGATCAGCAACTCCCGGGTTGGCGATAATTCAAGACCACGCTCACAGATCTCGATAAATTCCTGGCGGTTATAGGCAATACCACCGCCGCTCCCCCCAAGGGTAAAGGAGGGTCTGACGACCGCTGGATAGCCGGTATGTTCGAGACAAGCCAACGCCTCTTCAAGGGTATGAGCCACATTGGAAAGAGCGGATTCAAGGCCAATCTTGGTCATCGCCTGCTTAAACTTATCGCGGTCCTCCGCCTTATCAATGGCCTCCTTGGAGGCACCGATCATCTGCACCCCGTACTTTTCAAGAACACCGTGTCGATCAAGATCAAGGGCGCAATTAAGCGCGGTTTGGCCGCCCATGGTCGGCAACAGAGCATCCGGCCTTTCCTTCTCGATGATGCTGGCAACGGTCTGCCAGTCAATCGGCTCAATGTAGGTGGCATCGGCCATCTCAGGATCGGTCATGATGGTTGCAGGATTCGAGTTCACCAAGATGACCCGGTAACCCTCTTCCCGGAGCGCCTTACAGGCCTGAGCCCCTGAATAGTCGAATTCACAAGCCTGCCCAATGACAATGGGGCCAGCGCCCAGTAGCAGGATGGACTGTAGGTCGGTTCTTTTGGGCATGAATCGATAAATCTCAGTGGCGGGCGAAAGACATGTTCGTAATAAAACGATCAAAGAGCGGCATCAGATCATGGGGGCCTGGACTGGCTTCGGGATGCCCCTGAAAACTAAAAGCCAGGCAATCGGTTCGCTCGATACCCTGTAAGCTCCCATCGAACAAGGAGCGATAGGTCGCTCGGACATGCGGGGGTAAGCTGGCTTCATCAACAGCAAACCCATGATTTTGACTGGTGATGAGCACTCGCCCAGTATCTATCTCTAAGACCGGATGATTGGCGCCATGATGACCAAACTTCATCTTCATCGTCCTGGCCCCACTGGCCAATCCTAATAACTGATGCCCAAGACAGATGCCAAAGACCGGGATCCTCGCCTCAAGGAGGCGCCGAATGGCCTCGATCGCATAGACGCAGGGTTCAGGATCACCAGGGCCATTCGAAAGAAAGACGCCATCCGGCTGCAACGCGAGCACGTCTTCGGCGGGCGTGGTCGCGGGAACGACTGTCAGACGGCAACCACGATCCGCTAGGAGCCGAAGGATATTGAGTTTGATTCCAAAATCGTAGGCCACCACATGATAAGCGCCCGCGGGCGCTTCACCATAACCTTGACCCAGCTGCCAAGAGCCTTGATCAAAGGGGTAGGTTTTAGAGGTGGTCACTTCACGAGCTAGATCCATGCCCTTGAGCCCAGGAAACGCGAGGGCCTCAGCAATGGCACGTTCAGAATCCAAAGCGCTGCCGGCGATGATGCAGCCTCGCTGGGCACCCTGATCTCTTAGAAGTCGGGTCAGCTTGCGGGTATCAATACCCGCAATCCCCACCACTTGGTGAGCCTTTAGGTAATCACTGAGCCCTCCTTGGGCGCGCCAATTACTGAGACGTTCCGGCACGTCCCTCACAATCAAGCCGCTCGCATGAAGACCCCCTGACTCGATATCTTCCTCGTTTACACCGACATTGCCGATATGAGGGTAGGTCAAGGTGACCATTTGTCGGGCATAAGACGGGTCGGTCAGGATCTCCTGATACCCCGTGATGGAGGTGTTGAAAACAACTTCACCAACCGCACAACCTTCGACGCCAATGGCAATCCCCCGGAAAAGCGTCCCATCTTCAAGGGCCAGCAAAGCTTCAGTATTCAATGATATTCATCCTTTCAACACACAAGACGGGGAGAACCTTAAGGTCCGGCCCGCTCAGGTCAGTTCGCGACGGTCTTTAAGCCCAGAATTCTATGGACATTTGGATCCCCTGTCCATGGGAGAGACCCTCTTCACACTAGCGTAAAAGGCCAATCCTCCCCTTTCTTCGAAGCGGATTTTGAGGGTCAAGGTCTGCCATCAGAGGGTTTCTCCGGTCTTCATCGGTAATCTGATAAATGAGGCCTAGCCAGTTATTGAAGACGGCCTTGGCGGTATCCCGCCATGTATTGTCGAGCTGCTGAAGCACTTGATCCTCAATAAAATCAGGCATCAGCTGCCCGGCCTTCCGGGCTTTTCGAACCTGCTGCCCATAGTCACTGAACCGCTCAGCCAAATCCCGATGAAAGTAATGTTCGGGCATAGGGGGGTAATCATCGCTTTGGCCTTCATAAAAGCGGATCACCTCGCGCTTATATTCCTTCAGAAGGCTGATGGTGTCGTATTCCGGATGCCCTTGAAAGAACACCACCCGAATCAGATCCTCACTGACGGCAAGGTGGACCCCGGCCTCGGCACTATCCACCAGCACTTTGATACCCACCGCCTCGAGATCTTCGCGAAAGATTTCGTTGAATCTCGAGTGTGGTACATCAAAGCGGGTATTGATGCTTGAAACCAAGGGATGCTGCGTGTCAACGACCCGGTGAGAATAAACGCCCCAGCGCTTAAAGCCGAGGTGCGTTCGCTTGATGCCATACCCATATTCAATCAGGGCATGGGTCGCAAGACACGAACACATGGTCGAGGTCACGTGCTGTCGTGCCCAGTCAAATACCGACGTCAAAGGCTCCCAAAAAGGTTCCTCTGGAAGGCTTGGGTGGGTCACGTTAGCACCGCTGATAATCAGACCGTCGAGCCCATCCAGCTGGATCTGATCAAAGCTCTCGTAATACCGATCAATATGGTCTTGCGCTTCCCGGCTTCGCACTAACCCCTCAATCGTGAAGGGGTGCATATGGAACTGGACGATGGGATTCGCTGCGCCGACCAGACGGTAAAACTGCCGCTCGGTGGCCTCAAGGGCCGCATCGGGCATCATATTAAGGAGACCAATGTGCATCTCCCGAATATCCTGCTGCTGGGCACGCTCAACGGTCAGGACATCCTGCCCCTCTTCACTGAGACGCTGGTAGGTCGGTAGATCGGAATGGGCTATCAGCGGCATGGCCGTCTCCTTTGACGATTGCGGCTAATCACGCTCAAGTGCCTCGCAGATCAAGTCGATAAAGTCGGATTCGCTTTCTACTGTCGCGAGTTCCGCTGCATCAACGCTATAGCCGAATGTTCTGGCGATAGACTCATACCTCGGCAGCCGGGCATGAAAAAGTTTGGGGAAGACCCAGGAAACGAACTGATCCGGAGGAATATCAGCGACCTGACCATAGCCATGAGTCCCCATAAAGATCGCTAACTGTTCATCAAGAAACGTTTCGCGATAGTAGAGCGGCTTGGGATGGGATTGAGCACGTTCAATGAGCACATGATCAAGCTCAGCACTGGTCTTGATATAGAGAATCAGTGTGTTGTCGGCAAGAATCGAGAGCGTCTCTGGATCGTCGAGCTCACACACGCTGCCACCGGCATCGTTGATAAAGTTCTGGTAACCATAGATGGCATCCACCTTGCGGATAAATTCCGGAACATCTCGCATCGCACTAATTTCTGCCTGGCGATGGAGATCCTGACGTCGCTTAAATTCTTGAAGACTGAGCCCACCTTTCAAGGGGTCACCGATCTTGCCGAGGAAACTCGAGACCGGGGCCAGGTTATCGATGGTGATATTGCTGCGAATGTAGATCGAATCTGATTGCAACAACGCCTTAAGGAAAGGCACCTCCATGGCCTGCAACTTCATGTTGTCTGAAATAGGCTCATCAAGGTAACGGGTCCCAATCCGGTAATCTCCAGAATAATGGAACCAGTTTTGTTTCGGTAACTTATTCGCGAGGGTGGTCTTGCCCACCCCGGACATACCCAGAAGCGTGATGCGCTTAGAGGCCCAGGCCCTAAAAGCGCTAGGACTCATCTTCATTGAACAACCCCTCCCCGTTCACCCAAATGACCCTCGTGCGGCTGATTGATCATGTGCTGGGCGGTCTGCGCCAAGGCCTCTTCCAGCATCTCACGCAATTCGATGTCAGCGACCGTCTCTAAAAGAGCCACTCGCATGCAACCCATCCATTGATCTCTTTCTGATGGACCAATCACGAACGGGAGATGCCGCGCCCTCAGCATCGGATGACCGTAAGCCTCCCAAAAAAGATTAGGACCACCCAACCAGCCCGATAGAAATTTATAAAGCTTTTCGTTCGCTCTCCCAAGATCTCCATGCATCGCGCGGATTCCGGCCGCTGCCGGCAAGCTATCCATGGCGCCATAGAATCGGTCCACCAGTCGGCGAAGCCCGGCTTCGCCGCCGAGGCGTTGGTAGGGGCTGAAACTTAGAGCGTCACTCATGAAAGATCAGTGTCCCCTGCAATGTCCACCGGAGGTCTTGCAGGCCGATTTTGAGGAAGGGGCCGACGGTTTGGTCTTGGAGGCCGCCTTGGCGGGTAACGCCTGATGCGTTCCGTGCTTTGGCGCTGAGACAATGGGGGCTGACGCCGAAAGATGATTCTTTGATGCCGCCTTGGACTTTGCGCTCGAGGACGTCAAATGCCCCCCCTTAGGAGAGGACGCAAGGGGCGCCTTCTGACCTTTTGGGTTAGCGCCCTTCCTAGAGGGCTCAGCCATCAGGCGAGCCGCCTTGAAGTGACGGGGGTTTCCAAAGGCAATCGTCGGTGAATCAAGCTCCAAATCCTGAAAGCTTCGCCCACGAGGTAGGGGAGCCCGCTCAAATTCTGCAACAATCTCTCGAGGCGCTGCGCCATTCATCTGGGCAAAGCCATCATCAAGAATTTCTCGCATGTGACGATCACGCCGGACCGCGCTGGGTCCGCCAAAGACCACACCAATGAGGCGATTGCCCCCACGTCTCGCTGAAGCCACGAGATTGAACCCGGAGGCATTAATAAACCCTGTCTTAATCCCATCCATTCCGGCATAAGTCTCCATCAGATGGTTGTGATTATCGAAACTTTGGCCTCGGTAGTAGAACCTCGGCGTTGAAAAATAGGGGTAATAACGCGGGAAGTCACTAATCAAGGC
>CAILMG010000104.1 GCA_903835265.1 uncultured Methylococcus sp.
CGATTCGGACCCGTATTGAAGCGGGGGATGATTTTGGTGATCTTGCGCGGGGCAACTCCGACGACAAGGGATCCGCCGTTAAGGGGGGGGATCTAGGGTTCGTATCCCCAGGGGCTCTGGTCCCAGAGTTTGAACAGGCGATGATCGCACTGGAGCCTCATCAGTTGAGTCAGCCGGTCCAAAGCCAATTTGGTTGGCACCTTATTGAGGTGTTGGATCGACAGGAGTCAGACGATACGCAGGAGCTCCTAAAGAAGAAAGCGCAGGACGATATCTTTAACCGGAAGGTCGGTGAGGAAACCGAAATTTGGCTCCGACGGATTCGCGATGAGGCCTTTGTAGAGATAAGGATTCCTGACTTGTTGCCTGAGGGATCCCCGCCGCCTCCTGCGAAGACCCCGGAGCCATGAGGCCCCGTCTTGCGGTCACAGCTGGTGAGCCTGCAGGGATTGGTCCTGACCTTTGTGTGCATCTGCAAGGACACCCATTCCCCGCCGATGTGGTGATCGTTGCGGATCCTGAATTACTGAGGGAGCGGGCTCGTGTCTTAAAGATGCCTTTGGTTATGAGTCCCTGGTGTCCGGGCCAACCCTTCCCGGCCCCCGATGTTTTAGCTGTCTGGCCCGTCTCAACGGTGGTTTCAAGGGCCCATGGGATTCTCACCTCCCAAAATGCAGCTTACGTTCTCGAGACGATCACCGCCGCCGCGAAGGCATGCCTCCGGGGTGATGTTGAGGCGATGGTGACTGGTCCGATCAGCAAAGCCAGTCTGAACGAGGCCGGCTACGTTTTTTCAGGGCACACCGAGTTTCTTGCAGAGATCACCGGGGGTGATCCTGTCATGCTGCTCACAGCGCCAGGTCTTCGGGTTGCTCTTGCCACGACCCATTTGCCGCTTCGGGCGGTTCCTGAGGCGATTACCCGTGAGCGTCTGGCCCGGACATTACGTGTCCTTGATCAGGGCCTTCGATGTTGTTTTGGAATTCCCTCGCCGAGGATCCTGGTCGCGGGATTGAATCCTCATGCGGGCGAGGGGGGACATCTGGGTCATGAGGAAGAGGCCATCATTATTCCGCTGCTAGAGGATCTGAGGGCGCAAGGCATGCAGTTGGTTGGGCCCTTGCCGGCGGATACTCTCTTTGTCCCCCAAGTCCTCGAAGGCGCCGATGCCGTTCTCGCCATGTATCATGATCAAGGTTTGCCGGTTCTGAAGTATTTGGGCTTTGGTCGGGCCGTCAACATCACCCTCGGTCTTCCCATTATTCGAACCTCCGTCGACCACGGGACCGCCCTCGACCGGGCAGGGACTGGATCTATCGACGCTGGGAGCCTTTTGGCAGCGATTGATGCGGCCATCACCATGAGTACCCTGAGGCCAAGAGGGGGTGCTTCCCATTGAAGGTTTCGGCATGAGTCATACACCCAGAAAGCGATTTGGTCAGAACTTCCTCAGGGACGCTGAGGTGGTCCATCGGATTGCGATGGCGGTTCACCCGCGTCCCGATGATCACCTGGTCGAAATTGGTCCTGGGGAGGGGGTCATGACGGAGGCTTTGCTGCCATCGTCGGGGCGATATGATGCGATCGAAATCGATCGTGATCTGACGGCTGACCTTAGGCGACGATTCTCGAGTCGTCTGGGATTTTATCTGCATGAGGCGGATGCCCTGAGGTTCGACTTTAAGAGCCTCTTGGGTGAGAGCAAGATTCGGGTGGTCGGGAACCTCCCCTACAACATTTCAACCCCCCTGATGTTTCATCTCTTTGCTCAGGCCGGGATGATCGAGGACATGCATTTCATGCTGCAAAACGAGGTGGTTGATCGGCTCTGTGCCGAACCCTCGAGCGCTCATTACGGCCGACTTGGGATTATGGCGCGTTACTTTGCAAGAGCAGAAAAGCTCTTTGAAGTGTTCCCCGAGAGTTTCTATCCGCCCCCAAAGGTGGTCTCTGCCATTGTTCGCCTCGTGCCGCATGCGGTCCCGCCGGTGAGCGCGGATCCCGCCACCCTGGGAAGGGTGGTCGCCACGGCCTTTTCACAACGTCGGAAGACGCTCAGAAATGCGCTCGGAAGCCTTTTTGATGTGGCCGAGCTTGAAGCGGTGGGCATCGACCCAAAGGCCAGAGCCGAGACCCTCTCTTTGGAGGATTACGCGGCTCTTGCAAGAGGTCTTGACGAGAAGTCACGCGAGGACATCTCTGGCCCTGGCGGTTTTTAGGTGATGACTGTTGGGGCTTTCATCTTGGATCGCGCCCTCACTTCTCCCAATTGTTCGGCAAGTTCAATGAGATCGCCGAGCGCCTTCTGTGGGTCATGGTCGTGTTCCTTGGCGTCGGGCTCAAAGCGTTCCAGATAAATTCTAAGCGTTGCCCCCTCGGTGCCTGTCCCTGAGAGTCGAAAGACGATGCGGGAACCGTTCGTGAAGATAATCCGGATCCCCTGGTGGGGGCTGACGCTGCCATCGACCGGGTCGAGGTAGGAGAAATCATCAGCGATAGCGACTTTATTATTGCCCCATTGCTGTCCTACCAGCTGCCCCAGCTGCCCTCTCAGGAGATTCATGATGCTATCGCCAATGGCCGAGGGCATCCCTTCGTAGTCGTGCCGCGAGTAATAGTCTCTGCCGAAGATTTTCCAGTGTTCCCGGACGATATCGGCGACCGACTGTTGGCGGACCGCGATGAGGTTTAGCCAAGCCAGAACGGCCCAAAGTCCATCCTTTTCACGAACGTGGTTCGACCCGGTGCCGAAGCTCTCTTCGCCGCATAGGGTGATTTTTCCTGCATCAAGGAGATTGCCAAAAAATTTCCACCCCGTCGGTGTTTCGTAGGCATCAATCCCGAGTCGTTGGGCTACCCGGTCAACGGCCTGACTGGTCGGCATGGAGCGGGCGACGCCCTTGAGGCCGGCCCGATATCCTTTGAGATGATGGAGATTGGCGGCGAGGACCGCAAGGCTATCGCTCGGTGTGACGAAGAAATGATCGCCCATGATCATATTCCGATCGCCATCGCCATCGGAGGCGGCTCCAAGTGTTGGCGCTCCAGGCTGATACATCTTTTCAGCGAGGACATGCGCATGAACCAGGTTGGGGTCCGGATGGCCGCCACCAAAGTCTTCCAGCGGTATGGCATTCATGACGGCCCTGATGGGCGCCCCAAGCCGGTCGATGAGGAGGCGATGGGCATAGGGGCCGGTGATCGCATGCATGGCATCGAATACGATCGACAGCGAGTCTTCTTTGAGGGCTTGAGCGATCAGGTCGAGATCAAACAGTTCCTCCATGAGTTCGGCATAGTCGGTCACAGGATCGATGATTTCGACGGTCATGGGGCCTACCGCGAGCGTTCCTAGGGTGTCGAGATCGATGTCTGCCACCTCGGCGATCTGATATTCACTAATGGATAAGGTTCGCTGGTAGATCTCGTTGGTGATCTGCTCTGGAGCCGGGCCTCCATTATTGGCGTTGAATTTGATGCCAAAATCCTCATCTGGCCCACCGGGATTATGGCTTGCGGACAGGATAAAGCCCCCCTCTGCCTTATATTTCCGGATCAGACACGAGGCGGCGGGGGTTGAGAGTAAGGCGCCTTGTCCGATCAGTAGTTTCGCAACACCATAGGCCGCCGCCATTTTGATAATGACTTGGGCCGCCTGTCGATTGAAATAGCGGCCATCGCCACCAAGCACCAGAGTGGCTCCAGCGAGGGTGGGTAAGGCGTCGAAGACGGACTGGATGAAATTCTCAAGGTAGTGCGGCTGAAGAATGACCCGAACTTTCTTTCTAAGTCCCGAGGTGCCTGGTTTTTGATCCTTAAAGGGCGTTGTAGGGATGGTGTGGATGTGCATGCGAGAGGTTCCTGACTCATGAAAAAGGCCGTGTCCATTGTACTGAAATACGTTGACGGCATGCGATGTTCTGTCTTGGGGGAGGGACTCTTTCGGGGCGGGATCGCCTTAAAATGTGGGTCTTTTGGTGACAACGCAACCAACTGTGTAAAAATAACACTGGAAATTTCGTCGAATTAGCCTCAAACTAAAGGCTGAGTAGTCTCGATTAGTGGCGATTGTTCATCTGCGGGGCTCTCTCCATAAGTCCACATCAACTACCAAGTTAGGAATTTGAACATGAATGCAACCAAGCTCTCTATCGTACTCCTGTCTGCTGGTCTGACCGTTGGCTGCGCCAGCAAGAGCGACCTCGCAGCACTCCAGACTCAGGTTGATGGCCTGAAGGCTGAGATTTCTTCTGTTAAGAGCACTGCTGACGAAGCATTGTCAGCTGCTACCAGCGCTGACGCTTCTGCTCGCCGCGCTGCTGCTGCTGCTGAAGAAGTCAATGCTAAGCTGGATCGTGGCTTCCGCAAGGGCGCAATGAAGTAAGTTTTTTCATTTGAAAGAACTTCAAAAACCCGGTGGGGCAACCCGCCGGGTTTTTTTGTCTTTGGACCGTGTCATGGGGTGTTCCCCGTGCCCGGTCAGTCTCCTCTTTTCTTCGCCTCAATCTCCCGGTTGATGGCCCGGTAGCCGATGTCTTTCCGATAAAAGCTCCCCCGCCAGTGAATCCTTTCGGCCTCTTGGTAGGCCTTC
>CAILMG010000105.1 GCA_903835265.1 uncultured Methylococcus sp.
AGACATTTCAGAGCGGCTCAATCAAAAGCGATCGGCACAATCTTCGAAGCCGCCTCATAAGCCCGCGCTCGAGCCTCCTCGACAGTCTCCCCAACGGCAAGAGCCACCCCCATCCGGCGACGGCGAAACGATTCCGGTTTACCAAACAATCGCACCTCAACGCCTTCCTCCTGCAACGCTTCTGGAAGTCCTTGATAAGAAGGCCCATGGGCATCAACACCGCCATAAATGACGGCACTGGCCCCAGGCTCCCGAAGCTGGACCCCCACAGGAAGCCCCAAAATAGCCCGGGCATGCAGCTCGAATTCACTCTGCGCTTGGGTGATCATCGTCACCATCCCCGTATCATGAGGCCTCGGACTGACTTCACTGAACCAGACCTGATCACCCTTAATGAACAACTCAACCCCAAAAAGGCCTCGGCCGCCTAAATTATCAACCACCGCCCGGGCAATCCGCTGCGCCTCCTTTTTGGCCGCGTCACTCATCGATTGCGGCTGCCAGCTCTCGACATAGTCCCCGCCCTGCTGCAAATGACCCACAGGCTCACAAAATTGGATGGCTACCTCGCCATCCGCGAGGAGGGATCGAACGGTCAAAAGGGTGATCTCGTAATCAAAGTCGATGAATCCCTCCACAATGATCCGAGTATTCCGAACTCGCCCACCCTCTTGGGCATGATGCCAGGCGGCCTCAACGTCGGCCTCACTCAGGAGCATCGATTGGCCTTTACCGGATGAAGACATGATCGGTTTGACGAAGCAGGGGAAGCCAAGATGCACCGCCGCAGAACGAAGCCCTTCCTTCGAATCGGTAAAAACGAAGGGCGACGTTGGGAGCTGAAGCTCCTCTGCAGCAAGCCGCCGAATGCCTTCCCGGTTCATGGTCAGGCGAACCGCCCGAGCATTCGGAATCACCATCACTTCACCCAAAGCCTCCATGTCAACCAGCGCCTCTGTCGCAATCGCCTCAATCTCAGGCACAACAAAATGGGGACGCTCTTTTCGAATCAGGGCCAGGAGGGCCTCGCTATCGGTCATGTCGATCACATGGCTTCGGTGCGCCACCTGATGGGCCGGGGCCCCCTCATAGCGGTCTACAGCAATGACCTCGACGCCATAACGCTGGAGACTGATCGCGACTTCCTTGCCAAGCTCCCCGCTGCCGAGCAGCATGACGCGGGTCGCTCCCGGGGTCAGGGCTGTGCCGATATTCATAGAGTTGGGATCCTTTTAGAAACAATCATCGTTCGGACTATTTTACGCCCTAAAAGCCGCCCATACCCTTACACTTTGACGAAATACACTGGGCAACTGATTGACGGTGGGCCGTCTTCAGATAAACTTCAGGGAGAATCCTAAGGGCGAAAGCTTATCCACCAAAACCCCCATTCGAACACCCATGAGCTTGACTGCACGACTAATCAAAACCGCCATCAAATGGACCCCTGAACGACTGATCACCATGGTCGCTAACCTGGTCCTTAAAGGCATTGCCAGGGTCAGCGCCTTCAACGTCGATCTAGGACAACGAACGCTCTCCGTCGAGACCACCCTCTACGGCGAAAAGGAAAGCATCATCCTCCATCTGAGTCACTTTGCGCTTCACCCCGAAGGTGAAGGCTATACCTTCATTCTTGGCCAAGCGGAGTCGAATCGCCCTTGGCTCAACAACCTCCTCCGGCACGTCGTCGGCAAAGCACTTCCGGTGCCTCAAGTTCCTCAATTGGCGCCTTATATGGGTCTTGCTTTAGAACTGATTGGCCCCCTGAAAGGCTCCGATTAAGGGGCCTTCCCTATGAGGCCTTGCCGCTCAGTAAGGCCCAGGCATCCGCCATGCGCTTCGCCGAGATCGGTGCCAGTGTCTTTAGCTGCTGAGCAAACAAGGACACCCTAAATTCTTCCAGCTGCCAGCGAAAGCCGTCACGCTCGGGGACACGGCGCCCCTGCTCGCGTTCGACCAGTGCCCAGTAGCACTCCAAAAAGGGGGTGATCTGGCCCAGTTGGTGGAGATCCTTTTGGGGATCCTGCGGCGCCTTTTGTAATCGATTAAGGATAGCGCCCAAATACCTCGGCATTTCACTAATGTTCGCCCAAGAGGTGGTCACCCAAAAACCCTGATAGATCATCCGGCTCAACTGCTTATCGATATCCTCCCGAAGGACCGGCGACAGGGGTCCCGAAAGTGCCTTCCTGATCGATCGATAAAGATCCAAAATCTTTCGGGCCGCTTCAGCCATCTGATCGGCCCGGCTTAATAGATCGCTTCGGGCCACTCGAACCCGTTCATCAAAAGCCTCCTGGCTTCGAATGATGGCTTGGCCTTCAAGAAAGACCGACGCCACGAGACGATCGAGAAGGTCTTCCTTGAGTTCACGATGCTTGGCGAGGCTACTGTAAAGGAAAGGATGTTCTTGAAGCTGTCGATAGGTTAATTCAGCGGCCGCATCGATCACCAACTGACGCTTGATGTATTTTATCTCCTTCGAGAGGACGATCCGTAATAGCCTTGAGATACCCCGTTCATGCGCTTGATGTGCCGCTTCGGGTGATTCAAAAACACGAACGCCAATCGTTTCACCCTCATCCACGACAGCCGGAAATCCATAGACCTTCCGGCCCTCATGCTCCCCATCGAAACTGTCGCCCAGTTCACCAAAGGACCAATGGGTCAACCCCGTGTGAAGATAGGCCTGACTTGCAATCTTTTGGAACGTTTTCCCGGCATCTCCCGAGTGACGGCGTTTAAGGACTTCAAGATCACGGGATTGATCGATCACTCGGTCATGCTCATCCACCACCTTAAAGGTCATCCTGAGATGATTCGGGAGAATATCCTCCCGAAAGGCGTCCGTCCCAACCGCAATGCCGCCTGTTTTTTTGAGCGCCATGGACAATTGCCCGTACAAGGAGCCTCGCCCGATGTCCAGCATCGGTAAGATGCGATCGACATGATCTGGAACCGGAACGAAATGAATTCGGAGCGTTTTGGGCAAGGATTTGATCAAAGCCACCACCTTTTCTCGAAGCATTCCAGGAACCAGCCATCGGAACGGCGTTTCATCGAGCGTATTTAAGAGATGTAGGGGCATCAGAGCGGTGACGCCATCCTCCTCATGGCCTGGCTCAAAGCGATACTGCAGCGGAATACGAATGGATCCGATCTGACAGTGGTCTGGAAAGTTGACGGCATCGAGGGTCGCATCCACCTTGACGGTAATGTCATCCGGGGTGAGCTTCAAAAGGCCTGGATCCTTGGATTCACTCAGCTTCCGCCACTTTTCAAAGGTGACACTGCTGACGACATCCTTCGGGATCTTCTGGTCGAAGAACTGGGTGAGCCAAGCCTCATCAACCAGAAGATCGACGCGGCGACCTTTCTGCTGCAGGTAATCCGCCTCCTCCAGAAGCTTGAGATTGTGAAGAAAGAAAGGCGCCCGACTCTCGTAATCCATCTGCACTAAGGCATGTCGGATAAACATCTCCCGGGCTTCTTTCGGGTTGACCCGCTCGAAGGGAATCTTTCGTCCAGACTGAATAATCAGACTAAATAATTGGGTGCGCTCATGGACCGAGACGCGTCCAGCTTTTCGCTCCCAATGAGGATCATAGTAGTGCGATTTGATGAGATGGGCCCCGATCGATTCGATCCATTCAGGTTCGATCGCCGCGACCGTTCGCCCATAGACCTTAGTCGTTTCGATCTGTTCTTGGGAGATAATCCACTTGGGCTTGACCTTGAAGAGGTAGGATCCTGGATGAATGTGGAGCCTTACTCCCCTGGCCCCTAGATAGTCATTCTGCTCCTGTTTGAGCGCCACATTCGTCAGGAGTCCTGAAAGGAGCGCCCGATGGATCTCCGGATAATCAGCAGGCCCCTCGTTCAACTTGAAGCCCAAATCGCCCTTAATGACCTCCATGATCTGGCTATGGACATCCTGCCACTCCGACATTCGGACGAAGGAAAGGAAAGAATCGCGGCAGTATTGGCGCAATTTTGCTCTCGATCGATGCTGCTTTTCATGATGAAAATCTCGCCAAAGATTCAATAGCGCCACAAAATCCGAGCGCTCATCTTTGAACCTTGCATGCTTTTGATCTGCCTGAGGGGCCCTATCCTGAGGCCGCTCCCGGGGATCTGGAACACTCAGAGCCGAGACAATAATCGCGATTTCAGAGAGACAGTTTTCATCGCGGGCGGCCATCAGCATTCGGCCGAGACGGGGATCAACGGGCAGTTTTGCAAGACCTCTTCCTATTGGCGTGATCTCGTTGCGCTCATTCAGCGCATTCAACTCCTGAAGGGTTCGAAGGCCATCCCGAATCAAACGCTCATCCGGCGGCTCGACAAACGGAAAGCGCGCGATGTCGCCCAGCCTCAGTGCATGCATCTGGAGGATGACTGCGGCGAGATTCGTCCTCAAAATCTCAGGATCGGTAAATTCGGGGCGGTTGATGAAATCTTGCTCTGAATAAAGCCTGATCGCGATACCAGGACCGACCCGGCCACAGCGACCGGAGCGCTGATGCGCTGAAGCCTGGGAGATTTTTTCAATGGGCAGTCGCTGAAGCTTGCTGCGGTGTGAATAGCGACTCATTCTGGCAAAGCCGGTGTCGATCACCGAGCGGATGCCGGGGACGGTCAGGGACGTTTCAGCGACGTTGGTCGAAAGGACAATCCGCCGCTGCCCGATCGGCTTGAAAACCTTTTCCTGCTCCGACTGGGAGAGTCTTGAATAGAGCGGTAAAATCTCGCATTTGGAAGGATGATGTTTCTTTAACGATTCATGGGTTTCACGAATCTCCCGCTCGCCGCTGAGAAAGATCAGGATATCGCCCGAATTTTCACGCCAAAGTTCATCCACAGCATCTAAAATTGCCTGCTGTTCAGGGTGATCCGTTTCATCTCCCTCTTCCACCTCAACTGGTCGATAGCGAAGATCCACAGGATAAGTCCGCCCGGAGACCTGGAGGATAGGCGCATCGTCAAAGTGTTTTGAGAACCGCTCAGGATCAATCGTCGCCGACGTGATCACCACTTTAAGGTCAGGACGCCGAGGCAGCAGCCACTTAAGATACCCTAGAAGAAAATCGATATTGAGGCTGCGTTCATGGGCCTCATCGACGATCAAGGTGTCATAGGCATCGAGAAACCGGTCCCTTGGGGTTTCAGCGAGCAGGATGCCATCGGTCATTAATTTGATGAGGCTCTCAGGCCGGCTTTGATCTTGAAAGCGGACCTTATAGCCCACGGCTTGGCCTAGGGGCTGCCCCATCTCTTCGGCAATCCTAAGAGCAACGGTTCTTGCCGCGATCCGGCGCGGCTGGGTATGGCCAATAAAGCCGCGGCGGCCACGCCCCGCCTCAAGGCAGATTTTGGGAAGCTGCGTCGTCTTACCAGATCCCGTCTCACCACAAACGATGATCACTTGATGGGCGATCAAAGCATCGAGGATCTCCTGGCGGCGCTCTGAAACGGGGAGGTCTGGATAGGTGATTTTTGGGATCGACTGGACTCTGCGATCGACCAAGCCCTCTGACGCCAAGAGGCGTTGTTCAAGCTCCTCGAGGGCGCCCTCGAGGTTATGACCCGCCTTTTGATCAGCCAGCAGGCGATCTAACATTCTGGCGAGTCGGTGGCGATCTCTCGAAAGGCACTGCCCGATGCGCTGGCGGAAAATCTTGGGATCGCTCAACATAATAAATGACATCTAATTGCGGAAATTTAAGGGGCAGATCCCCGCCTGTAAAGGAAATATTTTCGAACTGAACGCTTTGTAAGGCTTCAGGGCCTGCGTCACAATACCCCCCCAATCCCTCTTCTCTTTGTTAGCGTATGGCTATTCGAACTCTCCCCCCCCAACTCATTAATCAAATCGCCGCCGGTGAGGTCGTTGAACGACCGGCATCCGCGGTCAAGGAATTGATAGAAAATGCCTTTGACGCCGGCTCAGACCGCATTGAAGTCGATATCGAGCAAGGCGGCTTAGGACTCCTTCGGGTGAGAGACAACGGGAGCGGGATCGCCAAGGACGAGTTGGCGCTAGCCCTATCGCGCCATGCGACCAGCAAAATCAGCAGCCTTGAAGATCTGGAACAAGTCGCCACCATGGGGTTCCGGGGTGAGGCACTCCCAAGCATCAGTTCGGTTTCAAGACTGATCTTAACCTCAAGGCAGCGCGGCGAACCCAACGCCTGGCAAGTGAGCACCGATGGCGCCGAAACCTTCTTTGATGTGCGCCCTGCGGCCCACCCTGAGGGGAGCACGGTCGAAGTTCGAGACCTTTTTTACAACACCCCGGCCCGACGGAAATTCCTGAAGTCTGAAAAAACGGAATTCCAGCACATCGATACCCTCATTCGCCGCATGTCGCTGGCACGACTGGATGTGGGTATCACCCTCACCCATAACCAGCGGGAAATTCTTCGGTTAAAGCCTTCTCTTGATGCCCGCGACGTTGATCAGCGGCTGACCATGCTCCTTGGGAATGACTTTCTGGAGCAAAGTCTTCCTCTTGATATGACCGCATCAGGACTCCGCCTCCATGGTTGGGTGAGCCTCCCGACGTTTTCGAGAAGCCAACAGGACCAGCAGTTCTTCTATGTCAATGGACGCCTCGTCCGAGATAAGCTCATCAACGTCGCGATGCGGCAGGCCTACCAGGACGTCCTCTACCACGGCCGTCACCCCCTCTATGTGCTCTATCTTGAAATCGATCCCCTACTGGTCGATGTGAACGCCCATCCAACCAAAATGGAGGTCCGGTTCCGCGAATCAAGGATGGTTCACGACTTCATCTTTCGGTCCATCCATAAAGCCCTTGGGCAATCCATGGCGGGCTTAAGCTTAGCCTCAGCCAGCCCCGAAAGCTTGAAGATTCAAGAGGCTCCCGCTTTTTCATCGGTCGAGAGGCCAACCAGCACGCCGACAGCATCCTCAGGAGCCACCGCTTTTTCGATGGGACATTCAACGAACCCATTTCGCCAGACAACCCTTCCACTGCCGGTGGATCGATTACTCGAAACCTATGGCCACCTCCTGAGTGGTCATCGCTCACCGGTTTTAGAAGAAGCCGATCAACCCAACCCCTCAGCGCCGCTTGGTTTTGCTCTGGCCCATCTTCATGGGGCCTTTATCCTCGCTCAGAATGAGAAGGGGCTCATTCTCGTGGATGCCCATGCCGCGCATGAGCGGGTCACTTATGAAAAATTGAAGCAACAGCGCGCCAGCGGAAATATTCCGAGCCAGCCGCTGTTACTCCCGATTCGGATCGAGGTCACTGAACGGGAAGCAGAGATCGCCAGCGAGCATTTTGAAATGCTCCTTGAGTTTGGTGTTGATCTTAGCCGGGTGTCCCCAAACACGCTGCTGGTCAGAGCCCTTCCGGCCGCCCTCTCTCAAGGTCATGCAGAGCAGTTGATCCGCGATGTCTTGGCAGATCTGAAGGAAGATGGGCAATCTCGGCGCATGGAAGAGACCTTCAACGCCCTCCTTGGAAGCCTCGCCTGCCATGGCTCGGTCAGAGCACATCGCCCGCTGACCACTTTGGAGATGAATGCGCTCCTTAGAGACATGGAGCAGACAGAGCGGAGCGGCCAGTGCAACCATGGCCGGCCGACCTGGATTCAATTAACACTGAAGGAATTAGATGGGCTTTTTCAAAGAGGACGGTAATTCAAGTGCCCACTCTTTTTCAGCCAAAAACTTTGGCCTTTGGCCTTCATGATCACTAACCCTTGAAAGGCGATCAAAGCTCTGAGCCGTATGCTGTTTGGCCGCACCCCGCCCATTCAAGGCTCGGAACCCATTCCTAAATAGTCTTGATATTTAGTCAGTGAGTTCTACGAAATGCTAAGCCTACAGCGCTCCCAGCGCTGAACTTGGCGTTCTTTGAACAAAAAAAACCAGAATCCTTATACTGCAAGGGAATTCTGGCTTTTTTTGGGTCTCAATGTACCCTTGTTTGGCGGAGAGAGAGGGATTCGAACCCTCGATACGTTGCCGTATACACGATTTCCAGTCGTGCGCCTTCGACCACTCGGCCACCTCTCCAGCAAGCCGATCATTATAGAGTAAATCGGGCTCCTTGGAAGCAGAAAGGACAATAAAGCC
>CAILMG010000106.1 GCA_903835265.1 uncultured Methylococcus sp.
ATCCACTTCCGATATAAAGAGGGTCCACCTCAAGGATTTGACACATCGCCGAGAAGCCTGATGATCGAGCCATCGATCCCCGCCGATACGGTCTTAGAACAACTTGACATCGGGGCGCCTCATCCTCCACGGGCAAAGGACACACAAAGGGATCTAGAACATGTCCTTCAATGGCTTTCAGCCTTCAGTGCCACTCTCTGTCTCATACTCCTAAGGCACTGGCGTCATCTAAAAAGGTCGCGTCCTTTTCAAGCGATCCGCCGCACATGCGCAAAAGCCCTAAGACGTCGTCAACGACGAGAAGGACTCGAAAAAGCAGTCCGCCTGATTCATAGAGCGCTCAATCAAACCTATGGACATAGCCTATTTGAAAAGGACCTGACCCTTTTTTTTGAGGAGAATTCGAAATTTTCGGGTGTGAAGACTTCTCTACACGATTTTTTTAATCTGTCTGATGCTGTTTTTTATGACCCTTCTTTCGATGTGCTTCATCACCCTGAAGCCATAGATCAATTAGACGGCCTATTAAAAGCCCTCATTGAGGCAGAACGGGGCCGTCAAAGATGATCGGTTTTTTGTCACCCCTCATTCTTCCCCTAACACTTCTTTGTGGTCTCCCCTTTATCCGCCGCGGTGAAGCCACCGTAACCTACTCTTCCTTGGACTTGATTCCCTCTGATTCCTTATCAACGTGGCTGGATCGTTTCATTCGACTTGCGGGATCTTTGGCTATTCTTTCGATTGTGCTGGGCATGGCCGGTCCTTATCAGCGAGAGAAGACCATAGAGCGCCTAGGAACCGGAGCCCACATCGTTCTCCTTTTAGACCGCAGCAGCAGCATGAACGAGAATTTCACAGGCCGTTATCTTGGCTCCAAAGCGAATGAATCGAAGAGCGCTATGGCCAGAACACTCCTCTCTGAATTTGTCGATCGAAGGGCACATGATCTCTTTGCCATGGTGGCCTTCGCTGCTGCCCCTATTTATGTCCTGCCACTTACCTCCGATAAAAAGGCTGTGCAGGCGGCGATTGCGGCTGCTGGAGGGCGGGGTCACGGCGTCACTAATATCGCACCAGGCCTCGCCATGGCCCTCGATTTCTTTAAGGGGACACCACAGCGAGGGTCCAGAATTATCCTCCTCGTCTCTGATGGGGCGGCACGCATTGATGAAGAAACGCGGGATCGATTGAAGCAAACGTTTAAGGAAACAGGGACCACGCTCTATTGGATTTACCTTCGAAATCCAACCAGCGCCCCTCTCGCAGAAAAACCTCAAAATCCGAATGAGTCTACGACCCCTGAATATTTTCTAAACCAGTACTTTGAATCCCTCGAAGTCACCTATAGGGCGTTTGAGGCTGAAAACCCGAATGCGATGGAAAAAGCCATCGAGGAAGTCGAGAACCTTGAGAATCTACCCCTACCCTACGATGAAAAGCTGCCTCGAAAAGATCTCAGTCCGTGGTGCTTTGAATGGGCTCTGGCCATGCTATTGATCCTTGTCATCATGAAACGTCTCGAGATTAATTCATGGAACGCCTGATGAATGTGATCCTCGCAAGAGGGATCATCATGACCCTTTTATTAGTGACGGTAGCGGGTTTATCTAACGCCCTATGGGATCTCGGTGCAATCGTTTCGATCAATCGGTCAATCGCCACCCCCTCTATCATTGAGGAAGAAGGATTAGCGGATCGAGCCCCCCTTTTGGCCTTTGCCAAAGCCTATGATTTTCAGCGACAGCACCAACCCCTTCATGCGATTAGGCTCTACGGACTGGCCCTAGAACGATCTAAGGACGGGCAAGCGGAGGACATTCGCTATAACCTTGGGACCCTTTATCTAGACGATGCTTTCAAGCTTTGGAAATCCCATGGTCTTAATGAATACATAAGGATCAACACGTTACTCGCTGCCTCAAAGGATCATCTCAAAGAAGCCTTGAGGATGAATCCTCTCAATCAAGATGCAAGGTTTAATCTCGAATTAGCCTATCGCATCACGCCACCGCCAAAGGAGCGTCCCAAGAATGATTTTCAAGGGAACAAAGGCAGTGTCTTTGCGACGATCCCTGCGATCCCCGGAGGGGGGCCATGAGAAGAGGCCTTCATTTGTTTCAGGGTCATGCGTCAGGGATCCATGGTGTTATCGCCATGTTACTCATTGCAGCTTGCCTATTTCTCCCTGAATGGCGGCTTCCATCCAAAGTCTTTCGCACCATGGTGGTCCTCGATATCACCCAGAGCATGAACACCAAGGATTATCACCAAGCAGGGTTCCCAGAGGATCGCCTCAGTTATGCCAAGCAAGCATTACGTGAATGGCTCCATGCCCTTCCCTGTGGCTCTGAAGTCGGGCTTGGGTTGTTCACCACCCAGACCGTGCACTTTCTCTTTGAGCCCATTGAGATCTGCCACCATTTCCCTGTGATTGATGATTCACTGGAACATATTGATTGGCGGATGGCCTGGTCGGCGGATAGCCATGTTGAAATGGGCCTCTATCATGCGATTAGGGAGCTACAAAAAATGGCCCCAGGGGTGGGTCTTGCATTTCTCAGTGATGGTCAAGAAACACCGCCCCAGACGACCATTCCCCAATCAGATTTTGGCGGCCAACGGTTCAAGGGCGTCATTCTGGGACTTGGGAGCTCAAGCCCCATGACCGTTCCACGCTATGACCGTGAGAACCGGCTCATAGGCATTTGGGAGAATGCCGACATTGAAAAACCCCCTCTTTCAACGACGGTTTACTCAGAGAAGGTTGAAACCAGAATATTACCGACCGAAGGCCCTTATCTCTCCTGGCTGGATGAAGCCCACTTGAAGGCACTCTCAGCCACCACAGGACTCCAATACCATCGAATCGATCAGCCCTCAGATCTCATCAATAGCCTGATGGCCGATGATCAAGCTGAATGGCGGACCACAGAGAGCGACCTAAGGCCATTTTTCGGTGGGAT
>CAILMG010000107.1 GCA_903835265.1 uncultured Methylococcus sp.
CCATTATCGCTCACGTTGACCACGGCAAAACAACCCTGGTTGACAAGTTGTTGCAGCAATCAGGCACCTTTGCTGCCCACGAAAAGCTCGAAGAGCGCGTCATGGATTCAAATGCCCTTGAAAAAGAGCGCGGCATTACGATTCTTGCCAAGAACACAGCCATTGACTGGGGTGACTATCACATCAATATCGTCGACACACCCGGCCATGCCGATTTTGGCGGTGAGGTTGAGCGGGTTCTCTCTATGGTCGATTCGGTGCTGCTTTTGGTCGATGCCGTTGATGGCCCGATGCCGCAAACCCGCTTTGTGACCCAGAAGGCGTTTGCCTTGGGTCTGAAACCTATTGTGGTGATCAACAAAATTGATCGCCCAGGATCTAGGGCACATTGGGTCTTGGATCAAACCTTCGATCTCTTCGATAAACTGGGTGCCACGGAAGAACAGCTAGATTTTCCTGTGGTCTATGCTTCAGCGCTCAATGGTTATGCGGGAGATAATCCCGATGTCCGCGAAGGCAACATGGATTACCTGTTTCAGACCGTCGTCGACAAAGTAAATTCCCCTGAAGTCAACAACGAAGGTGGCTTCCAGATGCAGATCAGCCAGTTGGACTACAACTCCTATGTCGGGGTTATCGGTATCGGTCGCATCCAAAGAGGCAGCATTAAAACCAATACCCAAGTCGTTGTGGTCAATCGCGATGGAACCCAGCGCTCCGCACGAATACTCCAAGTATTTGGTTTTAAGGGTCTTGAGCGGGTCGAAGTCCCGATGGCGAGTGCGGGCGATATCATCGCCTTTACGGGCATCGATGCCCTTGAAATCTCAGACACGATTTGCCATCCCGATGCGATCGAATCATTACCGCCGTTGACCGTGGATGAACCCACCGTCAGCATGACCTTCCAGGTGAATAATTCACCTTTTGCCGGTAAAGATGGGAAGTTCGTGACCACCCGCCAGATTCGCGAGCGACTGCAGCGAGAATTGCTTCACAACGTCGCTCTGCGAGTCGAGGATACGGTCGATCCCGATAAATTCCGTGTTTCCGGTCGCGGAGAATTGCATCTATCGATTCTGATCGAAAACATGCGCCGCGAGGGTTATGAACTCGGTGTTTCTCGGCCGGAAGTGATCATCAAGGAAATCGACGGTGAAATGTGTGAGCCTTTTGAGTTCGTCACCATTGAGGTGGAGGAGGTCAACCAAGGCGCTGTGATGGAAAAGTTGGGTGAACGCAAGGGCGACTTACTCAATATGGTGCCAGATGGTCAGGGGCGGGTCCGCCTCGAGTACATGATGCCTTCACGGGGGTTGATTGGTTTCCAGACCGAATTCCTCACGGCCACGTCGGGTACCGGATTGCTTTATCACGTCTTTGATCACTATGGTCCTCTCAAAAAGGGTGATATCGGCCAGCGTATTAATGGGGTCATGATCTCGATGGTGGCAGGAAAAGCGTTGGGCTATGCGCTTTTCAACCTTCAGGATCGCGGCCGCATGTTTATTGATCATGCGACCGAAGTCTATGAGGGCATGATCATCGGCATTCACTCCCGGGACAATGATTTGGTGGTCAATCCGACGAAGGCGAAGCAGCTGACCAATATCCGTGCGGCTGGGACCGACGAAAACATCCTGCTGGTCCCTCCTATTCGTTTGAGTCTCGAACAAGCGCTTGAATTTATCGATGATGATGAGCTGGTTGAGGTCACGCCGAAGACGATTCGTCTGCGTAAAAAGCTCCTTTTGGAGCATGAGCGGAAGAAGGCCAGCCGATCGTCTGGGGAGAGCTAATCTCAGCGTTGCGGGGTCCGTTGATCACACACAATGGCCTCGTAATGTCGTGCTGACGGCTACAGCCTCTGTTCATCAGAGCGTATAATTGTTCCTTTGATGTTGGGCCAGCCGGTTCCTGGCCCTTTCTCTACCTGAGTTCCTCATGACGTCATTCGCCAAAGAAATTATCTCGGTCAATCTCGAAGACGAGATGCGCCAGTCCTACCTGGATTACGACATGAGCGTTATCGTCGGAAGAGCGCTGCCGGATGTGAGGGATGGCCTCAAGCCGGTCCATCGCCGAGTCCTCTTCGCGATGCATGAACTGGGTAACGAATGGAATAAACCTTATAAAAAGTCAGCGCGTGTGGTGGGTGACGTTATCGGTAAATACCACCCCCATGGTGATTCTGCGGTCTATGACACGATCGTGCGTATGGCCCAACCCTTTTCCCTCCGCTACATGCTGGTCGATGGTCAAGGAAACTTTGGGTCGGTGGATGGTGATCCTCCTGCCGCCATGCGTTACACCGAAGTTCGAATGTCGAGAATTGCTCACGAATTACTCGCCGATCTTGAAAAGGAAACCGTTGACTTCAACCCCAATTATGATGAATCAGAGAGGGAGCCGACTGTTTTACCCACCCGGGTTCCTAATCTTCTCGTCAATGGATCTGCGGGGATTGCGGTGGGTATGGCGAC
>CAILMG010000108.1 GCA_903835265.1 uncultured Methylococcus sp.
GAGATGATCTTCAAGAGGCGATGGGGCTTCTCAAAAAGGCAGAGCTTGATTTGCCGCTGCAATTCACTAACTTTAGGGATTAGTGGGCTGTGATGTCCCTTTGAACGTTGATCGGTAGACGGCAGGGAACTGCTTTTGGGCCCTCTTCGATGCCAAAACGGCGACATGGGGTGTCATCGCGGCCCGCCCGCCTGTGCCAAAAGAGTGTTGGCGATCAAGCCCCTCTTGATGGGGCGGATGTTCGCTACCTTAAGTTGACTTTAAGTATCGCTTTCTCCCTATCGACCCGGAGTTTTCTGTGTTGGAAGGGGGGCGAGTCTTTGAATCACGATCGGAGGGATCGCTCCCCGCCTCTCATTCTTTAATTTGCCTTCTCAATCACAGCGAGTTTCTAGGAGGCCTCTAAAGCCAAAATTTGGCGGTAGGGATTTACTGATGGTTCAGTTTGAAATGTCAGATTGTCCTATTCTTCCATGCCTCGCCAAGTAAGGCTTAGAGTGGCCATGAAGGATGACATTTCTTTAGCATCAGTCAGGTGGTTTGAAAGTCTCCATCCCATTGCCATGACCGCCTGGTCGTTACCCGAGATAATTGCCGCCGCCGAATGAGCCTGTGAAAAAAGGTTCGGGCGTGACTGTTGACTGCCGATTAATAATCTTTTGCGAATTTTATGGGCGAGTTTATTACGAAATTGTGACAGCATATCTGGGCGTACCAAGCTTTCGGTTTGCATCGCGGGTTCTTTTTAGAACGCATCAGGAGGAGGTGAAACCCATTGATTGAAAAAAGCCCAAGCGCGAAAGAATTGATTCTCATCAGGGGGGCGTTAAATCACCCAGACCCTCTGCGTCAATTGAGGCAAGTCATAAAATTCAACCAGCGATATCCTCGAAATTTTGATGGCTGGGAAGTCCTTGGTTGCTTGTTTGTGCAGATGGGGGATGTTCATCGGGCGATCGAACCCCTGAGTAAAGGCCTGAAACTGGATCCCAATAGCTTTTCAGTGGCTAGTCTTCTGGGGTATCTTTTTCAACAGTTGAACGAGCCTCGAAATGCCGAAAAATTTTACCGACAAGCCCTCAAGATTAAGAAAGATTCTGTTGACTGTTTATTGAATCTCGGCGAGCTCTTTCGAAGGTCTGGTCGCCTCGATGAAGCCGTTCGAGAATTTGAACAGGCACTCTATTTCAACCCCGATTGCTCTGAAGCCCATAACAATCTCGGGTTGGCGCTCGCTGCACGTGGGCATTTTGAAGAAGCTGCGGAGTCCTATCGGATTGCTCTCCAAATCAATCCTGACCTTGCTGATGCGGCCAATAACCTTGCGAATCTCCTCGTTGATCTTGGCCGTTTTGAGGAGGCTAAAGAACTTTATCTCGCACTCCTTGATCGGCAACCGACCTTTGCTCTTGCCCACAATAATTACGCCAATCTTCTCGTGACGCTAGGTCAGGGCCATGAGGCTATAGAACATTACCGGATTGCAACGACACTCGACCCAGATCTCGAGGATTCTTGGTTGAGCCTTGGATTTTTGCTTTTTGAAGGCGGTCATCACGACGAAGGCTATCGCTGTCTCGAGCAAGCCCTCAAATTGGACCCTCATCACTTAGAAACGCGATTAGTCATGGGGGCTCTGCTCATGGCGATGGGAAGGCCACATCATGCAGAGGCTTTTATTCGAGAAACCCTCATCATGCATCATGATTCGGCCCCGGTTTGGACCCTGTTAGGTGATTGCCTCAAAGTATTGTGTCGACTAGAGGAATCTGAAGCCGCCTTCAAAAAAGCATTGCACGTTGATCCAAATCACGGCGCTGCGCTCATTGGCCTTGCGAAGTCGATGGAAGATTGGGGTGATTTTGGGGCCGCAAGATCTCTCGCTCTAAAAGCGTCTGAAAATAATGCGTCAAAGGCCCAAGTCATGGCGATACTTTCTAGGGTGTCACGATGGAACCGAAATGATACGGCGTTTGAGACGGAAGCGATTCATCTTCTTGAATCACCTCAAACATCGCCTAAAGAGCGGGCGATATTGCTCTATTCGATGGGCAAGTATTTTAATGATTTGGCCGATTATAGAGAGGCAACAAAGTATTTTATTGAAGCGAATCGGCTCAGTCAGTCACTTTATCCTCGTTATCAGGACGCCTTATTTTCGGCAGAGATCGATGGCCTGATGCGGGCATTTGAAAGTCCCGCAATGGGGTCTTTTGAGCGTTATCAAAATCCAGCGAAAAGGCCGGTGGCTATTATCGGGATGCCTCGCTGTGGCTCTTCCCTCTTAGAGCAGATGTTGTCATCCCATCCTGATGTCTCGGGCGCTGGAGAGATCGGATTCTTTGAAACTATGCGAGCGACCTGCTATGGAGATCGAATCTTTGATCTCCCAGATAGGGATCGCGCTGTGTTGGCGGAGACCTATCTTGATCAACTTGGTCCAGAGGACGGACCCTTTCTTCGCGTCGTGGATAAGACCCTCGGCAATATCATGTTCGCGGGATTGATTCATCAGATTTTTCCTGAGGCTAAGATTATTCATCTCAAAC
>CAILMG010000109.1 GCA_903835265.1 uncultured Methylococcus sp.
CCACTGGCGTAGTGTCTTAACGGCAACTCCGAGGAGGTTCGCTGCTTCACCAATCTTGACTAAGCGCTTATCCATAAGTTCAGATTAAGGTACTTTATGGTATATTTCAAGCAACATTTACTAACCCCTGTGCAGATGTTGCCGCTAACGAACTGTCTGATCCAAATTTGACTGATGGGGGCTTGCAGCGGGTCAGTTACGCTCGACCTCGCTAAGTCTTCACCGCGCATGAAAGCTTGTTTAGGGGGGGTTGGCTCGATCACTCGCGACAAACAGGCCGCTGTCGTCAACCAAATTGTTTCCATGTTAAAGGCTGAGGACTAATCCTGAGAGGAAGGTCCGACTCGAGGCTACGACTTCGATGTCGGATGACCTGATCGACACCAGTGATGCACCGTATCAGGCCGATGCCGTATGGATGAAATCGGCAGATGAGTTGCCTTAGACCAAGCGACAAATCACGCTTCGTATCGATGCCGAACTGCTGGAGTTCTTCAAAAATAATACAGGCACGCGCTATCAGTTTCGCATGAATGCCGTTTTGTGCTCCTAAGTTGAGGTGCATAACATTCAAGCGAACCAGAACAACGCTACTCAGAGCCCATCCGACATCTTAACGACCCACTCACTGTCAAAAAGACGGTAAATCGCGATTTCCAGCCCATGCCCTTTGTAAACGCAAGATCCACCCAGGTCTGAATTAATAGGATGAGCTGGGCGAGAGGGGCTCGAGCGCGGCCTCCAACCGAATCAGGCCCTGCCCTTCGGCAGGCTGCTCCTCCTTCACCAGGAGCTCCAGCAGCGTCGATTGGTACGAACACCAGCGGCGCTCGACGATAATGCCGCCGCCAACTCGGTAGCGGCCGGCCGACAACCCCAGAAAAGGCAGGGTGAGGCGCCAAGCATGGGCCCCTGGCGCCATGATCAATGGACACTCCAAAGACCCTAGTAAGAGACCTGAGGCACTGAAGAACTGAAGCCTCAGGATCGCGGAGGTCAAAGGGCTCTCGCTTTCGATATCAAGCCTTAGGATCAGCGGGGAGCCGGTCTTTGCCAGCCGATCCGAAGGCCCCTCCAAGAACGAGGACAATCTCATCAGAGCCACGCCCTCTAATCGATTCTCCGGCATCTTCGGGATCAGCCCCATAGGCGCCAGCGCGCGATCAAGAAAACCGGTGGCCTCATAATATTTTCGGTACAGCAGCTCGGTTTCTCCCACGGCGAGTGCCTCACCATCTTCCAGCAGCAGACAGCGATCGGCGATATGTCGAACATTCATTTCCGAATGCGAGACGAAGATGATGGCGGTGCCTTCGCGCTTGAGGGCATCTAGTCGCTGGAGGCAACGCATCTGAAAAGCCATATCGCCGACGGCAAGCACCTCATCGATCAGCAGCACATCGACCGGGCTGGCCGTGGCGATGGAAAATTCGAGGCGGGCGTACATCCCATCAGAGTAGACTTTGACCGGCAGATCCAGTGATTTTTCAAGACCTGAAAAGGTCACGATCTGGTGCATCAGTCGATCGGTTTCGAGCTTGCTGAAGCCGACCTCCAAGCACTTAGCATAGATATTTTCACGCCCCGTCAGAAGGGGCTGAAGACCCTGACCTAACCGAATCAAAGAGGTCACCCTCCCTGACCGTTGAAGAGACCCGGCATCAGGGCGTAATTCGCCATTAATGAGTTTCAATAGGGTGCTCTTGCCCGCCCCATTGGGGCCAATGACGCCCAGACATTCACCCGCGCGAAGCTCGAAGGAAACCGCCCTTAGGGCCCAGAACTCATGAGGCCTGAGCCTTTGCCGAGGGGCTACCCTAAACAGGCGCTGCAGCGCATCACTCAGACCATAGCGAAGGCCTTGAAGAGGTGTGCGGCTAAACTTCTTGCCGAGCTCTTGACACTGAATGACCGGCGATGTCACAGGAGAAAGGGTCTCAAAGTGCGATGTCAGAGCGCTCAACGCCCGTCTTCGACCAGCGGCTCAAGAACGACCTGAGGGGGCGCTAAAATCGCTAGCGCCGTGGCCATCATCTCAGCCTCCATTGGTTCGCCAAGGGCAAGACGGAGGCCCTGCCGATAAAGGCGACTGGCGGCAACATCCTCCTTGCGAGAAAACATGAGATCGGCCAACACTTTGAGCGCTTCAGGGGTAGGGTCGAGGCTGAGACTGGCTTTGGCATAGTCAAGTGCTGCTTCGCCCTGCCCCACACGAAATGACAACTTTGCCAGCAAAGCCAATAGGGAAGGATCATCCCGATGGGGCCCAAGCCAGTCTTTACAGTGCGCCAACTGGCGAATGGGATCATCATCCTCGATCTGCGCATAGACCTTCAGCAACGGCGTATTCCAATCCCGACCCAAGGCCAGCCGGAGATCCTCTTCGACTTCTTTACCCACCCCAGCGTCCATCATGCCGCGACTATAGGGCTCAACAAGGACGGCCTCGGACCTTAAATGCGGAGGAACCATTCGCCAAATCTCCCGAATCAGTCCCGGATCTTTGGTCAAAGCCCGCTTTCGGAGAAGGGATTGATATGCCTCAAGCTCTAGCTTTCTAAGCTCTGATTCAGCGAACAGTTTCGCTTCCCGCAAGGCCGGTATCAGATAGTGCAGTGCATCCCAGTCCTTCGTCCTGATATAGGCGTCCGCCATCATGCGAAGGACCAAAGGGTGATTAGGCGCGGTTCGATTGATTTCGGCAAGATGTTCAAGCGCTTGGTCGAAGTGCTGCGTGCCCATCATTAAGGAAGCCCGAGTCAACGCCACCGCCAGGGGCGTATCAGGCGCTGCCTTTAAGGCCCGCTGGAGGTAATCTTCACGCTGCTCATCGGCGCCCCGGAGATGGGCCGCCCGGGCTGCGACTAAATAATTGAGCAACGGCAAGGTACTGTCTGAGGCATGTCGAATCAAATTCCGCTCGGCCTTGTCCCACTTCCCCTCAATCGTCTCGACAAACCCCTCAGACAAGGCTTCCATAGCCCGTTTGTGGCGCTGTTGATGATGGCGACGCTTAATCGCCTCCGGCAGCTTGGCGGCCCCTGTGGTGAACTGGATACCCAGGTAAACGGCAACAAACACGAAGACGGTCAAAAAGAGGATGAAGTACAGCGAGGTTTCAAGGACCAGATCGCCGATCCCGATAATCACATAGCCCGCATGACCACTTGCATTGAGCTGTTGATAGCCTAAGACAATCAACCCGAACACCAGGAGGAAGGCCGCTAACGAAAAAACGATCTTTCTTCTCACAGCCGTTCACCCGATGGGTCGAGGGATTGGGCCTCGGGTTTTTGATGGTCTAAGGGAGGGCTACTAGACGTCTCACCCACAGTCTTAGAAGGGGCCTCAGGGGATGGGCTGTTTGATGACTCTTCCTTCGCCGGTATTTTGGTTTTTTCGGGGGGTGGCTTTTTTTCGGCTTTGTCAGTCTTAGCCTCCGCAGGACTCATCGGCGGCGTCTTCTCAAGGCCCTCATGGGCTGGAGACGGTGGGACTTCCACCGATTTTAAAACGGGCGCCGGCAAAGGCGCTGCAATGGGCTTTCCGTGCATCACCGTATCCTCAACTTCGAGACGAACGCGCTCGATATTCTGCAACAGACTGAGGGAGCGACTGATATCTGGGTAGGTGATGGAGAGAGATTGCTGCGACAATTTTTCTAAATCGTCCAGCATGGCCTTGGTCTCATTGGCCGAGGTATCGAACTGTTGCTGGACCCATTCAATCGTCCAATTGAGACTTTGCCGATAGAGATTCTCATCATTTCTGAGGAGTGCCGCCCGGGTCGTTTCAAGCTTCAGTAGCAGCAGCTGACGAACGGTTTCGACCTGCTCCGGTGTTAACACGGCATCAATCAGTCGATCGGTCCGCCTGACCACAACCAGATCCTTGATCCCCTTCAGGGCATTATCAAAGGCATCGGCTTCTGGATCAGGCTTTGGATCCTGATCCTTTTCAACGTTTTTCTGAGCCTCCAGCTGTTTGACGATGCCGGCGTGAGGCAGCGCGGTGGGAAGCCCTGGAACCCGCTTCTGAAGGGCGACCAAATCCGATGAGAGGCCGACCACATCAAGACCCTCGACCTTCCTCAAGGACGCGATTTCACCGGCAAGCACCTCGCGTGCCTTAAAAACAGCGGGATCACCACTTTCATGAAGCCGTTGGTCCGCGGCCTCCATGGCGGCAAGGACAGACTTAACGTCCCCGATGAGATTGAGCTTCTGATTGGCCACACTCAAAAGATATTCGGCATCGGTAACCATCAGATCGCCCCGCGTCTTGTTAAGCTGGCGCTGGATCTGTTGGATCGCGGTAGCAAGCTCGCCACGGGTTATTTCAAGCTTTGCATCGAATTGATCACTCTGATCGCCGATCGCTCGCTCGAGACGGGCTTCATCCGTCGTTGACTGGCCTTGTAAGGAAGCAATCTGGGCATGAAGACTGGCGAGTTCCGACTGAGCGGCACTCAGCTGGTGGGTGACCTCCTGAACCTGCTGATTTTTATCCGAA
>CAILMG010000110.1 GCA_903835265.1 uncultured Methylococcus sp.
ACGGGCGGCAGTCCGACGATCTTTTTGTCACCCGGCGGGGTGAAGGGATGACGCGTCAGGCCTTCTGGTATCTTATAAAACGCTACGCACAGAGGGCGGGAATAGAGAAGCCATTGTCGCCTCATACCCTTCGCCATGCCTTTGCGACCCATCTACTGAACCATGGGGCCGATCTTCGGGTGGTCCAGATGCTGTTAGGACATAGCGACTTGTCCAGTACACAGATTTATACTCACGTTGCGCAGGAGCGCATGAAGGACTTGCATGCCCGTTGCCATCCGCGAGGCTAGGACCGATGACGCTTTATTTTAGGACGATGCTGAACCCATGATCCATCCCACTGCACTCATTTCTCCCGATGTTGAACTTGGCCAGGGCGTCAAGGTTGGCCCGTTCGCCGTCATCGAAGGCCCTGGCCGTATTGGTGATGAGAGTATTATCGACAGTCACGCAATATTAAGGCCGCATGTGTATCTTGGCCAACGCAATCGGGTCCACCCGACAGCCGTTTTAGGGGGGCTGCCGCAGGATCTCTCCTTCGATCCTTCAATGCCCACCCGACTAGAGATCGGCGATGACAATATTTTTCGGGAAGGGGTCACGATCAGCCGGGCCACCCGGGAAGGCGAGGCCACGCGCATCGGTTCCGGGAACTATTTTATGAACCATACCCATCTCGGGCATGACAGTGTGATGGGTCATCACAACATCCTTGCGAGCGGTGCGACGCTTGGAGGGCACGCTGAGGTGGGTGATCGGGTTTTCTTTGGCGGCGGTGTCATGGTGCATCAGTTCTGCCGGATCGGAAGCTACGCGATCCTTCAGGGACTAGCCGGCATTAATAAGGATGTGATGCCCTTTGCGCTCGTGGGTGGGCGTCCCGGCAAACATTACCGATTGAATCTGATTGGTCTTCGTCGGGCGGGTATTGAGGGTGAGCGATTGAAGGCCATCTCGGCGGCGTTCAGGCGTCTTCGGGCCCGTCAGGATCTTGAGGGGCTCCCCGAGACCGAAGAGCTCCAGTATCTCCGCGCTTTTCTAGCCGCAACGTCACGTCGCGGTGGGCTTCTAGGTTTTATTGACGTCGCCATGCGCGATGGGGACTAAAGAACACGATTCCAGGGAGGATCTTCGCTTGAAACCGATTGCTTGCGCCGTCATCGGGACGGGTTACCTGGGTAAATTTCATGCCCAAAAATATGCAGCCATCGAGGGCTGTGAACTGATCGCTGTGGTTGATAGCAACCCTGAAGCGGCCGCCTTGGTGGCCGAGCAGAACGGTTGTCGCGCCGAGACGGATTACCGGACTCTTCTGGGTCAGGTCGACGCCGTAAGTATTGTGGTGCCGACGAGTTATCACTTCGAGGTAGCGCGCGATTTTCTTGCTGCCGGCAGCCATGTGCTGGTTGAAAAGCCGATGACTGTCACCGTCGAGGAGGCGGATGAGCTGATCAAGTTGGCCAAAAATCAGGGGCGTCTCCTCATGGTCGGGCACCTCGAACGGTTCAATGCCGCGCTCCTCGGACTTGATTTGGTCCATGAGAAGCCCCTTTTCATTGAATCGCATCGACTGGCCCCCTTTAATCCAAGAGCCAACGATGTCAGCGTGGTGCTTGATCTCATGATCCATGATATCGACATCATTCTTGATCTCGTTGATTCTGAAGTCGAACGGATGGATGCCAAGGGGGTGACCGTGTTGACCACGGATACCGATATTGCCAACGCCCGATTGACCTTCAAGAATGGTTGCGTCGCTAATGTCACTGCGAGTCGTGCCAGCCTCAAGGTTGAGCGCAAGATGCGGATGTTCATGCCCAATCGCTATATTTCGGTGGACTTTCAGAATCGTACCCTCTCTGAGCATCGGAAAGGGGCTAAGGAAATGTTCCCGGGGGTGCCTGAGATTCTCAGTGAGGAGTCCGTCTATGAGAGTGGCGATGCACTGCTGGAGGAGATTCGACATTTTATTTCCTGTATTCGCGAAGGCCGTGAGCCGTTGGTGTCAGGCGTTGCAGGACGGCGAGCCTTAGCGACGGCCATCGAAATCACCCGTCTGCTAAAAACACACTGAAGATTAAGAACGGAGCCTTGCTGATGATCCCCATGGTTGATTTGAAAACCCAGTACCATCGATTGAAGGATGAGATCGATCTCGGGCTGGCCGAGGTCCTTGAAAGCTGCGCTTTTATCTTGGGGCCCAATGTCCGCGCCTTTGAAACCGAAGCAGCCGAATACCTTGGAGTTCCTCACGCGGTGGGCTGTGCCTCTGGAACCGATGCCCTTCATCTGGCGCTCTTGGCCGCGGGTATTGGGGAGGGGGATGAAGTAATTACTTCCCCCTTTACCTTTATTGCGACCGCCGAAGCCATTCGCTACGTGGGGGCAAGGCCTGTCTTTGTGGATATCGATCCCAAAACCTTCAACCTTGACGTCGATCAAATCCAAAAAGCCATGACGCCGAAAACCAAGGCCATCATGCCGGTTCACCTCTTTGGTCAGCCTGCGGACCTTCCAAGGCTTCAGGAACTTTCCTCAGCCTCTGGGCTTTTATTGATTGAAGATTGTGCGCAATCTTTCGGGGCCTCCGTCAATGGACGACAAACCGGAAGTTTTGGTCTTGCGGCAGGTTACAGTTTCTTTCCCAGCAAGAATTTGGGCTGTTATGGCGATGGCGGCCTGGTGGTCACGTCATCCGAGGAGGTTGCGCAGCGGCTCCGAATGCTCAGGAATCATGGGTCTGAGGTGCGCTACTACCATGATGTGATTGGCTACAATAGTCGTCTCGATGAATTTCAGGCTGCTATTCTTCGAGTGAAGCTTCGTCACATAGATGCCTTCAATCGGGAGCGTCGAAGGGTGGCCCATGCGTATTCCGAACAGATGGCGGATCTGCCCCTTGAGACGCCCTATGAGGATGGGATCGGCGTCCATGTATATCACCAGTACACGCTCCTTTCAGATCGTCGTGAGGCGATCATGGCGGCTCTTCAGGAGGCGTCCATTTCATCAGCAATCTATTACCCGGTTCCCCTCCATCAGCAGAAGGTCTTCAAGGCGGAATGTGAGGGACTTTCGCTTCCCGTCACCGAATCGGTGGCACAGCGCTGCTTCTCGTTGCCGATCTACCCAGAGCTCGAGCATGAGACCATCGAGCGGATTGTCGCGGTGATTCGTGCTGTGTTGCATGGCTGATCAGCCACCTTTGGTCATGCTATCGGCCGGCGAAGCCTCCGGCGATCGGCATGCGGCCGCCCTATTTTTAGCGCTGAAGGGTTTATTGCCCGAGGTTCAGGGCTTTGGGATGGGCTCCTCTGCGCTCCGTGAAGCGGGGGTCGAGATCGTCTTTGATTCAAGCGGAATTGGCGTGATCGGTCTTGCGGAGATCGCAAGGCACTATGGCGAGATACGGGGTGCCCTGAGACTGATGAAGAAGGCCGCAGCCCATCGAAAGCCGGATCTCTTGATTTGTGTTGATTACAAGGAGTTCAATTTTCGTCTTGCCAAGGCGGCCAAGGCCCTGGGTATCAAGGTTCTCTTTTATGTGAGCCCGCAAGTCTGGGCTTGGCGCCCTGGTCGGGTGAAACGTTATGGCGAGATTATTGACCATATGGCGGTCATCTTCCCCTTCGAATTGCCCTATTATGAAGCCTACGAGGTCCCGGCGACCTATGTCGGTCATCCTTTGGCCGGGAAGGTCAAAGCGACTCAACCGCGCGAAGTGGTGAGGGCAAGGCTTGCAGCGGAAGCCGGTTTTGATCAGGACAAGACGCCCTTGGTGGGGCTTTTGCCAGGAAGTCGAGCCAACGAAATTAAGCGGTTGCTGCCGGTCATTCTGGACGCCGCTGAACGCCTCCTCGAAACCCATCCAACAGCCCGCTTTCTGTTGTTTCAGGCGGCCTCCCTGCCCGATGATACGATCACTGAGGCCTTGGTGGCCCGGCGGCTCCCCGTTCAGGTGATCCTTGGACAAGACTACGATCTGCTCCAATGCGCGGATGCCGTGATCACCGTTTCAGGCACGGCTACGCTGGAAGTCGCGCTCCTGGGTGTGCCGATGGCGATTGTGTATCGACTCGCACCCTTGAGTTATTGGTTGGGACGACTCCTGGTGAAGGTGCCTTTTATTGGCTTACCGAATATTCTCGCGGGCAAGGGCCTGGTCCGGGAATTTATCCAGCATGAGGCGACGGCCGAGAATCTGGCGCTAGAAATGACAAGAATCCTGGATCATCCTGAGGTCGCTAGCACCATCAAGCAGGGTCTTGCCGATATACGAGGGGTCCTCGGGGATCGCGATGGCTCTTTCGAGTTAGCGCTTTTGGCCCGCGACATGCTGCTGTCGAAAACCAGCGAGACCCCGATTGATCAGCGATAGGGATCTTGATCTTCGGCTCAGGCAAAGCTCGAGGGCCAGAGCCCTCAGACTTATCGTGAGGCCAGAAGGCGTGGAATTGGTCTTGCCGCGCCACATCGGGGAGTCTGAAGCCCGACATTTTCTCGATCGCCACCGGGTCTGGGCTTATCAAAAGCTTGAAGACATCAGACAGCGATCTGGCAGGCTCAAACAATCCTGTGTCCCTTTGATCGGCGGGGCCAGCGTTCCTTTTCAAGGCGTTGCCACCGAGTTGGTGGTCGTCGAAGGCGGCCGGCGAAAAGTCCATCGGCGGCTTGATGGCGCCTTTGAGATCCATCTTCCGCAAGGGTCTCTGGAGCAGGAAGCCCTTGAAATTAGGCACGCGCTGTATTCTTGGGTTCGGGTCTGGATGCGCGCTGAGGTGTCTTCACTGATAGATCACTTCACTCCCCTCGAGGGGCTTGAGCCGCGACGAATTCGTATCAAGGCGATGAAAACCCGGTGGGGAAGCCTAGGTCCTAAAAATGATATGAATCTCAATTGGCTATTGGCCTTTACCCCGCCAGAGGTCCTCGCCTACGTCGTCATTCATGAAATCTGCCATATTCGTTTCAGAAATCACTCGAAAGCCTTCTGGGATCTCGTGGCGCGTCATGATCCTTGTTGGCCAGAGAGAAGATTCTGGCTCAAGCAGCACGGCACGGCCCTGTTGCATCGTTTTGGGTGATGAGGAGGGTGATAGGCGTGTGGCAAAGAATCGTTGGATGGATTGTCCCGATAATCCTTGTCCTGGCCGTCCAGGGGTGGGCGCAACAGGGCTTAAAAAGGAGTGTTATCGCGCCATCGATTGTCGGGCTCACCCTGGATGGACGGCCTTTTGAAGGCCTGGCCGCGGTTCAAAAGCCGCTCCTGATCTATTTCTGGGGGAGTTGGTGTGGGATCTGCCGAAGTATGCAAGGCACCTTGAACCAGATCGGACAGGAGGCCAGCGTGGTGTCGGTGGCCCTGACATCGGGTGGCCCCGAGACCGTCAGAGGGTATATGGAGGCCCAAGGCTTTAAACTGCCAACGGTCGTCGATGATGATGGTCAAGTGGCGGCGGCTTATGGGGTCCATGGGGTGCCGGCGCTCTTTTTTGTCGACCGCCAAGGGGTGATCCAGCAGGTCACTACCGGCTTTACCACAACCCTTGGGATTCGCTTGCGGCTTTGGTGGACGGGGCGATCTTGATGTCGCCCCGGCCTTGGGATTAGTAGCCTTCTTTTTCGATCAGGTAGCGCTGGACCGCTGATTCATAGACCTCCGTCGAGATCTTGACGCCGTAGATCACGGTCTGACAGTGCTCTTCAAGAATGATGCTGAGGAGACGGAAGGCGTTGCGAGGGGTCAGCTGCCGGACGATGAAGTTCGCTTTGCTATCACCTTCGTCCTCAAAGATTTCGGCGAGATGAATGGGGGGGCTGCCGGGTTTACGGCCAACGTTCATCCGTTTCTCGATCAGACGGATCATGTTGTCCGGCGACCAGTTGATGGAGGAGATCGTTTTGATGCGATCGCTGCGGTAGTACTTCTTGAGATCATGAAGCTCATACGGCAGGAACAAGATAATCCCGAGATGGTCGATCTGGAAGAGCTGATCGTCAAGGATCGGCGTGACCAGTTCGCGCATTTTTTCTGGGTCCCCTTTGATGCTGGTCGGCTCATCGACTCTATCCACCAGAAGATAGACGCCCGCCAACCCGAAATAACGGACCAGCTCCATGAAACTCTTGAACAGCGTAAAGCGGTTCTCCGTATTTCTCGGGATGCCGTGGAACTCAAAGAGACCGACACCGATTTCTTGAATGGTCTTGACCATCCCTTCAAGAGAGACCGGGACGCCACGAATTTGGCGATAAATCTCGCCAGCAATGAACTTGGCCTGTTTTTTTAGAAAGAACGGCAGCTTTCGCTCGTAGCCAGTGATTTCAATCACCCGGCGCAGCGTGGCGACCTTGCTTGAGAGATCGTTCGGCGTGTAATAAAGCGCTGTTAAGAGCAAAAACTTTTCTGCAATCTCCCGGTTATCCTTCAGAAGGTCTTCGCGCGGGGTGTTAACGATCGTACGATAGAGCTCCTCGATGCCGAGCTTTAGGATGTAATCGAGATGATCATCGAGCGTCATTTTAGGTTCGCGCGCCAGCGGGATCTCTTTCCTTCCCTTGAGGAAACGCGTCAGGGCCGATTTATCGGAGGCATATTCGAGGGGAAGGGTCCTGGGCCTAGCGACTTCGGCGAGGAGCTCATTGAACTCTACATAGGAAATGATGAGAACCTGATCCCGATAATCATTGAGGTAGCGCTCGGTATCGATGCGCATCGATGATTTGCCAGCCCCTCTGATCGCAAAAATGACATAGGGGGTGGGCTTGTCGATATGGAG
>CAILMG010000111.1 GCA_903835265.1 uncultured Methylococcus sp.
GCTACGAGAGCCCCTCGAAAAAGGGTTTCCTCAAGCAGCGCTACACCGAGACCGGTTGCGAGCGATTGGAGAAAGAGCACAGTAAGACCACCCATGGACCAGGGGTTCCCGCCTGGAAGACGGATTCCAAGCTTCAGGAGGAGGAGGACGTGAAGCCCCAGCATGAGAGCCCCAAGCCCGATCCCGAAAGGAATAGTGCGCACAGCATGGCGATGATAGCCGAGATCCTTGAATTGAAGGCCAAGGACTTTGAACATCGGAAACATGCCCAAAAGAAGCAATCCCTGACCGATCCGGCTGATCAAAGACCTTAAAAAGCTGATGTCATCCGCGCCGCTTAAGAGAAAAATGGGGTAAGAAACCAGCGCTGAAAGGCAGGCCGTGATCATTAAGAAAACGATAGGCCCCGAAAGCGCGAGTAGAACACGGAACCGATAGGGGGATCTGGCGTCAGTCACGAGGCATCTTGGCTATCTGAAAGACTGTCCCGCCAGACCGAGATTAGAATGGCCATAATGGTGGGGCCCAAAAAAAGCCCTAAAAATCCAAAGGTCTCAATCCCCCCCAAAATGCCAAGAAGGGTCCAGATGAAGGGCAACTTCACGGCATTACCGATGAGCTTAGGCTTCAGGTAGTTATCAGAGAGAATGATGAGGAGGAGCCCAAAAACAAAAAGACCCAAACCTGGACCAATTTTTCCTTCGCCAAAAAGGACGAAGGCGGCACCCACCGACATAATCTTGGCGGCAAAGGGCACCAAGGCAATCAAGCCCGTGATAACACCCATCAGGGCCGCATGAGCAAATCCTGCTGCGGCGTATCCAAAACCGAGCGCGACACCCTGGCCTAAGGCCACCAGAACGATGCCGTTGACCGTGGCTCTGACCGCGGTCATGGCATGACGCGCATAGCGGCTTCCATTATCGCCAAAAGCCCGGTCGCACAGATAAAGCACACGCCGGCCCAAGAGTTCGCCATTCAGTAAGAGGAAGAAAAGAACAACAAAGGTGAAGAAGGCGCTCGCGTAACGGTGGAAAATCAACGACGCAAATTGACGGGTATAGTGCGGGAACTCACTGGAGACGATTTGTTTCAATAGATCCTTGACGGCGGCGGAGGAACCGAGCCAGTGTTGCCAGAGTTCCGCCGCTTGCGGGCCCACTTTGGGTAACCCAAGAATCCAAACGGGCGTCGGCAAACCACCCTGATGGGCATGCTGCAGAAGATGAAGCACCGATTGAGCCTCTTGGCCGACCCGCAGGAGGCCATAGGTCAGAGGACCATAAACAATACCGGCCATCACCAGGGTGACGATCAGCGCCGGCAAAAAAGAGTCTGAATCCCTTTGGGTCCAATACCTCCTAAGGCCTGCATAAAGGGGCCAGAGGGTGATGCCCAGCACGACGGCCCAGGCAATGGGTACCAAGAACCCATGAAGAATCCAAAGCCCTGTCAGAAAGAGCCCGAAAGCGGCGGCCCAACGGGCCCTGACTTGCGTGATAGTGGTCATGTGTGTCGTGACTTGGTGGGGGGAACCCCTGTTCTCTTTGACTGGTCGACATCTTAATGCCTTTTGCCAAGAACGTCCTGACCTTGTCTTCCCGTGGTAGCATCAAACGATGTTTGAATCCGCGATCAAACCGGGCCGTTCCCCCTTGGAAGGAGAAATCCTTCTGGTTCTGGTGCCCCTTCCCCGTCTTCGAGGGGACTTTTTAGAAGGACCTGAAGGGGTCTTATCAGAAGAGGAAAGGGTCAGAGCCAGGGCCATCCATCATCCGGCGTCAAAGGGCCACTTTATCGCGACACGATCGGCGCTTCGCCACGTCCTCGGGGGCTGTCTCGGCGTCGATCCTAAATCCCTCGCGTGGTCTTATAATGACAAAGGTAAACCAAGGCTTTGGGGATCCGCCGAAAATAAAGGATGGGTGTTCAATGTTTCCCACAGCGGCGATCATGCACTGATGGCCATAGCACGCGACCTTAAGATCGGTGTCGACATTGAAAAAGTTCGGCCACGCAAGGCCTTGGAGCCTCTCGCTAAGGCCATCCTGACGCCCCAGGAAGCATCACGCTGGCCATTGGGGGGCGAAGAATTAAGGACGGCTTCCCTGGTCGCTACCTGGGCGTCTAAGGAAGCCTTTCTGAAGGCAACGGGGCATGGGATTGCTGGGGGTCTCAAATCGGTGGCGATCCGCCCGGGGTTTGATGGATTTGAGCGTGTTCCACCTTCAGAAGGATCCCCTGACCTTTGGCAACTTCATCTTGAGGCCTTAAACGACTATCGTTGGGCGTTGGCCTATTATGGCCCACGGCACCGTATTGTTGGCGGGAGGTTTGACCTTTTTGATGACGCCTCTTTTCATGGATAGACCTTATGATTTCAAGCTTTCGCTCTGCCTTCCTGTTTGGAATGCTGTTCATGACGGGCTGTAGCCATCCCATGAAACCGCCCGATTCAAAGGCGATAGTCGATCTGACCCATCCTTTTTCTGAACAAACCCTTTATTGGCCCAATGCCGATGGGTTCCGACTGGAGAAGGTCTTTGATGGCACGACGGATAACGGCTATCACTATTCTGCAAATCGTTATCAGGCCGCAGAACATGGGGGCACCCATATGGATGCCCCCATCCATTTTTTTGAAGGCGGAGAAACGGTCGAAAAAATCCCGCTGGATAAAACCATAGGCCCCGGCATCGTTGTGGATGTCAGCCAAAAGGCACTCAAGGACAGGGACTATCTGGTCAGCATCGAGGATTTTATCGCCTTCGAATCCCTTCATGGCCTGATCGAACCCCAGAGCATCGTCCTCTTAAGAACCGGCTATGATCGCTTTTGGCCGTCGAGGGAACGCTATTTAGGGACCGCAGAGCGCGGTCAAGCGGCCATCGCCAAACTTCATTTTCCAGGACTTTCAAAGGCGGCAGCCGCTTGGTTGATCAAGGAGCGAAACGTTCGAGCCGTCGGCCTTGATACGGCGAGCATCGATCGCGGAATCTCGCGCCTTTTTGAAAGTCATCGGATCCTCGCGGCGGCGGGGGTCCCTATTTTTGAAAACTTGATGCAACTCGAACAACTCCCTGCCAAAGCGTTTGAGGTGATTGCGCTCCCGATGAAAATAGAGGGGGGGAGTGGCGCACCGCTTCGGGTCATCGCGCGTCCCCTAACCCCCTAGAGGTCTTCTTTCAGCGGAAAGGCTTTACCCCAATTGAGGATACCCTTGGGGTCAAACGCGGCCTTGATGCCATGCATGAGCTTGAGGGCGGCCGGCTCAATCTCACGAGCGACATAGTCCCTCTTTTCAATGCCGACGCCATGCTCTCCGGAGAGTGTCCCTCGGAGGGAGAGCACGAGCTTGAACATTTCATCAAGGCAACGGTGAGCCCTTTCAGATTCACCGATCGCCTCGGGATCGTAAAGGAGATTGACATGAATGTTGCCATTGCCGGCATGGCCAAAGTTCACGATGGTCAGGCTATGACGCCTTGAGAGCTCATCAAGCCCCTGAATTAAGGCAGGGAGTTCGGTGATAGGAACCACCACGTCTTCATTGATCTTTTTCGGTGCGATCTTGCGTAAGGTGGGTGAGAGGGCCTTGCGGGTTTGCCAGAGCGCATCGACCTCCTGTTGGCTTTCTGCTTTTCTAAATTCAAGAAGCCCGTCATTCATTGCCGCTTGATGGATGCTCTCGATTTGCACCGCCATGGCCTCCTTGAACCCATCGACCTCAATCATCAGCAGTGCACCAGCCCCCTCCGGGAGGTCCGCGGTCGAGTAGCGCCGGACCATGTTGATGGCATTGCCATCAATGAATTCAAGCGCACAGGGAACCGCAGGCTGCGCCATGATGTTGGCGATCGCCGTGGCGGCGGCTTGAACGTCTTGGTAGACCGCGCGGAGGGTGGCCTTCGCTTCCGGCAGAGGGGTTAGCTTCAGGGTCGCCTCGGTGATCAAGGCGAGGGTGCCTTCTGATCCGATGATCAGACGTGTCAGGTCATAGCCGACCACCCCTTTGGTGGTGTAGACCCCAACCCGAAACGCGTCGCCGGTTCCGGTGACCACCCGAAGACCCAAGGTATTTTCTCTGGGCGTCCCGTATTTTACAGCGCGGGGCCCCGCCGAATTGTAGGCAAGATTTCCGCCGACGCTACAAAAGGCGGCACTGGTGGGATCGGGGGGCCAGAAAAAACCGTGCGGTTTTAGAAAGTCCTGGATCGCCTGATTGGTGATCCCAGGCTCTACCACCAGATAGCGGTTGTCCTTAGAAAACTCAACAATACGGTCCATCCGCTCAAAGGACGCAACGACACCGTGCTGAAGGGGGACCGTCGCGCCCGTGGTTCCGGTGCCTCGCCCCCTTGCGGTCAGAGGAACCCCATCGGTGTGACATAGCACCACCAGCGCTTGCGTTTCCTCATGGGTCAGAGGGAACACCACGGCCTCGGGCAACATATGGCGCTTGCTATTGTCATAGCCATAGACCCAGCAATCGGAGGGCTCGATCAACAGCCGGTCCGGCCCAAAAATCCCCTCCAGCTGGGTGATGAAACCTGTGGTTAATGCCATGGCTTAGTCTCCAAATAGCTGAAGATCAATGAGATCACACAGGCAGTGAGTGATCAGAAGGTGGGCCTCTTGAATGCGAGCCGTGACCTCGGAGGGCACCCGAAGCTCAAGGTCATTGTCGTTCAAAAGCGCCGCCAAGGCTCCGCCATCGCGCCCGGTCATCGCAATGATGGTCATCCCCCGATCATGGGCGGCAGCGACGGCCCGAAGGAGGTTCGCCGATTGGCCGCTGGTCGTATAAATCACCAGCACATCAAGCGCCTGCCCGAGGGCGAGAATGGGCTTTGAAAACACCGCGTCAAAGTCATAATCGTTGGCAATCGACGTGATCGCTGCCATATCCGAGGTGAGAGCGATGGCGGGAAGGCCGGGTCGGTCCCTGTCGTAGCGATTGAGGAGCTCTGATGAAAGGTGCAGGGCTTCACATGCCGATCCCCCATTGCCGCAGGTCAGGATTTTTCCATCGTCAAGAAGGCAGTTGGAAAGCCTAATCGCCGCGGCTTCAATTCGGTCACTGAGCCGAAGCAGCGTTTCCTGAATCGCCTCCTGATGGGCGGAAAATTGTTGAAAGATGCGGGCTTGTTGATTCATGGAGGAGGGATAGCAAAAAGAATGGCTAAGAGGGAGTCGCGTTGAATCATTGAGGGCGGAAGCTTATCTCGCGCCATGAGGCGCGGCGTCTTCCGGACGACGGGCCACCCATTCGCGACAGGAGAGATCCCGCTTGATCTGATGGGCGGCGTTAATGTGGAGGCTTCCGGTTTCTCCCTCTAAATGCCAATCAGGATCGAGCCTTGTGGCCTTGAGTGTGGGAAGGATCCGGTAGGCATCTCGGCCAAAAGCCATGAGGCGAGCGGACTCGGCGTGATCCTCCTTTGGGGCGGCCAAAAGGGCCGGCATATCGCAGAAAATCACACCGTTCAGAGCCTGGTTGCTCCGATCATCACGAAGGTCCTCAAAGATTTTGGAGGTGGTGTAGATCTTGGGTCCTTGGGCGTCATGCAGCATGGGCACCAAGGTCTTGGCCTGTTGGGGGTCAGCGATCAAAAAGACCATGTCAGCCCCTAATGAGGCCTGATCTTTAAATACCGTCTGAGAGGCCTCTTGAAAGGCCCTGTCATCAAGAAGGTGGCCACCAAGACTCCGCCAAGTGTGCTTGAAGTGTTCTGCCAGTCGGTGGCCAAAGGCGGTTTCAGGGTAAAGGATCCCAGCGACTCGGCGCCCATCGGCAAAGGCTTTGGCGGCCACCTGTTCGACTTCATCTTCAGGCGTTAAACCGAACTGGAAGAAATCCTTGGCGGCCTGACCTTCCACCTGATTGAGCGCGAGCACCGGAATGTTGATCGGTTGCAGCATGAGGGCCGTCACCTCCTCCTTGATCAGGGGGCCAATGATGCCGATGGCCCCCTCGCTCTCCAGCGTGTGAAGGTCTTCTAAAAGATGTCCGGAGGCGGAGTTGAGCACGCGAAGATCAGGCTTTTGAGGCTGAGTATCGCTGGCATGGGCGCTTTCAAGGCCCTTCCGGATGATCTCGGCCGCGGAGGCGTAGGGTCCTTCCTGAGGCAAGAGAACACCGATGAAGGGCCCTTTCATGGCGTCTTTATCGAGGGCCTTTGGGGCCTCCTGGGGTTCATTTGATGAGCTCTTGAGTCTCCTTAAGAATCCGCCTCCGGCAGGGTGTTGAGGATATTGGCTCTGCCATTCATCGAGCGCCGTGGCGACCCCATTGCCAGAGGCTTTCATGACCAGCGCCAAGGCCCGCCAGCCGGCCATCTCGGGGGGTGGCCGAGGCCAGGCGGTCTTGAGCTCCTTCGTCGGGAGACGTTTGAGGGTCTCAAGGATCGTCTCAAAGTTCCGATCAAGGTCCTCCTGACGGTTCAGCAGCGGGGTCAGGGCCATGCGTTCAAGGGCGCTGCCATTGAGATCACCCTGCTGGTTGAACGCTGAGGCTTTGAGGACATGAAAATTCCGCTGGTCTGCTTCTGATAGGCGCTGTTCCGGTAGACTGTTGAGCTTGACAAGCGCTTCTTGCGCCCGGCCCTCATTGAGATCCATTCGGCTTGAAAAAAGCGCCCAACGATCGCGGTCAACCGGAGAGAGATTCTGGACCTTGAGTTTGTCGGCCCATTGCCGTGCCTCTACCGAATCGCCTGAACGAAGCGCGGTATCGGCCGCTTCGAGCCAATAGTGATCCGGCTGGCCGGTCGTTTTAGCCAGCTGTTCGTAGCGGCGTATAGCGCCTTGAAACTGGCCCGATCGCTTGAGGGCTTCGGCTTGGGGGTCCTCAGGCGGTGTGCTGGCGATCAAGCGCTGGAGCCCCCCTTGACAGGCAACCTGACTGACCAGCAGCCACAGCAACACAAAGGAACGACAGATTCGCATGGAGAAAATCCCTAGTCGGCGGCCCTCAACGAGCCAAAATACAAGGCCTGAAGCCGGGCTACTATACCTAGTCGCAACGCCGATCGGCAATCTAGAGGACTTAAGCTTTCATGCCCTTGAGGTTCTTAAGGGGGTCGATGGCATTGCCTGTGAAGATACTCGTCACAGCCGACCGTTGCTGGACCATTATGGCATCGACCGCCCCCTGATCGCGCTTCATGAACATAACGAGGACCGCATTTCAAAAGGGCTGGTCGAGCGGCTTTTGGCCGGTGATAACCTGGCCCTGATTTCAGATGCCGGGACCCCTCTCATTAACGACCCTGGGTTTCCTTTGGTTCGGGCCGCACGAGCGATGGGCATCGTGATTCGTCCTGTTCCAGGTCCTTGTGCCCTGATCGCCGCTTTGTCGGCCTCCGGGCTACCGAGTCACCGATTTGCTTTTGAGGGATTCCCACCGAGGAAGTCAGCCGCCCGACTGACGCTCTTTGAATCCCTGAAAGAGGATCCTAGAACCCTCCTCTTTTATGAGTCTTCCCACCGTGTCCTTGAAACCCTGGTTGATGTCGGCAAGGTCTTTGAATCCGATCGGCGCGTGGTCATCGCGCGTGAATTGACCAAACGGTTTGAAACCATCGTCGAAACTACCGCAGGGGGAGCGGAAGCTTGCGTCCTTGAATCCCAGGCCATGCAGCGGGGGGAGTTTGTTTTATTGATCGAGGGATCCCCGCCAAGGCGACATGAAGATACGCTTTCGGCGGAACAGGAACGCATTCTGAGCGTCCTCTTGAAGCATCAGTCGGTAAAGACGGCCGCGGCCATAACTGCGGAGATCACCGGGGCACGTCGCGAGATCCTTTATCGGGAAGCCTTGAGGATTCGAGGTGAGACCAGTGTGTGAGCTGGTCTCAAACACCGATGACTTACTGAGCGGCCGGCGAGGCGGGTGTTCCTTCAGGGGCCGGATCCCGCGCTGAGCGGGTGCTGCTCCTCAGGGGTTGGGCGGTTCGCTGGTTGGCATCGCTATTGCCCTCACCTGCCGTGGTTCCAAGGCCCACCAGATTGTCCCAGCTCCCGTATTTGACGAGGTCTGGATCACCTGCTGCGATCCGTTTGCTGACCTCGATGCGCGCCAAATCAATGATTTCATCCGGGCTTTTGCCATCGACAAAGGGGAGGAAAACGTCGGGCCCCTCTTTTGATTTGATGGCGCCAAGGACCCCATAAGATGTTTCAAAGATGTGCTGCTGCTGGGTGGTCATATATCGCTTCAGCTTCTTCACCGAGTTGGCCGCAGATCGCTGGCTCGAACCGTCGATACCATGAGCGCTTTGAGTGAAGACAGACATGAAGTAAATCACGGCCAGAAAGCCCATGACCCAAAAAATAAGTTTCATAATTGTTCCCGTCGACGTTTCTTGAATATGAACACTATAGTCGGTTTGAAACCATAGCCTCAACCCTCCCGCCGATCTATGACCGTCAGATAGGCCATTTGGTTCTCAAGAGGACCTTAAAGAGAGAAAAAACCTTAAAAGATTAAAGGGATTTGTTATGTCAAGCGAATGCCATAGCCCATGGCCCGACGGGTCAGTAGCCGTTTAGCGGGCGGCAACCGATCCAGCGCGACCAGGGCGAGATTGCGAAGCGCCACCAGCGGTGGGAACGTGTTGGAAAACACCTTGACCAGGCCATCGGTGAATCGGATGACCGTCTTCAGATCCTCTTGACGGGCGCGGGCATAGTGGTGAAGGAAATCTGGATCCCCAAGATCGTTCCCCAAGCGATGTTGGGTCAACAGCCGTTCAGCGAGCACGGCGGCATCGCGGAGACCGAGGTTGAAACCTTGTCCTGCGACCGGGTGAATTTGATGCATGGCATTCCCGATGAGGACCACCCGTTGATGCACCATACTTTCAGCCTGAATGAGGCGAAGCGGAAAGCCAACCGGTGGGTTAGCCAGGGTCAAATCACCGAGCCAGAAGCCAAAGGCCTCCCGAAGGCGGGCGGTTAGCTCCGTGTCGCCCTGCCGGAGCACCTCCTCGGCGTCTTCGCGGCCCAGCGTCCACACCACGGAGCACCGATGCGCCTCCAGAGGGAGGAACGCTAAGGGCCCTGATGGGGTAAACCGTTCAAAGGCGGTGTGGCGGGTGTCCTCCTCCGTGTGGACGTCGGTCACGATGGCCGTCTGCTCATAATCATGGATCTCCTGCTCGATACCAAGAAGGCTCCTGACGGTCGAAGTCCCCCCATCGGCGGCCACGACGAGTCGCGCAGAGACCACCACATCGTCATCGCCCTCCCGAAGAGCGACCAGAGCGCGGTCAGGACCGGCCTTGAGGCTCATGACCCGGGCGGGACAGAACCGATGAATTGGGCTTTCAGCGAGTCGCTGATCAAGCGCCTTTTCAAGCACCCGAGCGACCACCACGTGACCCAAAGCCTCGACCCCGGGATCATCGGCCTTCAGACGTGTTTTTCCAAAGTGTCCCTGATCAGAGACATGAATATGCCGAATGGCCATGCTGTTGGCCGCCACCCCGGGCCATAACCCGAGCGCCTTTAATTGCTGAACGGTTCCCCGAGACAATGCGAGCGCTCGATCGCCGCTGGCCGAAGCGGCCCGCTCGGGGGGGGATAGAGCTTCCACCAGCCCGATTCGAAGGGGGTGATCGGCAAGGGCCAGCGCAAGGCTCCCCCCGACGAGGCCGCCACCGACGATTAAGACATCGATGTCGATGGTCACGGGCTTCTCGCCATCAGGGCTTCGATGTCCTTGACGGTTTTTGGAAGGTCTCTGGTCAAGACCTCGACACCGTCCTTGGTCACGAGAACATCGTCCTCTATTCGGATGCCAATCCCGCGCCAGCAAGGATCCACCTCAACACAATCGGGCGGCACATAGAGGCCCGGTTCTACCGTCAATACCATCCCTGGCTGAAAGGCGCGCCATTTGCCGTTTTGACGGTAGTCGCCGACATCATGAACATCCATACCCAGCCAATGTCCGGTTCGGTGCATGAAAAACTTCTTGTAGCCTTCACTTTTGATCAGGTTGGCGGCTTTCCCTTCAATCAGGCCCAGCCGTAAAAGGCCTTTGGTCAGGACCTTCACGGCGGCCTCATGCGGCGCATTCCAGCGATTTTGAGGCTTGATGGCCTCGATAGCCGCCAGTTGTGCGGCGAGCACCAACTCATACAACAGCCGTTGCGGCTTGGTGAAGCGCCCATTCACCGGATAGGTTCGGGTGACATCAGCGGCATAGCACTGGTGTTCGGCGCCCGCATCGATCAGTAATAAGTCGCCATTGGCGAGCATGGCATCATTCTGGGTGTAATGGAGGACACACGCGTTGGTGCCTCCCCCCACGATGCTGGGATAGGCGGTATTTCTTAAACCATGGCGGGTAAATTCATGGAGCAGTTCGGCTTCGATCTCGTATTCCCAAAGACCCGGCCGGCAGTGGCGCATGGCTCGAAGATGGCCTTTCACGGTCACGTCACAGGCCTTTTTGATCAGTTCGATTTCCTGCGGCGACTTGATCAGGCGCTGCTCATGAAGGAGATGTTCGAGCGCAATGAAGTCATAGGGTGCCGAGGTCCCGGCCCGGGATTGGCGCTTAAGCGCCTCGACCGCCGCCATGACCACCTCATCGAGGTCGCTATCCTGACCGATCGGGTAATAGACACGGTCTTTTTGCGATAAAAGCCGTGGCAGTTCGTCCTCAAGATCATCAATGGCATAGGCTTCATCCGCGCCGAAGCACTGAACGGCGCCCTCAAGTCCCGCATGACGGCCCGTCCAGATGGCTTTGTCGGGGTCGTATTCGCGGCAAAAAAGCACATACTCCCCTTGCTTTCTGCCGGGAATCAGCACCAAGACCGCCTCAGCCTCATCAAGCCCTGTCAGGTAGTGAAAGTCACTGCTCTGCCGGTAGGGGTATTCCACATCCCGGTTTCTGATCACGGCCGGTGCGCTGGCGATGATGGCAACAGCATTTTTCTTCATCTGCCGCATCAGCTGCTGGCGACGATGCTTGAATTCACTGTTTTTTAACATCGACGTCATCCTAGTGCCGCTGGGTTGATGTGGGGTTTTCGAATTCGCTAC
>CAILMG010000112.1 GCA_903835265.1 uncultured Methylococcus sp.
GATCAGCGCCAAATCGGTTTTGGGAGACAGCCATCCAAAAAGCGGCAGGGAGGCGATCAGCGCCAGTTGGCTTATGAGCATCCAGCTTCGACGTCGGCCAAGGCCTAGGTTAAAACGGTCGCATAAAGGCGCCCAAGCAAATTTCCAGATATAAGGAAACTGCACTAAGGCCAGAAGGCCAATGGCTTTGAGATCGACCCCTGATTCTCGAAGCCATGCTGAGAGGAGGCTGATCAGAACAAAGAGGGGAAGGCCTGATGAGAAGCCGGTGACGATACAAAGGAGGATCCGGCGGTTGAGCCAGGATTCAGAAGGGGTAGTCATAATCAATCGTTAAAGGCGCATGATCTGAAAACCGCTCATCCTTGTAGATCGAGGCGGCACGAAGGGTAGGGCTTAGCTTTGAGCTGATCACCTGATAATCGATCCGCCAGCCCACGTTTTTGGCCCAGGCTTGGCCACGGTTCGACCACCAAGTATATTGATCAGGCAAGGGACACAAGGCTCTAAAGGCATCTACCCAGCCCTTTTCCTCAAAAAGGGTATCAAGGAACGCGCGCTCTTCTGGGAGGAACCCTGAATTTTTCTGGTTGCTTCGCCAGTTCTTAAGATCGATGGCCTGATGGGCGATATTCCAATCACCACAAAAGATATAGTCCCGGTCATTGTTGGCACACGCTTCAAGGAAAGGCCCAAAGCGATCCAGAAAGCTCATTTTAACGGCCTGACGTTCAGGGCTTGAAGAGCCTGAAGGAATATAGAGGGAGACGACACTTAAGCGGCCAAAGCGCGCCTCGAGATAACGTCCTTCAGCGTCCATATCAGGCCAGCCAAGCCCCCGGATGATGTCATCCGGGGGTTTCTTTGAAAAAATGGCCACGCCACTGTAGCCGGGCTTTAAGGCGTCAAGATAAACGGCATGAAAACCCTCGGGCCGAAAGAGTTCATCCTTGAGTTGATGTTCCTGCGCCTTGGTTTCCTGAAGGCACACCACATCGGCCGCTTGGAGGGCCATCCAGTCGAAAAATCCCTTGCGGGCAGCCGAGCGAATGCCATTGGCATTCAAAGAAATGATGCGCATCAAATAAGTCTCATGATGATGAAGACACGCTGGCGATCTCTGAGGGAGAGGACTACAAACTGCCGGCTTGCCATTTGCTGTCTCTTTAGGTAGAGTGACGGGTTTATTTTGGTCCGCACGTTTTGCAGGAAAACCCCTCATGAAGACGGAAACTCACCCCAATTACACCACCCTGACGGTCAACTGCAGCTGTGGCAACACCTTTGAGACGCGCTCGACGCTCGGCAAAGATCTCCACGTCGAAGTCTGTGCGGCGTGCCATCCATTTTATACAGGGAAGCAGAGGCTCGTCGACACGGCAGGTCGCGTCGATAAGTTCCGCCGCCGCTACAGCCGCTAGTCCACATGGCCGGGCGTTCGCTTGAAGTGAAGCCCGGTTGTTAAGGCGATCTCAATAGGATCGCCTTCCCCCCCTGGTGTCTCCTGGTCTTGGTGGACTAGGGCTATTCTCTAAAAGAGCGATTCTACTTCCTTGCCCGGTTTGACCTGCGGCTTGGGTCGTGGTCGACTCTCGCCGTTCGGGTCCTCTTTCCCAAGGCTCACACTGCTTTTATTCTGACTGGATCTTGAACCCTCTCGCTTATGCTGTTTCTTCAGGGAGATATATTCATAGTCGGGTGTTGCCGATTTGCTGCCGATCTTGACTCGGCGATAGTCTTGAGAGGGTTCAGGTGCCGCGAACAGGGTGACCGGTTTGTCCTTCAAGGCTTCCTCCATGAACTCCATCCACATCGGCAGTGCAAGATCGCCGCCCATCTGGTTGTGGCCGAGGCTCTTATAGACATCGTAGCCAAACCAAGCAATGGTCACGAGTTCCGGGGTATAGCCATTGAACCAAGCATCATAGGACTTGTTAGTGGTACCTGTCTTGCCGGCGATGTCCGGGCGTTTCAAGGCAAGAGCCTTCCTTGCGGTTCCAAAGCGCACGACATCCTTCAGCATGGAGTTCATCATGAAATGAACCTCAGGGGTGAGCACCCTTCGAGCGGTGCCCTCGGTGGGTTCTGAACCGGGATCACACTCCACACAAGCCGTCGGTGGGGTGGCTTGGTAGATCGTCTTGCCGCTGTCAGTATCCACCCGATCAATGAAATAGGGGTTGATCCTGAAGCCGCCATTGGCAAATACCGAATACATCTGAGCCATTCGAAGGGGGCTTGCAGATCCTGCTCCCAACGCCAGGGGAAGAACCTTCGGAAGCTCGTCCGGTTCAAAACCAAAGCTCAAGGCCAACTTAATCGCCTTGGTCACCCCGACTTTATGCAGGAGCTTGACGGCGACGATGTTACGGGAATAGGTCAGGGCCGTCCTTAAGGGGGTCGGGCCATAAAAGCGGCGCGAGGCATTCATCGGTGTCCATTTGCCGAAGCTGACCGGAGCATCGACCACGATGGAGGAGGGCGTCATGCCTTCCATCAGCGCCGTCGAGTAGATCACGGGTTTGAAGCCTGACCCGGGTTGTCGTTTCGATTGAATGGCGCGATTAAATTTACTGTAGTGAAAATCATAGCCACCGGCGATGGCGATGACCTGACCATCCTTGGGGAGGACGGACACCAGGGCGCCACCCACTTCAGGAATTTGGGTGAGTTTGAGGTGCCCATTGCTGTCACGAAGCCTTAGGACATCGCCTGGCACTAAGGCTTTTCTATTTTCTCCCTTGATCCGCTGGTTATTGAGCCACTGATGGGCCCAAGCGAGATCTGGTGGGGATAAGGTCATGCGTTTTCCTTGGCCGAGATAGACCTCGGCGCTCGATCCTTTGAGGCTGGTGATCAGTGCTGGGATCGTATCACCGAGCTTTCCTGGGACGGCCAATTGACGATCCCAGGCCGCTTCATCGGGGTATTTCTTGAGATCGATATGCTCTTTAATCGCGTGAAAGCGCCTTTTTTCATCAAAATGATGAAGATTAGAGCGCAGCGTCTTTTCGGCCAACAGCTGAAGTTTAGAATCAATGGTGGTCTTGACCTGATACCCACTGGAATAGGCTTCTTCCCCGTATTGCTCAAACATTTGGTTCCGAACAATCTCCGCAATGTAGGGGAGGTCGAGATCCATGTTATGCGCATGCAATAGAGCGGTATTGGGTTGCTGCATAGCCTGACGGTAGGCTTCATCGGTAATGAAGCTCCCTTCCCGCATTCGCCCTAGCACATAGTTTCTCCGGGTCATCGAGCGATCCGGATTGATGATGGGGTTGAAGGCGGAGGGTGCCTTGGGAAGGCCCGCAATCATGGCGGTTTCAGCCAGCGATAGTTCATCCAAGGTCTTGTTGTAATAAACCTTGGCCGCCGCTGTTACCCCGTAGGCATGATTGCCGAGGTAAATCTTATTCAGATAGAGCTCCAGAATCCTTTCTTTGGGGAGTTCTGCTTCTATTTTGATGGCGAGAAGGATTTCTCGGATTTTACGAAGGAAGGTTTTTTCGTTGCTGAGAAAGAAATTGCGGGCGACCTGCATCGTAATGGTGCTGCCCCCTTGCCGTTTCTCACCGGTCATCACGTAGGTCACGGTGGCTCTTAGGAGCCCCTGATAATCAAAACCTGGATGATCGTAAAAGCGATTGTCTTCTGCCGCAAGGAAGGCTTGGACCAAGGGTTTTGGAACGTCTTTAAGCTCAACCGGATATCGAATTTTCTCACCAAACTCACCGATCAGGAGGCCATCACGGCTGAAGATGCGCATCGGCGCTTGGTAATGGATATCATTCAGAGCATCCAGGGTGGGGAGCTGTGATTGAAGGTAAATGTAGCAGCCAAAAAGAATCAGCCCAATGGTCATCAGCCCTGCGAGGATGCCGACCATGAGATTGATCAAGGGCGATGAAAAGCCCGAAGAACGGCGGCGCGATGGTCGTTGAGGTTTTGACACGATGGCTGGAGGAGGGGAAAACCGTATCGTCAGGGGTGCACTGCGGGTTAGGTCATAGTCCTAACCATGAGGTGCTCATGAAGGCCGTTTTAAACGCCTCCAAAAGCCACCTAAGGTGGGGCGTACTATACACCAACTGCTGTGATGGGACTTTTCTTGGATGGGGTCAACCCTCCCAAAAAAGGAGGAGGGTTCCAGCGAATCATGTCGTTCTGAAACCCTCTCGGATAGCCCATTAATCGTCGCTGAACTCGGAGGGTGGTGCTTGAGGGGTCGGGCCTGTCGCGTTTGAGGACGGCTCCTCAGCACTCGTTGAGGTTTCAGTGTTTCCTGATTTTAGGGGAACGCGACGATCTCTCCGGCTTCGGGTCCTTCTCCTCGAAGGGCGACGAGGGGTGGTCCCGTCACTCTCCTCCATCAATCCTTGATTTGATCCCTGATCGGGCATCGCTTCTGAGGGGGTCTCGACCGATGCCTCAAAGGGTTCGCTATAGACCTGAGGGATGACGACGCGCTGATCAGGGGCTGATTCCGATGCGCTGAGAGGGCTTCCTGTCTCCTCTGTTTCTGCGCCGGAGTCAGCGCCATCATGGTTCGCTGGTTTACGATTTCGCTGCCGCGGAGCCCTCGGGGCTCTGGGTTGCTGCTGTCGGGGCGCCCGCTGAGGGCGGGCTGGTTCCTCCTCACTTTCAAGCGACTCCCTTTGCAAGGGCATGTCATCGCTCTCAGATATTTCAGCCTCGTTGAATGGGTCGACAACGCGTTGAGGCGGCTCATCCCTCGCGCCTTGAGGTTGAGGTTCATTGCCCTCCAGCGGCGCTTCATTCATTGTTTCTGGGCTCATCGTCCGATTCCGACCCTCGCCTCCGCGGCGGCCGCGACGACGTCGGTTGCTTCGGCGTCCGCCCTCACGCGGTTGACGCTCGCCATTTTCGAGCGTTTCAACGATCGGTTCGATCCCTTCGCCTTGGGGGGCTTCCTCTAGCCTTTCGTGGAGGGGCTCAAGGGGGGCAGCCGGTGGGTTCACTCGAGGCGGTCTCGCATCGCTGTTACGCCGACTATGGCGTGGTTCCTGATCTTGCCGGCGCTGACCCTGTCCACGTTGCCCCTGACCGCCTCGTCGTTGTCCCTGAGGAGTGGAGGATGATTGACGGCGATGGTCATCACGAGGTTCTTCTGGGCGCTCCTCCCTCGCATCCCGGGTTGCCTTCTCCTCTTCTTCGGTTCGAGGCCCCGTCAGGAGTGTCAGGAAACGTTTAATGAGCCCGCCATTTTTGTTGCCGGAGTCGCTCTGGACCGCATGTTGACTGATGGGTGGAGCGGGTCTTGCCAGGCGGTCTGGAAGAAATTCGCGGACGGCGGGCTCCATCGTATTGGTCTGAATTTCCCGGGTATAGCGATCATCACTCGACATATCGGGGCGAGCGATGCCATAGCTTGGGGCTTTTTCATCCTCTTCAGTGGCGTCGGCAGAGCGGACCCGCTGAATCTCATAGGCTGGTGTTTCAAGATGCTTACTTGGAATAATCAGGACCGAAACGTTATGGCGCTTCTCGATGTCGTTGATCGTGGGGCGCTTTTCATTCAAAAGATAGGTCGCAGAATCAACCGGCAAATAGGCGATGACTTTGCCGGTGTTCTTCTTGATCGCCTCTTCCTCGATGATCCGCATCACGGAGAGGGCCAGCGATTCAACGCTACGGATGGTGCCTTGACCATGACAGCGTGGGCAGGTCAAAAGGCTCGATTCCCCGAGCGAGGGACGAAGCCTTTGGCGAGACATTTCAAGAAGGCCGAACCGCGAGATCCTCCCAAGCTGAATCCTCGCCCGATCCATGCGGACGGCATCCCTTAGGCGGTTCTCGACCGCCCGCTGGTTTCTCGAAGCCATCATGTCAATAAAGTCGATAACAAAGAGGCCGCCAAGGTCTCGAAGTCTTAACTGGCGCGCGATTTCATCGGCCGCTTCGAGATTGGTGTTGAGCGCGGTTTCCTCGATATCGCCGCCTTTGGTGGCGCGGGCCGAGTTGATATCAATGGCGGTGAGCGCTTCTGAATGGTCAATGACAATCGCACCCCCCGAGGGGAGAGGGACCTCGCGGGCATAGGCGAGTTCGATTTGGCTTTCGATTTGATAGCGATTAAAGAGGGGAACGTTATCCTGATATTGCTTGGCCTTGTGGATGAACTGCGGCATGACCTGTTGCAGGAAGCTCCGCACCAGATTAAAGGTCGCCGGGTCATCAATCAGGATTTCATCAATGTCCGCACGAAGGTGATCGCGCAAGGCCCTGATGATGACGTTGCTTTCCTGGAAGACCAAGAGGGGCGCCGGTTTTTCGGCGGCGGATCGTTCGATCGCCTCCCACAGCTGTAGGAGGTAATTCATGTCCCACTGCAGTTCCTCGACCGATTTTCCACCGCCGGCGGTTCGGATGATGAGGCCCATGCCTTCGGGGACTTGAAGGGCCGCCATGACCTCGCGCATGTCCGTGCGGGTGTCGCCTTCAATGCGCCTTGAAATCCCGCCAGCCCTTGGGTTATTGGGCATGAGAACGAGATAACTGCCAGCGAGGCTGATATAGGTGGTGAGCGCAGCCCCCTTGGTGCCCCGTTCCTCCTTTTCGACCTGAATCAGGATTTCCTGACCTTCGCGGAGCTTTTCCTTGATATCGCGGCGACTGACTTCCTGGTCGTCAGCAATGCCAACATAGGAAGGAAGGATTTCCTTGAAGGGGAGAAAGCCATGTCGGTCGGAACCGAAATTGACGAAGGCCGCCTCAAGACTGGGTTCGACCCGGCTGATAATGCCCTTGTAAATATTGGCTTTTTTCTGTTCCCTTGAAGGGACTTCGATGTCAAA
>CAILMG010000113.1 GCA_903835265.1 uncultured Methylococcus sp.
ACCGGGGTCCCGCCCACACTCACCGCCGTCGCTCCCGTCAAATTCGTTCCCGTGATGGCGATCGTCGTACCACCCGCAGTCGTTCCCGTATTGGGCGATACCGACGTGATCGTCGGTGACGTTGAATTATAGCCAACGACACAAGCACCACTAGGCGGGGTATTAAGCCAGTTTTGTTGAATATAAAAATCTCTGGATCCTAACTTCATGTTGGCTTGAGCGCCATTCACCGTGTAAGTAAGACCATAAGTCCAAGCACACTTATCACCGTTCTCCATACCCGCTGTATCGTACCACGCGTTCAACTGCGGGTCGGAGACGGTTTCTTCCAATTCATGAGCCATGACACTTATCATCCCGTCCGTGGCGGGATCCCCATTTGGGCTGACCGTCTGAGGGGCACAGGCCGTAGGACATTTCGTCTTAGGGTTACCCACGAAGGAGTACTTAATGGGTATACCGGAGATAGTGGTGACGTTATGCCAGCCACAATAACTTGTACAAAAACCTGAAGTCTCAGTGACTGAAGGGTCAGTTAAAACAAAATAGACGCCATTAGAGTCAAGGGGGAGGCTAGTGAGCGCCTTATTCACGATGGTGAGAATATTCGCATCAGTCAAAGCTGTTCCGAGAGATCCCGCATCGACATATTCGGTCTTATAGAGACTAACTATATTCGATGGCCTATTATTTGAGGAGTCAGGATAGGTCGTATTGATATTGAAATGATCAGACCCACCAATTCCATTACCAAAATCTCTTATGATCTGCTGGGATCCTGCAAGAGCACTCCAGTTTCCATACCAGATGTAGTAAATATTGGTTGCCCCTGACATGACGGGCCCACCATGGTAATTGATGCCATATCCAGGGACCGTGGTCGCCAGACCCAAAGTGCTGGATGACCCATGGCCCTTGCCTGAAGGCCGATCATCATCTTTGTTAGGCTTAAGTACACCTGCGAAGGCCGGCGTTGATAAAAATACAAAGGCCAGGAAACTAGCAAAAAGAGTCTGAGCGATATATGAACGCATAGTCTGACCTATATTATTGCCGCAGGTTATATGTACAGATCGGCATCAAAGAAGGACCTGCATCTTCAGTTTTTTTGGCTTTCATGGTCCAGTGCCACTGTGGCCACCCACTCTGACCCACTATTTTTTGCTGTCCTGTAAAGACCTATTAATCCAATGTCTAATGAATTATGTGACAAAAGGTTTGGCCAAATAATCCATTGCAGCAGGATCCTCGAACATGGACAGGCCCTTAGATCAGAGCCTATGAAGCGCCATCGAACTAATTTGGCGACTAGATAGCATGGATAGACTTACTTAGCAATATATCGAGTCGCCATCAATAACTCCTCATTTCTGCGTGCCGACCCCAAAACCACATTTTATTCATGGGAAATGGTTGCCTCATCGCTCGTCTCTAAGGGTTAGAAGGCGCTTCATTACGGAGGTAAGACACTCGCATATACAGAGGCCCCTGATGGGGCCTTTCATCAACATCAGGGCGACAAACCGCAGTTTTAATGAAATTCGACCTGCGTGATTTTTCCCTTGCCACTGACGTTACAGTATCCAGCGCCCTTACTAGGAACCTCAACATCGAAGCTGAGTCCGTCCTTTTGTATATCCGCCAGTGTCATCTCACCACTGTCAATGCTCTGCTGAAGCGTTGCGCCCAGATTGACGTGAAGATCCGACATCGGGACCCCCTTGAAACTGGTCATCAGCTTATCTTTACAAACCTTACCAAGACGCCCAATGGTCGCCTGAATCTTTGCCGCATCATCAGCGAAGGAAGGGGCTATAGAACCCGCCATAAGGAGGCCGAATAAAGCCAGCGTGATCATTTTTTTCATTGTTATCTCCAAGAGGAAGAATCGGGGCGAACACAGTGATTCAAGGTCAACCCTTCACAGGATAGGCTTTATCTTCAGTCCCGCAAACCATGGTTGAATGATAGTCCTAAGGATTCGATAGCTATTAAAAAGGCCGCGGCACTCCCCTCCCCTTGAGATGGGCAGCCGATAAATCTCTAACCACCTGATCTTACGGCCTACAATAAACCCTGAGGCTTATTAGGAGAACCCTCTCATGAAGACGCAAAAAACCCGATTTCTAATCTCGCTGACTCTGAGCATGGCGTTCTTTTTTGAGGCTCATGCTACATCCATAGAAATGACCGAGGTCAGACGTGAGTTTGAGGGCGTGACCTTTGAGGTGAGTGTCTCCCATCAGCTATCCATCAAGACCCTACGCATTAAGCCTCGGGGACTCTTAAAGGAACACAAAAACCATTGAGAGACGCATCGAAGGAACCATCACCGCCGTTGAAGTCGCTGATATCAATGTCGATGGCTCACCGGAGGTCTATGTCTTCATAGAATCGGCGGGGAGTAGCGCCTATGGATCACTGATCGCCTATTCCTCTAATCAGAATAAGTCGCTCACGGAAATCTACCTCCCCCCTCTCGAGGAGGACGCGAAGGCATTTAAAGGCTATCGAGGCCACGATGAACTCCAAATCATCGAGACCTCTCTAGCCAGGCGTTTTCCAATCTACAAAGATCAGGATAACGAGGATAAACCGACGGGTGGCATCCAACAGATGCAATACAAGCTTAAAGCGGGTGAACCAGGCTGGGTGCTGAGGCCTCTTCGAATAGATCAGTTCTAAGAGCCCTAATGAAATAAAGCGCTCCTAGGCCCCCTCCTGTCCCCCAAAAAGATCGAGCCCTTCGCCGCCGAAAATGAAAGGTCAGCTCCCTAGCGGCGAGACCAGGATGATTTTCATGCCCCCCAGAAGGGCTAGGTCCGGCCGGCTCACCGCAGGGGAGCTGCAAGGTTTCCCGGAAGCCCGGAGTCACGTTAAGAAACCATGTTATCGCTAAACGGATCGAGCCAGGACGGCAGGCTGGGGTGCCGAAGGCATTAATCGTTCTGCTCAATGCGGCCATTCAGCGCTGGAAGCGCTGTAGGCTTAGCATTTCGTGGAACTCACTGATGACAACAATTATGTTTGGGCGGACCCCCACCGGCGGTCATATCAAAAGGCCAACCAACCACTGACAAATAAGGTGTTGTTTTGTTGGGCGTTGAAGGCAGTGCCATTGAATTTGCTGTAGGCAATGTATTGGAGACCCAAGCGAAGATTCATCCAAGTCGTTTGGAGTGAATCCAATTTGCCAAAGGGGGTGTAGTCTGCCTCTGCGACAAAATACTCGCTGTTCGCCATACCCTGCGCGTATCCCGGGGGCGGATAGAGATTCCCATTACGGCTACTCGATATCAGGTTATACCCCAACGTTAATTGATAGGTTTGCTGAAAGGTATAGGCCGCATTGATCCTATAGGTGTTAAGTGCCGCAGCGCTCTTAGTCACCAGACCAAGGGCATTCGAGGCATTCAACGTCTGGCTTTCGTAGATGTAATTGCTCCTGATCTCAAGGATGTTCGACATATCCCCAAGATATTGATACGTAAAGTCAAATGCCGAATCCACATAGCCGTCGGTTCCAACGCTCGTGTTACCTCCAGGATAAACCTTCGCCTGAAGGCCGTAAGTCCCAATTTCGGCATAGTGCCCACCCCACTGTTTTTGAAGAGCCAGACGCCAATAAGGTGCCCCACCGTTGATCCCTAACTGCTCTGGCTGCCAAACCCCCATTCCCTGTTGGAGCCCTTTAGAGAAGGTGGTGTAGGCCCCGAAATCAAGGTAAAGCAGTTGGTCAATCATCGCATAGACGCTGCCACCACCCGCGGTCGTCATCAAGGGGCCATCGATCAATGCGGTGGCTCCAGGGGTTGGCGCTACCGGCGAAGCCGCATAGGGAAACCCCCACACCGGCGTCGTATTCCAGAGATCCTCAACGGTTGGCGCATTATTGAGCGAGACGCCATACACCACATCGGCATCAGTGAGGAGGGTGGATTCATCGGAATAACGGGTGTCAGATAAATCCAAGGCGACCTTATTCGCTACGCCATCATAGGTCAGCTGGCTAAAGGTTCCGACCTTGTCCCATAGCCGTCCGCCGACGAATGCGGAGATTTGATTGAGGGCAAAGTTATTGTTCGCACTATAACCTTGAGCCGGAGGTGGATTCTGATTGGCCTGGGTATTGGTAAACCCCCCCAACACGATGCCACTGAGAGGTGGCCCAGTTGAATTCTCCCCGAAGGTATATCCGGTTAACTTGAAGTTTCGACCAAAGGGGGTCAAGCTCGATCCGAAAGAATTGATATGGCAGCTGCTACAAGGCATCCCGGTCTGGCGCGTCATGCTCGGTAAAGCATGACTTCTGTTGGCCACACTCGACAACAAAACCAATAAGATCCACTTTAAGAATGGGGCTACCTGTGATCTTTTTTTTAGATGCAAATGCCTGTTCTCAATCTCCAACGATGCCTATTTAGGGATCGTTTGGACGATCGCCCCTAAAGCCATGTTAACCGGAAACTAGGAGCCCCATCGGGCGCACAACCGGCAGGCCAGAATCTTTGGAGATCAAAACACAGTAGGAGGCATCTGCCTAGTCGCTGAAATACCTACACTCATGATTGGATCTACTGGGAAACCGGGCTACAAGGCTTCCCAATATATTTCTGAATGAAGGTCAAATCATAGGTGTCGGTATGACCATCAGGCCCCAGATTTTCGGAGCCTGTAAAGTCATACCAGCTGGAACCGCCCCCATTCATTGTGCTGAATTTTTCCCACTCCTCTAGATCCTTTTTGTCGACAACACCGTCTCGGTTGCCGTCCGCCTGACAAAGAACATTACTTTTGAGAAGCCGACCCAATTGTCGGGTGAGGGTTCGATAGCTCCTTTGCTGATCCTTTGTTAATCCATCCACCCCATTAGCCGCCAGAAGATCATCCCCTTCCCGGTCTAGTTTTGGCACGGGGAGATCCTGATTAATGGCATAGAATTCTTCGGTTTCCGAATCCACACAGGCCTTCGTTGTCGCATCAAAACCCTTGGTGAAATTCTGCACGAGCTTATAGTTGGCATCACGAATACCCAAATTGCGCTGGGGCACAATCTTCGGTAGATCCGCCGCAGCAACCCCATGGCTTAATTTATAGCTACTGACATCGCAGCAATGGGTCAAGGGAACTGGCCCTGGATTATTGGGATCATCACTATCCGATGCCCCTTCGCCCCACCAGACGCCGCCATTATCTTCACACACCGCTCTGAAATGTCTGACTAAATCTCTCACATCTGACCTTTTCTTCCTGCTTCATCGAGGATGGTTTCACGCTGCCAAGGCAGCGCCAGAGCCATTCTCTCCACAGGCTGACACCGCAGAGCTTGCGGCATATTCGAGGATCAAAGACGCATTGAGGTCTCGATCAATCACCAATCCGCAATCACAGGACAAGATGTCCTTGCCTAGCGGCATATCGTGCAACTGACCACAGCCAGAGCAGACTTTTGAGCTAGGCGCGAAGCGCGGATGAACATACACAAACGCTCCGGTCATTGAGGTCTTGTATTCCATCTGCGTCCTGAACATCCGCATACCAGCATCACCGACCGAACGTGCGAGGTTGCCATTGCGACCCCCCAATTCGTGAGCATAGAACAACATGATCAATGCTGCCATAGGCCTTGAGAGGAAAAAAGTGACACATCAGACCCCCCCAAAGACCCAGGATGAGAGAGATCAGAAGGGACATCAGGTCCAAGATATGAAGATCATCGACCAATGGTGCCCCTCCAGAGAGGCGACGGCTATTGCCCCATTGCACCGGCCTTGCTGCTGGTGACGACGCGACCATTCAGCGGCTGAATTGCACGATTGTTGTTGTTATCTAGATTTTTCAGGGCCGCCAGCTGTTCCGCTGAAATCGTGATGGGCTGAGAAAAAATATAGAAATTGATGCCTTCACTGCAAGGCGGGGTCGTCAGCGAGCCGGCATAGGTAAAAAATTGCCGACGATTCGTTGGCAGCAATAAATTTGGATTGAGCCTTACACCCGGAGCATTCGTTTGGCCGTCGACTATTGGGGTGTTATCCAAAATCTTTTGGAATTCGGCATTGAACGCACCAACACTGATCAACGAGGTCATCACCGCTGCTTTGCCATCACGTCGAATATTCACGAAATGAAGCTCTGCATCGTATGGCTTGCCATTGATCGTGTGCTCACTCGGCGCATGAAAGTGGAACTGAATGAGAGGATAGACATCATTGCCTATAGCAACAGACCCCAGATAGCCTTCTTCAGTGTTCACTTGAACAGCATGGTCTTTATTCAAAAAGAGCGGGGTTCCAGGAATATATCTTGGGGTCGGTCGATTCAAGCGACCGGTTGCTGCGGTACCCGTAATGTTAACCGGTGACTGACTGGAGCCGATGCCACAGGTCGCATAGGGATAATTGAGTGGAACGGGCTTGGTGGAGCTATCCTTGATTTGGGCCCAAGATTGATTCTTGTAGTCCCAGCTCGGACCGCTGTCTGAAGCGGCCCAAGAAGGGCTGATCATGACCGTCAACATCGTCGTCACTAGCAGTTTGGCGCGAACAATATGTCTCATTGATTTACTCCGGAATCATTCAGATAGGATGGGGTATCAGGTCTTAACAGGTATGTTTCCTGCAGAAATCCGCGAGGCTCTTAGGCGGCTCCGGTAATGACTCTTGAGGGGCCCCCTGGCTCTTTTGATCCGTTGGCGCCGTTGCTGCCGAAGACTCGGGCTTCGGGGTTTCAATCTTAGTCACTCCATAAACAGAGTTCTCCGAAGAATCCGATGATTCGGCCGCGGTAACAAGCCCACTGGCCAAACAAAGGCCAGCGATAATGATGGATAATAAGCGCATTCTAATGGTCCTCCGATCAACACAAAGAAAACGATTGTATAGAGCAAAAAAGCTCAAACCTAACGAAACCTTACAGCGTCTCATCGCAATGGGCGATAACTCAATTGCAGTGGGAAGCAAAGTCGATAGCCTTCCTGACGGATACTCCGAATCGTTTCCTCTTCTTTCGTAACCGCTTCCAATTTTTTTCGTAACCTTGATACCTTGACCATCAACAGATTTCGCCCATCAAGATCTGATGCGATGGCCAGATGGTCTAGCAAACAAGGCATGCTTGCAGTTTGTTTTGGACTCAACGCAAGACAATGAAGGAGCAAGGTTTCACCCGCGGTCAACTGGAGACTGATACCTGACGGGGTCTCAATTAGACATTCATCGGTAAAAAGTAACCAGTCTCGCTGGATGACGTTATCAACCTCTTGAAGCCGCCGATGGAGCGATGTGATGGCCGCCAACAACTCCCTGATTCTGACAGGCTTTCCAAGATAAAGGTCGGTGCCCGCAAGATAGCCCTGCTCTTTATCCGAAGGCGTCGATCTCGCCGAAAGGATAATGATACGGATGCGGGGAGAAGCCTTCCGAACCCGCGCGATAATGCTCAGTCCATCTTCTTGGGGAAGAGTAAGATCGACAATCAAAAGATCGACAGGTTCTCTAAGGAGAACCTGGTCAAGGCTCTCGCCACAATCGACCCCACTTGCCTGATACCCTTCAAGGTTAAGACGAACAACCAACTCCTCAAGGACCAGTTGATTATCTTCAACAACAACAATTCTGAGACTCATGGCGAGTGAGGTAACCACAACATAAACAAAACCTCACGACCTTCCAGTCGGCAACGAATGTCACCGGACAATATCTCAACGAACGATCGGACCAGCCAAAGCCCAAGACCCGCTCCGGATAGGGACATGCCCTCGGGACCCCGATAGTATTTGTCAAACACCTTCGAGGGATCCAACGACGATCCGGATGTCAACTTATTGGAACAACGAATCGTAATTCCACTCTTTCCATACCGTCGGTCAGCGAATCCTTGGAGGGTGATCGCACTCTCCGGCGGCGAATACCGGATGGCGTTGTGTATAAGATTATTGAGGATCCGCCCCAGAATAAAGGGATCCGTGCTGATTCGCAGTATGGAAGGACAGTCCAGTTTGATCCGATGAGTCTCTTGCTGCTGTCTTATCGCCTCATCAAGGGCGATGAACACTGAAAGGTCCGCTCTCTCGGGGAGTATGCAACCCGCATCGATTCGATCGGCTTCAATGCAGCGATCAAGGATGGAGCGAATTTCTTCAATGGCCCGCTTTTGGTTCCGAATTCGCCCTTCAGCGAGTTCGTTACTGGTTATGAGGGAAAGAGAGCTGGCCGCCGCCTGTATGCCACTCAGCGAGGTCTTGATTTCATGCGCCAGCATGGATATTAAGTCACTCTGGGATTGCCTCAGGTATTTTTCGCGGGCTAAAAGAGAACGTAGCCTTTCGATGAGCCACAACGATAGCAGGA
>CAILMG010000114.1 GCA_903835265.1 uncultured Methylococcus sp.
CTTCGAGGAACTCGGCATTGCCAAAGGCCCGCTGACCAATCGCGCCTTAAGCCCCACACTCTTTCATCGACTGCAGGATCATTCGGTCAGAATTTCTTACAAAGAAGAACTGAGAGCGCCGCTTCGAGCCATCTTCGAAGGCGATCACTTTAAGCCTCTCCTTGAGCGCTTGGATGGAATCCATAAGGACATTCTCCGCGGCCGGGTGTTCATCGCCCTCCACATGCATGCCGGTGATGGCAATGTCCACACCAATCTCCCGGTCAACTCCGATCATTACGACATGCTGCAAGAGGCCAATGCAACGGTCAGCCGAATCATGGCCCTCGCACGCTCGCTGGGGGGCGTTATTTCAGGTGAGCATGGGATTGGAATCACCAAATATGAGTTTCTCACAGCGGCAGAGGTAGCCCCTTTCCACGCCTATAAGGAGAAAGTCGATCCCGAAGGCCATTTCAACCGCGGCAAACTAATGCCGGGTGCAGACCTTTCAAAAGCCTACACCCCCTCATTTAGCCTGATGGGGTTTGAGTCACTGATTATGCAGCAAAGTGATATCGGGGCCATTGCCGATTCGGTCAAGGACTGTCTGCGCTGCGGCAAATGCAAGCCGGTCTGCGCGACCCATGTACCGCGCGCCAATCTCCCTTACTCCCCCCGCGATAAGATCCTTGCAACCTCGCTTCTTATCGAGGCTTTCCTCTACGAAGAACAGACCCGACGCGGCGTTTCCATCACTCACTGGAAAGAATTCGAAGACGTCGCTGATCACTGCACCGTCTGTCATAAATGCTTCAATCCCTGCCCAGTCGATATCGATTTTGGGGATGTTTCGATGAACATGCGAAATCTCCTAAGGAAAATGGGTAAGCAAAGCTTTAATCCCGGGAAAGAGGCGGCCATGCTGTTCCTGAATGCCACCCGACCAGGCACCATCAAGGGCTTGCGAACGCTGATGATGGACATCGGGTATAAAGGACAACGATTGGCCAACGTCCTGTTGAAGCCGCTGGCCAAGGCGCAAACGGCTCATCCCCCGGCATCCCTCGGACGACCCCCAGTCCGTGAGCAGGTGATTCATTTCATCAATAAGAAAATGCCAGGGAATCTGCCAAAAAAAACGGCAAGGGCTCTTCTTGATATCGAAGACCATCAAATCGTGCCCGTGATTCGGGACCCCCTGGTGACCCGCGTCGATTCAGAGGCGGTGTTCTATTTCCCAGGCTGTGGCTCCGAGCGTCTCTTTTCACAGGTCGGATTGGCGACCCAAGCGATGTTGTTCCATATCGGCGTGCAGACGGTGCTGCCACCGGGCTACCTCTGCTGTGGGTATCCGCAGCGAGCCGCGGGCCAAGATGACAAGGCGGACAAAATCACGACCGACAACCGGGTGCTTTTCCATCGGGTCGCCAATACACTCAATTATCTTGACATCAAGACGGTCGTCGTCAGTTGCGGGACCTGCCTCGATCAACTCGAAGGATACGAGTTCGAAAAAATCTTCCCCGATTGTCGACTGATCGACATTCATGAATTTCTCCTCGAGAAAGGCGTCAAGCTTGAAGGTATCAGCGGAACCCGTTATGTCTATCATGACCCCTGCCATAGCCCATTGAAGCAGCGGGAACCCCTGAAGACCGTCAACAGCTTGATTCAATTAGCTGATGGCAGTTCGATTGAAAAGTCGGAACGATGCTGTGGAGAATCAGGGACTCTGGCGATTGCCCGCCCCGACATCTCGACTCAAATAAGGTTTCGTAAGCAGGAAGAGCTGGTGCGCGATAGTCAGGCGCTTCGATCGGATGGTTTCGATGGCCCGATCAAGGTTCTGACCTCTTGCCCTTCCTGCCTCCAGGGGCTCAACCGATTTGAGGATGATGTGGAGGCGCTCGAGGCGGACTACATCGTCGTTGAAATCGCCCGACATCAATTGGGGGCTACTTGGCTTGAGGATTACGTGAAAAAAGCCAACCAGGGCGGTATCGAACGGATTCTGGTTTAGAGCTGGGCCAGCAGATCGTCGTCCCCGTCTCAAGCGGCGACGGGGGGTTTGGCATGTTCGCGGCAGATCTTTTCGCCATCCGCCTCAGCCAGCATTTCCTGAGTCAGACCGCACATCCTAAGACCGTTTTCTTGAAGACGGTGATGACAACAGGTCTTACAGGCTCCGAAAGTCTTGAGACCATTCGCCCGCTGAAGAGCCATTAGGAGCTGCTCAAGGAGGGGTCCGACTTGATCGTTGATCTCAGTAGGGAGATTCTCAAGAGCCGATGTCAATATCGGTGGCGGCACCAAATCGTTCAGAACCTTTTCACCTCGGGGGGTGACTTGAAGATGGACCACCCGACGGTCCTTCAGGTCGATGGTCTTTTTCACGAAGCCATCTTGGACCAGGACACCCAGGGTCTGTGAGACCGTCCCCTTAGTCAGACCCAGGTATTCAGCGACGGCCACCGGGGTGTTGCTGTAATGGTTGCAGCGACTCAGATAATGAAGCGCTTCTGTCTGAACCGGCTGAAGATCGTGAACCAGCCCTGTTTTTCGAATACTGGTCCGCACCAGATTGGAGATCCGCTCAAGGTACTCATAGAGGTTACTGGCATTCATCGCTTTGAGGGACATCCTGTAAGGGGAGAGACGATGGAGACACCGTCCCGCCGAGCATTCAATGTTGCAATCCTTACGACATAAGCAATAATCACGCCGTATAAAAAGCCTTCTAACACAGGGAGCTCCCGTGAGCCGATGACCTCATCCGCCCACAAAGGGGCGCCGCGCACCATCCAGAGGCAGAATACGATTATTTTGGGGCTTGAGGAGGGGTTGGCTCAGCCTCATCTGAAGGCGCTGCAACCGATCCTCCCAAGGGTGTCGTGACACGATGACCATCGGTGTCTGCCCCCTCAATCGCCTTCCCCATGCACGTCATGACATGGTCGGTAATACTGGTAGCGGCCACGCGCGCGTTCTGCGCCGAACCAAACAACTGCTCAAACTCTTTCAGAGACCGATCCGCATCGGCTTGGGATTTCACATTCAGGAAGTGTTCGTAAGCCTCAAAGAACTGCGCCCGACGGGGATCTCCTGAAAAGCCAGGAAGACTCGCAGAAATTTCATCCACCACGCAGTCAGCGACCTCCGCGGGATCCAGCTTGTAATCCTTAAGATCGGAATCATCCTTGAAACGTTCGATCAAAACTTCGCGGAGCCCCGTCTTTTCTTGTTTAGCGCAAGCCACCAGCGAGAGCAAAGCGGTGGCCAGAATGATAGTTTTTTTCATGAAAGAACTCAGCGTAGTGAAGATAAATGAATCCGTTATTATCAAAGAAGTGGCCTCACTTGGCTAGCGATCAGCCATGCCTTCCTTTTTTAGAGCGGACCCGTGAGGGAGGCAACGCTCGCTTTTTGCTGCCCTTGGATCAGCTTAACCACCTCCTGAGATCGAGGAAATTCAGCGCCGAGACTGATGATAAAGGACGAAATTTCCTCAATGGTGAGGGGAGCCGACATCACCTTCGATTCATGCACGATAATGGTAAATCCAGAGGTCGGATTCGGTGACGTTGGAATATAGACAACCACCATCTCACCGATCCGGTTGGTGATGTAGGCGGGCACCCAAAGCCCCTCCCGGGGATATTCAATAAAGACGGCATCGGTAATCTTCTGCTCACTGTCATCATGAAACAGTTTAAGCAGCTTCTGAGAGACCCGATAGATGACACCCAGCACCGGAATGCGGTTGATAATTTTTTCAAAGAAATAAAGGATATCCGCCTTATCCTGTTTCAGGAGATACCCGATGTAGATCACCAGCGCCACGGCTACGAAGAACAAAATAACCGGTAATAGAATATTTTCGTAACGCCCGTAAAGACTGACCAGCGTATCCTGCAGGAACCCCTCAATCCAAAGAACGATCTGAACAATGATCACGATCGGCAGGAGACCCAAGACCCCGATCAGAAAATACTCAAAAAGACGATGCAGCGGATTTTTCATACTGACGACCACTCGGATAGAATTTTAGTTGTTGGTGACCTTGTCCTAGGGCATTGTACGCCGTTTGATAATTTCTCAACGGTCTATGAAGAGAGGGCTTAAGTAAGGATGGAACACGTCAGGATGTATAGCACAGCGATCTGTCCCTACTGTCTGATGGCCGAAAGGCTCCTCTTCGCCAAAGGGGTTAAGACGATCGAGAAACTTCGCGTCGATCTTGACCCTAAGATCCGTGAGGAGATGATCACATCCACTCATAGGCGGACTGTGCCCCAGATTTTTATTGGTGATGTGCATGTCGGGGGATTCGATGACTTGCACCGACTCGAACGCCAGGGCGAGCTTGACAGCCTCTTGAGGGGCCCCTTCCCTGAGGCGTAAGCGAGCCTAGCTTCTGGAAAACGCGATATTCAATCTCTGATATCAACCACTTCGCCACCTCGATTCAAAACGAACAGCTTGTTCTGGCTGGTCCATTTACCGAGGACATTCCGCGATTTAAACCCGCAGCGGACCTGATAACCCGCCTCAGTCACCTCCACCCGACCCCATTCTAGAATCGACAACGAGGCGGCATCGTGGGTGTGATGCTTGAGATAACGCTCCACTTGATCAACCGACTGATTCCAAGGGCTATTAAAAACGAGATCCTTTCCTGCCTCAGCGACTCTTCCGGGGGGTTTATTGGGATCTTTGGAGGGGCCTACCGGGGGGGCTATAGCCGGGTGAGGAGCCCCTTTCGACCCCTTCGCGGCTTCGATAGGAGGGGCCCTTGTGATCATTGGCGCTGGGATAGGCTTTGCGGCGATCGGAGGCTTTGACGGGGAATCCATCGCCTTTGGAAGGGCTTGGATCATTTCAGCCTTTTGGGCTGATTCAGCCACCCAACTTTCAACATCACGCAGCAGGGTAGTCGCTTTAGCCATCATCTCGGCCAGCGTCTCATCCTCCTTAGCGGGAGACTCCAGGCGCTTTGAGGGGGCAACAACCTGGGGCGTGATTTTGGCGCCGGGGGCAGTTGGGGCGTGGCGCGAGAGCTCAGGAGGGGTCCCGGGTGATTTTGGCGGCGCATTCCGCTCGCCATGGGGCAACCATTTCCCGAGCGTGGCAATCATTAAAAACAAGAGGATCAAGGTGCCACAACCCAGCTTCATCGGGCGAACAACCCCCTCTTTGAAGCGAGATATTTGAAGGAACCTTTCTTAGTCATCGGATCTAGCTTCTAAAAGACAAGCATTCAATGCTGCCTGATCCAGGTGCTGTTTATCGACCTTGAGATAAGCCACCCCCTCCTCCGCGACTACCACAGACTCGACGATCCCCGGAATTTTCGGAAGCTCCGTCGCCAGTCCTTTAGCCTTACTGATGGGCATATCCTCGATATTGATCAACAAACTACTGACATGGCGCGGTGGCTTCATGAACAGAGCGACCAGAAACCAACCCAAAGCCACCAGAGCGCAGGCATAAAAAACCGGCAGGATACCCCAATGCCCATGGATATAGCCGGCACCGGTCCCCCCAACGAAAGCCCCAAGAAACTGGGCTGTGGAATAAACCCCCATCGCGGTTCCCTTGAGATCCGGTGGCGCAATCTTTGAGACCATCGACGGCAGGGTCGCTTCGAGGAGGTTAAAGCCTGTAAAAAAAACATACAGCAGGATGAATACAGCAACAAAACCATCCGCCAAAAAGGCAAAACCCAGGTCTGAAAGGGCCACTAAACCAATAAATCCAACAATGATGGCCAGTCCA
>CAILMG010000115.1 GCA_903835265.1 uncultured Methylococcus sp.
GCGATCAGGTCTTTGATTTTGTCGGCCATTCATTTTTCGTGAATTACCCCAGATGGTCGCCCGAAGTCGTGAAGTTTGAGCTCATCGAGGGAGAGACCATGGCGCTTGGAACCCTCATGCGCCAAGTCCGGATCGACCATGGCCATAAATCCGAATCAACGTTTGAGGTGTCTGAGTTTGATCCCCCCCGCAAGATTTCCTTCGCCGGGGTGTCAAACGCTTATCGCTGCATTTATGAATTTGAGGAAGATAGAACGGAGTCTCAGGTCACCAAATTGACCTTTACCTTTGAATTTCCTGAGCTTGAATTGATGTTGAGGCCCTTTGAGAAACTGGTCCGCGTGGCGGTTCAGGAGGGAGCCAACCGAACGGCCCGCAACCTCCATGGGTTGATCGAGAGCCAATCTGGTCACCGAAAATAATACGCTTGAAGATCCAAGAGAGGTCAAAACCATGTTCTTCATCGCTGAAAAAGACCCAGGTATTATTCCGCACGTTCTCTCCCAGATTCTGGATTCCAGCGTCAATGGACTTACGCTTGCGGATCCTGACCTTCCCGACATGCCCATCGTCTTTGCAAACAAGGCGTTCGAAACCATTTCGGGGTACTCCCGTGAGGAGGTCATCGGGAGGAATTGCCGCTTTCTTCAGGGCATTGACCGCGAGCAAGAGGCCCGGACGCTGCTTCGAACGGCGATACAGCAATGTCAGCCGGTTGAGGTCACGCTTCGAAATTACCGGAAGAATGGAGAGCTCTTTTATAACCATCTGGCGATTACCCCCCTTTTCGATCAGGCTGGCACCGTGATCTATTACCTGGGCGTTCAATACGACGTGACGGATCAGGTCAACGCGGAGCAGGAGATCGAAAGATTGAGTAAGGAACTGGAGTCCGTCACTCGCCTCAGTTGATTGAGGTTCCACACCTTAAATTGCCTCATCGAGGAACCGCCATGCCAGAGATTGAAACCAGCGTTTGCGTCGTCTACACGCCCGATGAGATGTATGCCCTCGTCAATGACGTTGAGTCGTATCCAAAGTACATCCCCATGTGCAGTGATGCAAAACTTCTAGAGGACCAGTCCGATCGGCTTAAGGCGAGCATTACCATGGCCAAGGGTATGATTCGCCTTTCATTTACGACCATCAATACCATGGTGGAGGGCCGATCAATCACCATGAAACTAGTAGATGGCCCTTTCAAGAGGATGAATGGAGTCTGGCGCTTTGATCCTCTAGATGCGGGGGGGTGTGAGGTTGATTTCAAGCTTCATTTCGAATTCTCCAGCGCCATGTTGAGTCTCGCTTTTAATGGGCTTTTCAAGGAAGTGACAGAGTCGATGGTCAGCGCATTTTGTAAGCAGGCTGCATTGAAGTACGGCCCCCGTCCTTAAGCCATCGGCAAGGTGTCCAGCCCGGATTGACGTTTTTTGCTCATGGGCGTGTCTCCGGGCAAGAAGGCCGTTTCCCGCTCATTGTCCTTTGATGCAGAATTCAGGACACCCTCTAAACTAACCCGCGAACAGTTTATTTGCCCCGATCCGAGCCAATGCTGTAGCGGGGGTCAATAATCGCCATTAGCCCAAGTGGTCAAATGCCCTCATGCAGCATAAAATCCTTTTATTTTCATAGAAGTTAGCTTCAATAGGAAAAGCCTAAACATGACGCTTCACACCTCGCCCGAGCATCAACAGCGCTTTAACGCTTTAACCGTTGCGTTTCTAAAAAAAAGCTTCTTGGTTTTAGGCGTCTTAGTCACCGCGTTTGGATCGACTGCTTGCTCGCCACCCATTGGGGTCACTAAGGTCAGTCCGGAGAAGGCCTACACCATTGCAACCCGCAGTCCATTGTCGGGTGACGAGGCCAGTAATGCTGCTTCGACGGTTCTACAGCGGTTTGACTTGACCGATCTGTATCAAAAAGATCCAAGGGCGGCGCTGCACCAATTACATCAGAATGCGCTCAAAGATGATCGACGCGACATCCTTTTTGCGCTTGCTGAACTCAACTTCAGCTGGGCAAAGACGCTACCGATGAAGGCTGATCCGAAAGCGGGACAGCCAGCGGCCAGCGATGTCTACCTAGCATCCGTCGTCTATGCCTATTTGTATCTTCTGGGCGAAGGAAAAGAGCCACTGCCCACTGCCTACGATAATCGCTTCAGAGAGGCCTGTGAGCTCTATAACCGGAGCTTGGACCAAGCGTTCAGATCCCCAGTGGATGAAAATCTTGTGTTTGCCGATCAGACTCGCGTACTGCCTGAATTTAGTCTCGCGATCGACGTTCAGACCGACGATTTACGCTGGAAGCTCGAAGAGTTCGAGCATCTTGTGCCCGCTGATGCCTACGAAGTCTTTGGCTTTACAAGCCACAATCGAACGGCCGGGCTTGGAGCGCCCATTCTCGGCGTCACCCGCAAATCAAGTAAAGCCCCTAATGGTGGAGTGCTCCCAATTACTGCCTTCCTCCAGTTAAAAGGTAATTTGAAGGCAATCACTCAAGGGAAAAGCAAAGGAACACTGGATTTGATTTCGAGCTACGATGATGTCGATGTGGTCGTCAACGGCCTTACCGTTCCCCTTCAAACAGACTCGACCACACCCCTTGCCTATCGCCTTAATGACAAGGATTTATGGAATATAGGACTTAAGCGTTTTATCTTCGGTGAAGAAATCGAAAAAAACGTTTTCTTTATTCAGGCCTATCAGCCGGGTCGTATTCCCGTTGTGCTCGTGCATGGTACTGGTAGTAGCCCTGTGTGGTGGGCGGAAATGGTCAATACCCTGCGTGCCGACCCTCTTATTCGCTCAAAATATCAGTTCTGGTTTTATGAATACTCCAGCAGCCGCCCTGTTCCTGCCTCGGCCGCTGACCTTAGAGACACCCTGACGAATATGGTCAACAAGCTGGATCCCAATCACCAAGATCCTGCAATGGAGCAGATGGTCGTGATGGGTCATAGCCAAGGGGGGCTACTCACGCACATGACAGCAATCGATCCTGGAGATTCGCTCTGGAAGGCCATCAGTGACAAGCCCTTCAAGGAATTCAAGGCAGATCCGATGATTAAGGAAGGTTTTGAAAGGGCAATGTTTTTTAAGCACCTGCCATTTGTAAAAAGGGTTGTCTTCATCTCCACGCCGCATCGTGGGAGCTTCCTCACCGAAGATTGGGTGCGTAAGCTCACCCGCGCAGTTGTCGGATCGCCGATGAAGTTCATCACCAATATGAGCAGCAAGTGGCGGGAGGTTTCCGCTCAACTAAAGATCCCCGATGATTTAAAAGACGAAGCGCCCACGGCAGTTGATGGGATGAACGTCAATAGTCCAGTTATGGCTCAGGTGGCATCGCTGCCTCTGGCGCCAGGCATTACAGGGCATTCAATTATTCCCGTCCTGCCTGGAATGGATATCAAATCAGGCAATGACGGGGTGGTGGAATACAAGAGCGCCCACATCCAAGGGGTCGAGTCTGAATTTATTGTGCGAACGCATCATGGCGCCCAAGGGAACCCCATTGCGATCGATGAAGTACGTCGTATCTTGCGCAAACACTGCGATGGGCTTCCTAAGGTCTGCGGCATGTAAACGACGACGATGGTTCCTCTAAAGCCTTAGCTTCCTAACCGTGGGCTGGTGGCCGATTTTTAGTGGGCCTGACGTGGTTAATGGGCCAAGGACACGCAGTTAAGTCTTAGGGGCATTTTTCAAACGATGCCAAAAGCCTCTCTTAACAGGGGCAATTGCGTCGATGTTCTTCTGTGGTACTGACAACCTGCTCGAGGATTTCATCCACTGAGCGCATGTCGTGAGTAATTTCATCCTCAAGGCTGAAATAGGGGGAGGAGGTTGCTTGGCCTTTGAGCTGAAGCGGCCCCACGTCTTCCCATCGCCATGCTTCTCGACATGCATTCTTGACGGACTCCTCAAGGAGGAGCGCTCTTCCCTTTAAGCGGGTCATGCTTTCAAGGCGGGCGGCCATGTTGACGGTGTTTCCGAGGATGGTGTAGTCCAATTTAAAAGATGATCCGAAGTTCCCTTCAATGACGGGTCCTAGCGTCAATCCAAAACCACAGTACAAGAAATTCCGCAGCCGACATTGGGCTGCGTTGGCTCTCAGTGTCTTTATGGCATGCAAGACTTCAACACAGCTTCTTATGGCCTGATCCACGTGATTGATTGGGAAATAGGCTAACACCTTGCTGCCCATGTATTTATTAACCTCACCGCCATTTCGAACCACGGCGGTAGAGAGAATTTCCAAAAAGCAGCTGGCGTGTTCAGCGACCTCTTCGGTCGGGTAAAAGGTGGACAACAAATCAAAGGCTGCGATGTCGCCAAACAAAACGACCTTGTCTTCTAATTGGCAGGGCGCCTTGAGAGGGTTTATCCCTTGGGACAGAAAATTACGAATGGTCGGTTGGGTATAGCGCGCGAGGATGCCGCGTGACTCAGCGAGATTGGCCAGCATGACCCGTGCGGCTTGGACAAGGGCGTCATTCATATCATCAAGACGCACCGTCTGCATCGACCAATCAGGAAACTGACGGTTCAAAGTCGGATTTTCCAACTTAAGGATTTGAATCTCGCAATGCCTTGAGTCCTTACTGATCCGATCAAGGGCGCAATCTACCGCTTCCTCCTCGCCCTCTAGAATCTGAAAGAAAAAATCGCCGCCTGAGAGCAGAATGCCTGTGACATTGACGCGACCATTGTTTTGGATCGAGATAGTGGCGATTTCATCCAGCGTTGCTTGAGAGATTGGTTTTGATGCTCTGCTGACATAGGTGATACGTTTCATGAACTTGAGATTCTCCTCTGAGCCGATAGTCTGATTGCACCCCATTTAAATCTATTGAATGAAATGATATCGGTCTGTTTGTCTTTGCTTTCGGATACCCCGGGGGTTTAGAGGTATGGCCCAGATTATCGGTTTTAGTTGTTTCAGGAAAAGCCAGCAATATGGCCTCTCTCGCTCGTTCAGCTTTACTTCCTTCCTCGCAATGAAGCTTGTGTGTGACGTAGGAAACTCAACCGGTTGAGGGCTACAAACTATGACTCAGTTTGGGCTGAGAGGTTCGGGAGCCCCTCCTTAAGGGTTATGGCGCAACAGTGTTGGCGATATCCTTCTGGCTGTTGAGGCCCCAGAAGGATTGATCCAGGTATGGGATTTTGGCTGATCCAGAATTGACCTGAGCACTCTGGGTTGGCCTTTTCCCATTGGACTCTATAAGGATGCAAAATGTGGAGAGATAAGCGGGGTGATCTTCTGGCCTTGTGCAACAGAGAATCGGCATGGATAGATGGTATGCTGTCTGGTCAGTAATCTTTTTGGTGGTTTTCTATAGAGCCCCGCTGTTCGTCATTCTTAGGCATAGGAGGGAGCGGCAACTTGGGCTGAATCAAGGCTATAATGCTTTTTTGTCAAGGCATAAGCCACATCATCGATACCCTGTGCATCACGCTATTAATGGAGTGAAAAAGGTGAACTCATGAAAGACTCATTAAGCCTTTTCAGTCTGAATAACTTGCTGTTATTTCTTCCTTTGGCGTTGTATTTGGAGATTTCTGAGCAAGATCCGACGTGGGTCTTCTTGGCCTCAGCTCTTTCAATCATTCCGTTGGCAAAGCTGATGGGAGAGTCGACAGAGGAGTTGTCAGAGTATCTTGGAGAAAAGGTTGGCGGTCTTCTGAACGCGACTCTAGGGAATGCTCCAGAAATTATCATCGGATATTTCGCTCTCAAACAAGGGCAGATCGAGATGGTCAAGGCCTCCATCACCGGAGCGATCATTGGCAATCTCCTTTTTGGGCTTGGTGTGACGTTCATCGCTTGCTCCTTATTTAATCGGCGTAAACTGATTTCCTTTGACCTTGAATCTTTCAGAGCGCACAGCGGTCTCCTAACCCTCGCTATTTTTGCACTCATCATTCCCGATGTGTTCAATTTCAGTGGCTCGTCGGAGCGTCAAATTAGTCTTGAAATCTCTGTTGTCCTCATGTCGATCTATGTGTATTCGGTTGTCGCTACCTTCCTACCGAACGCTCCAACAGAGGATGCCGATGATGAATTAGAGATTGCTCATGTCGGCGATGAGCCAGTGCATAGCGCTCGATGGTCGATGAAGGCTGCAGTGAGTGTGCTCGTGGTTGTGACAGCGCTTCTGGCTGTGATGAGTGAAACGATGACTGGGGCTTTGGGTGCGACGGCCAGTAAGCTTGGATTGACGCCGATGTTTATGGGTGTCTTTGTGCTGGCCCTCTTAGGGAACACGGCTGAACTGATCAATGCGGTTCGCTTTGCGCGGAATGACCAGATTGAATTGGCCTTGGGTATTCTCTTAGGGGGGAGTGCACAGATGGCGTTGATGGTTGCACCGTGCCTCGTGTTCATAGGCCTCTACCAAGGTGTTGCTATGAATCTCCTTTTCTCAAAATATGAGCTCTTAGCCTTAATCATGACGGTGACCTCCATTTCGAATTACCTCAGTTCGGGCCATGTGAAGCCTCGAGCGGGCGTCTACTTCTTGGCGATCTACCTGATGCTTGGGATCGGATTCTTCTACGATCCGAATTGATCGTTCGTGTTCATTGGAGGCCCCCTTTTAGGGTTTGTCGTCAGGGCTTAGACAGTTCGCACCGTAACCAAGGGATATAAAAGTATTAGGCTAAAACCTTGAGCCCAAAGTCTCTTGGCGATGGTAGAGCCTCATCCATTGAAATGAGAAAGGCGGCCGACCGCTTAAATCAGCCAGCTTTGGCAGCAACCTGACGAGTCTTTTTTGCCGCTTTCGAGAACGGTCTGATGCTTAACCTTTTTAAAGGCCTCATCCCCGCGGAGTGACTTACTGATAGTTCAGTTTGAAGTGTCAGATTGTCATATTCTTTAATCCGCTGTCACGGAAGGCTTAGAGTGGGCATCAAGGGTGACATTTCTTTCTACAGACTCAGTATTTGGGGTAAGGACCTTTGGTCCTAAAGTCTTCTGATCACGCCATTACACCCAGGGTCATCCTCTCAAGGATGACCCTAAGCGATATCAACGCTAGACCCATCGTTGATCCCTTCCCATTCCTCGGCAACACACCCCTTATCGATTTGGCCTTTTTGCGCCAAGCACAAAGGGGTCACCACATGGATGCCAAGCTCTAAAGCCAGTTCAGAAACCGGTCGATTCAAAGGGGCCGAGATCTGGGGGGGAGACCCACACCTTTTTTCACGCGCCATCTCATGGCCTGCACCGCGCCCTGTTTGATTTCAAGGATTTAGTGGAGGCGTAACAACACTCCTGACACAGGGGCCTAACGATTAACTTGCGATGTTTTGCGATCTTTGGGGGTTGTCGGTATGACACATTGCCTTTCCTTAAAGGTCATTTAAAAGCAAACAGGATAAAAGCATGATTTCATCGAAGGCCCGGTTAGTAGGATTTGTGGCGTTAATGAGTGTGATGATTTTCGAATCGGCAACCGCGAATAGCCTTGTTGTCACTTGGGATAACGCGATTCTAGAATCGATTCGAACGACACGTCCGGGGCCTCCAATGACCTCTCGCATGCTTTCAGTGACTCATACGTGCATCTATGACGCCTGGTCCGCCTATACAGAAAAGGCGCTGGCCACAGAGCTTCCGGAAGGGCTTCGTCGTCCTGCAGCGGAAAGAACGGTTCTTAATAAGGAGAAGGCGATCAACTATGCGGCGCTTCGGTGTCTTTCTGATCTCTTTCCCAACCGAGTTGATGCGTTTAATGCGCTCTCGCTGTCTTTGGGCTATGACCCAAAAGACCAGTCCGTTGACCCCACAAAGCCTCAAGGCATCGGTAACCTTGCTGCTAAGGCCGTCTTAGATTTTCGTCACAACGATGGGTCTAACCAATTAGGTAATCTTCACCCCGGAGCCTACAGTGATTACACGGGCTATCAGCCAGTCAACTCTTCGACAGAAATCAAGGATCCCAATCTGTGGCAGCCTTTAGCGACAACAACAGGGCAGCAGAGTTTTGTTGGGGCTCAGTGGATGAAGGTTGTCCCTTATGCGTTGACTTCAGGGGATCAATTTTTAGCCAAACTTCCAAAGCCTCTAACTTACGATGCAAGCAAACCTAATTCCCCCTCGAGTCGGAGATATGTCCAACAGGCCAATGACATTCTCCGCTTCAGCGCAAAGCTAACGGATGAGCAGAAGGCCATTGCGGAATATTGGGCAGATGGCCCTAATTCAGAGTTCCCGCCGGGACATTGGGCTTTGATCTCCCAGTTTGTCTCAAACCGCGACAGCTACGATCTTGATAAGGACGTGAAGTTATTCTTTGCTGTCACGAACGCGGTCTTTGATGGAGGAGTGGCCGCCTGGACCGCGAAGAGGACCTTTAACTCGGTTCGTCCCATTACGGCTATTCATTACCTTTACAGTGGAAAAACTGTTAAAGCTTGGGCGGGGGCAGGGCTTGGGACGCAGTCGATCGACGGTGCGACATGGTCTCCATATCAGCAAAAAACGCAACTCACACCGCCTTTCCCTGAGTACATTTCAGGTCACAGCACGTTCAGTGGTGCGGCGGCAGAAACGTTGCGGCGTTTTACTGGAAGCGATCAGTACGGGGCGATCGTCACTCTTCCAGAGGGAAGTTCCAAAGTTGAGCCGGGGCAAAGTCCAACGGCACCTGTAACGCTTAGCTGGAAAACGTTCACAGCTGCTGCGAATCAGGCTGGGATCTCAAGGCTTTATGGCGGCATCCACTTTCATGACGGTGATATTCGTGGCCGCAAGATGGGAGAGCTGGTCGGCAAGAATGCTTGGCTAAAAACGCAGGCATACTTCAACGGGGAGTAGCTCTAAGGGTTCCTAGAGATCTCCTGAAGCTATGTTGGGGCTGATCTAGTGTTGTCCTGATCACGCACCCGCCGTGTCGGTGTCTAAAGCTTGCGAGCTCTAAAAATGAGAGAGCGGGTCGAGGCCAATGTCTGAGCGGGGGCTTGTCATCAATAGGCCGGCCCCCATATGCGGCGCATGTGGGTTCAATTTGCAGCGTCAATCAAAAATCGCGCACTCAAAAGTTGGGGTAGCCGTTCTTTATGCTATTCAATTGGTTGCGTTCCAGACCCTAGGCTTCGGTTCGAAGCGAATTGTTTGACGTTAGAAGGCGGCCAGATTAAGGTCTGTCACTCCTGATGATCAAAAAAAGGGGTGGGCTTGGCTGATTTTTTGCTTTTCACCACGGCATTAGTGGCCTTTTCCATCAGTGCTGTCTGTGGCGGTGGGGCAGGGTTGTTACTCATCCCTATTCTCGGAACTTTTCTGCCAGTCAGTCAAGTGCCGGCTGCTTTGACCATAGGGACCGCCACCAGCTCATTATCCCGATTATGGGTCTTCTCAAAATCGATTCGTTGGGAAATGACGATTCGGTTTGTTCCGGCGTCATTGCTGGGGGCGACGATGGGTGCAGCGCTGTTGTCCTATCTGGAGCCGATGTATATCGAACTCTGCATGGGGATTTTTTTGGTCTCCAATCTCCCTTCTCTTCTGGGGCGACAGAAAGAAACGGAGAGCATACCCCCACGCTCAATCGCCACAGTCACTGTCGCCATCATCGGGATGACAGCAGGTGTTATTTCTGCTCTAACCGGTGCTGTCGGTGTTCTTTTCAATAGGTTCTATATGCGCTGTGGGCTGAGCCCACAAGAAATCATTGCCACTCGGGCCGCCAATGAGATCCTACTGCATGTATATAAACTCTTTCTTTATGCAGGGCTGGGTTTATTTGAGCTGAAAACGCTCGGACACGGTCTTGTCGTTGCCTTGGCGGCCATCGCCTCATCAAGGGTGATGAAATACGTTTTGCCAAAGCTATCTCGCGAGGTTTTCTCGCGGATTGGATTTTCTGCGATGGTCCTGATCGGGATCATGATGCTCAATAGCTCACTCCTTCATATTAGAGTGTCTGCTGACCCTAATCTGAGGCTGAACCATCTTGCGGGGGAGCTGGAAGCTACCCTGACATGGAACAAATTGGCCTACTCATTCGAATTCAACTATGGTGAGGGGCCTGAGTATGAAAAGGTCATACCGCTTTCTTCGCTCTCTATCGGTCAGCAAGAATATCTGATGTCGGTGGTCGAAGAATATGATTCTATCCTCGTTGAGAAGGTTTACTCCTTGGCGGGATTATCTTATGAGGCCAACTTTTTCGGACCCGATCAGAAACTCATCAAGAAAGTTGAATTCGATTGATCATGCTAAACCATCTGGCCTGATGATGATGTGAAGGTGGCCTTCTTGAGACTTCTTGCTGGGTCAATAGAAACCTTAAGGCGGCTCAAAATCGATATCGTCCCACTCATCAATTTCCAGGGGCTTCTTGACGAGATCCCAGGCCATCGGCGCATAGATGAAGTCGAATCATTCCCGGAACATTTTGAGCGTGCGTTTCTTTGGCCAAAGGGTGTCGTCAATGAGCCAGTCAAACAAGAACTGCTCGAAGATTTCGCGCCATTTGCTCTCGATGAAACGGCCAGCCTCTTTGGCATCGATGATGTCTACATCTGGGATGAGGAATGCGGCACCCTCTCCGTTTTGATCGATCTTAGAAAGGCCCCCGCCCAATGCCTTCTCGACAGTAGAGAGCCAATAGAGGAAGGGCTGTTTTGGGCGAACGATGAAGGCACTTCTATTGATCGTCCGCTGGGGATAGGACATGAGAATGAAGCTCCAACGATAAGACAGACCTTATGGTAGCCCAAGCTCTGGCAAATGTTCCTGTGGGGTACTTGGGGGGCCTCCGATATCCATCGCCCGCTGAGAGCCTGACCAGTTGGCTGGGTGACGTGAAGGCAGCGCCCCTTTATGGGCTCTTTAGAGGGCTAAAGGCTTAACCTAGGAGGTTCTTGAGGGCTGAGATTTTCTCGCATCTTTAAAAATGCGGAACGACGAGAGGAGGGTCAAGGTTGATCAAGAGCTTCACGGCCCCGATTCGATCTTCGTATGAATCCATGAACGACTGCCCATGAGTCGAAGAGGTTGTCCGCAACGGCCTTAGGTCAGATTTCGCTCGGATCAAACGGTGTCCGATTCTCTAGTGCCACCCCCCATATTTTTTTTGTGGGTCCACCTTTTTTCCATCCGAAACCGGGGGCGTTTTTCTCTGTGAAATAGCGCCTTGAGAAGCCTTCGATAGATTTTCTTCAGTAATCCCACCAAGAACCATCGCCTGGTCAAGCAGTATGGTGGTCATGGTGCTGATTTCTTGAGAGCTGACCTTGTCATTCAGCACAACAGCTTTCAACGCGGATGCCTCACCCTCTGGAGTTGCAGACAAAATGACGGGGTAAATTGTCCCGCTGGGCAGTCGGAGGGAAAAGTGATCCTTGCCATCGAGGTGCGTCTTCCCTATCGGGTGGCCATTAAGGTCTGTCGCCTCGATGTCTGCTTGGAAGATGGGCTTGTTATCCCTGATCACTTGCCCGGAGACTTGTGTTTCAGCGGCACTTTTTTGGGACGATGAAAGTCCGTTATCACATGAGGTCAAGGTTGTCACGATGAGGAATGCGAGTAGTTTTCTGGTCATATTGCCACCCAGACCGAAGCAACTTTTCTTATCAACGCCAAAGAAAAGTCGCCGCAGATTTTTTTGTGTTGGCCTTGAGATCCATCTAGCCGCTGAGGCGTCCTTCGCCATGAGCCTCTCTCCCCGGAGCCAAGCTTGGGGTGTCAGGCATTGGTCTTTGCCCCCAAGGCTTCTGGAGCGAGCATACGCTCAAGAACGGTTCTTCCGATCGTCATCATTTGCCCCTGTTCTGGAATTTGTCCGTTGGGTGTCATCTGATCGATGAGCATCGGCAACAAGACAGACAAAATCCCTTCTCCTTGGTCCTCAGAAACCTGACTCTCCTTGGTCAGGATTTGGATATTTTCAGCGCCTAAGGCCTTGCTTAGGTCGTCTGGCTTGATGGCTTGGTTTTGGCCTGTACTGATCCAGGAAGAAACAACGTCCCCTAAGCCGGATTGATGGAATTTCTCTATTAGGCCTTGTATGCCGCCGACCTTCTCGATCATCAGCAATGTCGCGGTTAAGAGAACTTCCCCTTTCTCTTTTGGGCTCTCTACAGATGACGTGTCATTTTTCAGAATCGAATGGAGAATGTCGTTTAATAAGCTCATTGCTTTCTCAAGATTAGGGCGCTCCTTGAGGAGTAGATCGCGGGAGGTCTGATTGTACAGCTTCATGAGGCAGAAGAACTTCTGCTGGCAGATCAAGGCCACCATTTACATCATGCTTAAATTCGACTCTTGCCGGTCAACTGGTGATGATGGGCGCCCTGCCACCGGGTAATTCCTGTATGACAACCTCAGAGCGGCCTGGGTAAATCCAATCGATATCGTTGGGCCCATGAATCAGAATGCCAGTGAAATAGGCATATTCGAACTCAGGGGACTTCGCGAGGTTCGTGAGGTGTCGCTCAGTGTCTTTCCGAATAATTCGACTGGCAAGCTTCGTTGCTTCAATGAGATCCAACCGGTCTCCATAATGAATGTTCGATATGAGCTTCTGGCGGACACACGACTGCTCAAGATCTTCAAAGTCCATGTGAACATCAATTTGCCCAGAATCGAGCTGTGATACGACGGCGGCGATTGAGCCACAAGCGTGCGATTCTTCATGAAAGCCTTCGCGATAAATGGCTCCAATCTTACCTTCAGCGGATATCGCAATGTGAGGCATTGCAAAGAAAACAAATCGTCGACGCCCTTTCAGGAGGGGTGCGTGACTAATGCCTGTTTTGATGCCCGTTTGGCCAAGTAATAAAAAACCACCTAAACTCCGGCAACTGAAGGTCCTCCCCCAATATTTAATCACTGCACGTTCGAGCGGAGTGGCAATCTCGTCACGGCAAGTTGCAATGATCCCAAGAGTATTATCGTCATTGAATCCATAGGGCTCCAATAGCTTGGCAGTCTGGTTGAAGAAATCTTCAACAGGAATAGTCCCTGGAAAATGTTCTGCTAAGACCTGATCAAAACCTGATTCTGTTCCGATTTTCATAGCGATAAAGCCCTCTTGAATGTCAAAGGATCATAATCTGATGTTACGGAGTTCCCGTTTTATAGTCAAAAACCGGCTACTTTGATGTTTCTTGCAACAGACTTGATGAGGGCGCCCTCATTTGGAGTCTTGGATGTTCGCACCACTGCAGTCCCCGAATGTTGTTCCAAGTCTCTTAGATTCGTGTCGATTTGAGAGCGAGATCATGTCCTTATTTTTGCTCTAAGCCAGCCAGGCGTTGATTTTCAAAGATATACGGTGACTGATCATGACGGATGATATGGAAGAAGGTCAGCTCAAAGGAGGTGAGCTGGAGGGTTTCCCCCAAATCCTTAAGAATCTTAAAGATGGAAGTCCCTATTTAGCGATCAATGTTTAC
>CAILMG010000116.1 GCA_903835265.1 uncultured Methylococcus sp.
CATCCAAATGAAAATAGCCACATGGAATGTCAATTCCCTGAGGGTCCGGCTTCCTCAGGTACTCGATTGGCTTAAGACCGTTCAGCCAGATATTTTAGCGCTCCAGGAGACCAAGACGGAGGATGCCCAATTTCCTCTCGAGCCCCTTCAGTCTCTGGGTTATCACGTGGTTTTTAGTGGCCAAAAAACCTATAACGGGGTCGCTTTGGTAACCCGAATAGCGCCTGAAAACTGCATCACGGATATTCCTGGTCTTGAAGACCCTCAGCGAAGGATTTTGGCGGCGACTCTCGGTGGGTCTCGTATTGTCAATCTTTATGTGCCGAATGGCAGCGAAGTCGGCTCTGAGAAGTATGCCTACAAGCTCGACTGGCTTCAGAAGGTCACGGCATGGTTAGAGGGGGAACGCCAGCGCCACCCTCATCTCGTAGTTCTTGGGGATTTCAATATTGCGCCAGCTGATCGGGATGTCTATGACCCCATAGCCTTCGAAAACAAGCTTCTCTGCAGCGCGTCTGAGCGAGCGGCCTTTGAGGCTCTCTTGGGTATCGGGTTGATCGACAGCTTCCGCGGTTTTGATCAGCCAGAAAAAACCTATACCTGGTGGGACTACCGCATGAACGGTTTTCGCCGTAATCTCGGACTTCGCATTGATCATATCCTTGCTTCGGAGGTATTGATGTCGGCGTGCCTTTCGTGTCAGGTGGATCAAGGCCCAAGAGGGCTTGAGCGTCCATCCGATCATGCCCCGGTTCTCGCCATCTTTGGCGATGCGGCCTGCTGAATCTTCAATGCTTGCGTTTTTGAGGTGCTGAACCCGTTGGCTTTTTAGGGTCGACACGGTGCTTCTTTTGGGTTGACGTGGCGGGTGTTTTTGCCTTGGATCTAGGTTGAGAGGGGGAGGCTTTAGCGGAGCCTCTTATATCCCAGCGCTGGGTTGGGCCGACGATGATCAGTGTCCGGTAGGACGCTACTTTGGCGCCGGTCTTTAGGCCTTGATGGCGGTCGATCACATCGACGGATCCGAAACCGCTTTGCCCTACCAAATGGAAGAGTTCTTCCGCCCGATAGTCCTCGACATGCACGCATCCATGCGAGGCGCCTGCTTGGCCCATTTCCCTCATGGACTCCCGATCAAGCGAAGAATGAAGTGCCATCCCGCCATTGAAAAAGACCGCCCAAAGCATGGGGGCATCGTATTTGCCTGACCAATGGCGCGAGGAAAACAGCAGCGGTCTGAAGTAGCCTGAGGTGGTCTCATGACCTTTGGCTCCTGAAGAGATGAGCCAATAGTAGAGCAGTCCCTTACCCCGCTGGTAAACCCTCAGGGTTTGACCAGGACCCCACAGCGGGTGCGTGGACTTATTGACGATGACGATCAGGTTGTAACTGCTGAAAGCGGGGTTGTCGAGAGGGCTCTTTAAATCTTCAACTTCAGCGCGATCCGGGTCCTTGTAGGGCGGAAATGACTTGGTGACACCAAAAACATAATCCTTATTGGCACCGATATCAGATTCATACCGGATCTCTGGCTGGGTTCTTGGAAAGCCCTCCCAAGGTCCTTCGGGTATGGGAGCTTCGGCCGCTGAAACGGTCAGTGCGAGGGTCCATAATATAAGCCATGACAGCCCTCGCCCTTGGCTGTCATGGGATCGTCTTGAAGCCTTCATAAGGGTCTCGATGAATGAATGACAACGATATTAACGCTTGAAACGCCACTTTAGTTGATCAGGATGAGACTTTTTGGTGGGGGG
>CAILMG010000117.1 GCA_903835265.1 uncultured Methylococcus sp.
AGGAATCAACCTTACCCTGTAGCTTGATCCCATTGACCAGATAAATGGAGACGGGAACATGCTCCTTTCTCAACGCATTCAGGAACGGATCCTGCAAGTTTTGCCCTTTAGACATCCGATTTCTCCATTATTGTTTAGGCTTCCAACCTAATGTGATTGTTTTTCTGGTGATTATTTAATCAAATCTCCAGAACCCCCGCCATTGACCCATGAGTAATCAGTCTGTTGCCCCAAGATTTTCGAGATTCCGGGAACTATTCCTCGAGAGCGTCTCTGACCGCATCCGCCAGGCGCTCGGCAAGCTGCTTCACCTTGTCGCCATCGGCTCCCTCCACCATGACTCTGACTAGCGGCTCGGTACCGGATGATCTTAAGAGAACCCGACCCTGACCACCGAGCTCACGCTCCACTTCCGCCTTCAAGGCCAGAACGGACTCCATCTGGTTTGGGTTCACTCGCTCCCTGGTCCTCACATTGACAAGGGTTTGAGGATATTTATCCATACCACACCGCAAATCCTTAAGACTTTTCTCTGAAGCGCGCATGGCCTCCATCACCTGCAGCGCAGCCACAATGCCATCGCCGGTCGGAATACGATCTCGGCAAATGATGTGCCCCGAGCTCTCGCCGCCGAGGGTACTGTCATGCGCTAGCATCATTTCCATGACATAGCGGTCACCGACAGACGCCCGCTTCAGCTCGACGCCAAAAGGGGCCAGGGCATGCTCAAGACCGAGATTCGTCATCAGCGTCCCGACCACTGGCCCCCTCAGTTCGCCTTGGGCCCGACGGGCCGAGGCGATAATAAAAAGGATCTCATCGCCATCAACGATCGTTCCTTCATGGTCAACGAGTATCAGGCGATCCCCATCCCCATCGAGAGCAATGCCGATATCGGCACCTTCATCCAGAACGGTCCTCGCCAGCGCTTCGGGCTTGGTCGCACCAACCCCTTCATTGATGTTGAACCCATTTGGTGAAACCCCCATCGAGACCACGGTCGCACCCAGCTCAGCGAGCACATGCGGTGCGATATGGTAAGTCGAACCATGGGCACAATCGACGACGACCTTGACCCCACCCAACTGCATCTGCGAGGCTATCGTGCTTTTACAAAATTCGATATAACGACCGGCAGCGTCCATCAATCGGGTTGCCTTGCCGATCCGTGCTGAATCCACCGTCGTCATCGGCTCATCAATTTCTGCCTCGATTTCATGCTCGATGGCATCTGAAAGCTTCAGACCATCCGGCCCAAAAAACTTGATCCCATTATCGAAGTAGGGATTGTGGGAGGCGCTGATGACAATCCCGGCATCGGCACGAAAGGTCCTTGTCAGATAGGAAATGGCCGGCGTCGGCATCGGCCCCATGAGCTGGGTATTAACACCCGCCGCAGACAAGCCGGCTTCAAGCGCCGATTCAAACATATACCCAGAGATCCTCGTGTCCTTGCCGATCAGGACCACAGGATCCTTACGACCCCTCGAAAAGACCCGGCCGGCCGCCCAACCCAGCTTCAAAACAAAATCAGCCGTGATGGGATAGGTCCCCACCTTCCCACGGATCCCATCTGTTCCAAAATATGCCCGACTCATCCCTTCCCCCTTCTAACCCCGAGGCATCCGGTCGATATGCCCCAAACAACAAGCCCCTGCGATGCAGGGGCTTGAATCACTTCGATCCCCCCGAGGCCTAGTGCTGTTCGGCGGCTTTCCCCAGATTGTCCTTGGACTCTGCATCGGTCAGAGGCTCTTCAGAGCCCTTGACCCCTGATCCATCGCTGGGAGGAGTCTCATCCCAGTTTTGAGGCGGTCGCGGCGCCTTCCCAGACATGATGTCATCGATCTGGAAGTGATCGATCGTCTCATACTTGATCAGGGCATCAGCCATGAGGTGCAGCTTATCGAGATTCTCCTTCAAAATGGTTTCGCTGCGCGCATAGTTTCGATCGATGAACGAACGAATCTCCTCATCAATCAGATGAGAGGTCTCCTCAGAGACACTCTTGTGCTTGGTCACCGACCGCCCGAGGAACACTTCACCCTCTTCCTCACTGTAGGCCAGGGGACCCAGTCGCTCCGACAAACCCCAACGGGTCACCATGTTGCGCGCAAGGTTCGTCGCGCGCTCAATATCATTTTGAGCACCCGTGGTGACCTTTTTGCGGCCAAAGATGAGCTCCTCTGCGATGCGACCCCCAAAGAGACTTGAAATCTGACTTTCCAGTTTCTCAAGGCTAGCGCTGTACTGATCGCGTTCCGGCAAGAACATGGTGATGCCCAGCGCCCGGCCACGCGGCATGATGCTGACCTTGTAGACGGGATCATGATCAGGGACCAGGCGGCCCACAATGGCATGGCCCGCCTCGTGAAAAGCGGTCAGCCGCTTTTCGTCCTCGCTCATGACCATCGACCGTCTTTCGGCCCCCATGAGGATCTTATCCTTAGCCTTTTCAAAATCCCCCATCTCAACCTGTCGCTTGTTGGTCCGGGCAGCAAAAAGGGCCGCCTCATTGACCAGATTGGCCAGATCAGCGCCGGAGAACCCAGGCGTTCCCCGAGCGAGAAACGACACTTCTACGTCACCCGCCAAGGGCACCCGCTTCATATGGACCTTGAGAATCTGTTCACGGCCACGAACATCTGGAAGTCCGACCATCACCTGACGGTCAAAGCGGCCTGGACGCAAAAGAGCAGGATCAAGGACATCGGGACGATTGGTCGCTGCCACCACGATGATCCCTTCCGTTCCCTCAAAGCCGTCCATTTCCACCAGCAACTGATTTAGGGTTTGTTCACGCTCATCATGTCCACCACCAAGACCGGCACCCCGATGACGGCCCACCGCGTCAATTTCATCAATAAAGATGATGCAGGGTGCGCTTTTCTTCGCCTGCTCAAACATGTCGCGGACCCTCGAGGCTCCAACACCGACAAACATTTCAACAAAGTCAGAACCTGAGATCGAGAAAAAAGGCACCTTCGCCTCACCCGCGATCGCCTTGGCCAGTAGGGTCTTACCCGTGCCTGGAGGGCCTACCATCAAGGCCCCTCTCGGAATTTTGCCGCCGAGCTTCTGGAACTTGCCTGGGTCTTTTAGGAAGTCGACCATTTCCTGAACGTCTTCCTTCGCCTCCTCAACCCCGGCTACATCGGCAAACGTCACCTTGATCTGGTCTTCCTCAATCAAACGGGCTTTGCTTTTCCCGAACGACATAGCACCGCGGCCACCGCCGCCGCCCTGCATCTGGCGCATGAAAAAAACCCAAACACCGATCAACAGCAGCATCGGGAACCAGGAAATAAAAATCTGCATCAGGAAGGATTCAGATTCGGGAGGATCGACCTTGATATCGACATGATTTTCGATCAGGTCATCCACCATATGGGGATCATTCGGGGGCGCGTAGGTCGAAAACTTCTCGCCGTTCGCGGTGATACCCCGAAGCTGCAGCCCATCAATCATAACCTGCTTAATTTGCCCATCCCTCACCGACTGGATGAACTGAGAATAGGACATGCCAGCATCCATGGAGCGCCGGTTGCCGAGGTTGTTGAACATCGACATCAGCACCACGGCCACGACCACCCACAAGACCACATTCTTTAGCATGTCATTCACGATATCAGTCCCTCTTTGGGCAAATTAGCCCCATTACATCAGACACATCATACTAACAGGATCAGCCCGCTCTCACATCCCGGGGACTTCTCACCCTCGGTCAATCAGCGCATGACCATCGGAGCAACCCCACCCGCCAGCAACAGCATTTCTTCGGCATGAGCCAGCGTCTGCGGCGTGATCACCAGCCCCCCAAGCATTCTTGCAATTTCCTGAACCCGGCCGCCTCCCTCAAGAAGGCGGACCTTGCTTTGAGTCACTTCGCCTTCGACCCCCTTTTCAACCAAGAGGTGCTGATGGCCTTGAGCGGCCACCTGCGGCAAGTGGGTCACAGAAAATATTTGGCGCTCTCCACCGAGTAATCGCAATTTCTGCCCCACCACCTCCGCCACCCCACCACCAATCCCACTATCGACCTCGTCAAAGATCATCGTTGGGGTTCCTTTTTCTCCGGTCAGCGCGACCTGAATCGCAAGACTGATCCTGGATAATTCGCCCCCTGAAGCCACACGAGCCAGCGGCTTAAGGGGTAATCCCGGGTTAGCGCTGACCAAAAACTCCACCTGATCCTGCCCAAAGAGACTCGGTTCGGCCTCTTCATCGGGGACGACCTCGATCCGAAGCCGAGCCTTCGGCATACCCAGTTCGGCCACCAGACCCTGGATTTTTTCCTCCAAGAGGCGAGCGGCCTCCTTGCGCCGGCGCGACAGATGAGCCGCCTGTTCCCGGTAGGCCACCTCAAGATCTTGTCGCATCACCTCCCATTGGGCATGGCTGGCACCGCCGTCCATCAGCACCGCCCGCTCAGCCTCGAGAACCGCGACATGTTCCCTGAGTGCCTCCGGCCGAACCTGATGTTTTCGAGCCAAACGATGAACATCGGCAAGCCGCTCTTCCAACAGGGCCAACTGTCTTGGATCCGCCTCCTGCCGCGACAACAGCCGTCGAAGATCAGAGGCCGCCTCCTTGATACCGGCCGCAGCCTCCTCAAGGGATTTCACCAAGTCCTGATACTCCGGGGCGACCCGACCAATGTCGCCTAGGCCATGAATCGCCCGCGCCAGCCGTTTCGTCACCGAAGACGCCTCATCCTCATAAAGATTATCAAGCTCCCGCTGGCCCACCTCCAGAATACGCTCGGCATACGCCTGACGACCATGATCTTCGACCAAGGCGTCATAATCGAGCAGGTCCATTCGCGCCAGCTGAAGCTCATCCAGCTGAAACGTCAAAAGATCAAGGCGGGCGGCTTGGTCATGTTGCTGCGCATGCGCTGCTTCAAGTCGTGCCTTCACTTCCCTCAGTTCATGGTACAGAGCCGATAACTCCCGCAGAAGCTCGCTGTTGCCTGCCGCAGCATCCAGAAGACGCCGCTGCTCCTGACCTTTCACTAAGAGGACATGGGCATGCTGTCCATGAATTTCAAGGAGCCCCTGACCTAATTCCTGAAGTGATTGAAGCGTGACCGGCGATCCATTCACAAACGCTTTCGATCGGCCATCACTGGAGATCACCCGCCGGATCAGACAACCCTCCTCATCGAGAAGGGCCTGCTCTTCAAGCCAAGCTTGAGCCCTTGGGCAATCATCAAGATCAAACCGGAGCGCAATCTCAGCTCTTGGGGCCCCGCCACGAATAAAGCCAGGATCAGCCCGATCACCGAGCGCCAACCCCAATGCCGTCAGCAAAATAGACTTTCCAGCCCCCGTTTCACCGGTCAGCACGGTCAAACCAGATTCAAAGGTGAGATGGAGAGACTTCACCACCGCCAGATCCTTAATCGTCAACTCCCTCAGCATGGTCAGACCCTCAAACCTGAACTCCAATTCAGCTTGGCTCTTAGAATCTCAAAAAAGTCATACCCCTCCGGGTGAAGAATCCTGAAAGACTTAGCGTCTTTACGGATCTCGACTTTATCCCCAGCCCTCAGTGCAGGACTCGAGACATTGTCACAAACCAATTGTGCGCCGAATGGCCTACCGGCCTGGAATGAGATCTCTACAACACTCTCACTATCCACAACAATCGGGCGATTAGTCAGGGTATGGGGATTGATCGGAGCCAACACAAGGGCTCTTAGGCTTGGCGAAAGAATAGGCCCACCTGCGGAGAGCGCGTAAGCTGTGGAGCCGGTTGGTGTGGAGACGATGAGCCCATCAGAGCGCTGCGAATTCAAAAAGACGCCATCGATATGGGTCATGATCTCGATCATGCTGCTCGCGTTTGAGCGATGAACGACCACATCATTAATGGCCGGCTGCTGAAAAATCACCTCGTCACCCCGAATGAGACTGGCCACCAGCAGCAAACGACGCTCCTCGACAAACCGCCCGCCAAGGATTTCATCAATCCGCTGCGTCAGGTGCTGAGGAGAAATATCCACCAAAAATCCAAGGCGGCCAAGATTGACTCCAACCAAAGGGATATCAAAGGGCGCGAGCGCCCTTGCGGCCGAAAGAAAAGTACCATCCCCGCCAATGACAATGGCAAAGTCACAGCGTTCAGCCAACACCGGTATGCTGGCGACTTCAGGATCCACCTCTTTGAGAAATCGTCGCGATTCGTCTTCAACAACGACCCTGACACCGCGCGCCTCGAGATGCTGATACAAGACTTTCAGGGTCTCTCCGACTCGCTCGGCATCGGGCTTCGCGATGAGTGCCGCTGCTCTAAATTTGATTGCGTGATTCATGCCTCTGCCTGTCGCCTGAGACGGTCCCAGCCCGCCGGTGAATCGTCACTGATGCCCATCAGCATCGCTCCGAACTTTGGAATCCTCGCCAATCATGTTGACGGTAGGCCATGTATCTTACTCGGCATGATCTCTCCTAAATCCTTTTGGATCTTAACAGGGCGGCATCGGTTCGCGTTGCATCGAAAGACAGTCTCATAGCCCCCGCCATCAGACATAAGGTTCGACGGCGCCGAGGGCAGTGAAACGGACCGTTCCTGTGCGCCATTCGGATTTATATTCTATTTTTCGGCGGATTTCATCAAAACCTGCATCGGTAGGGCCACTTTTGGGTCACGTTGTGGCCAGAGAATTCAAGGGTCCCCTTGGCACGTCGGGCCCCGCCAAAGATCCGTCTCCGGGCACTGAAGAGGAGTCCCCCTTTTAAGACGACCATCGATAGGAATGGGCGTCCTTATGCTCCCTGCCCTCCCCTTTCGTTTGGCCTCAGGATCATCAGACCAGGTGGCATCGACGCGGAAGCATTAAGTTGGGCTCATGAGACCTGACCTTTTCACCCGCGGAAGAAGCCTCTCCAGGCGGCTTTATAGAGCCAGACAAAGCTTTTGCTCCCGACATCGTTCTATGAATTTCTTGACACTTTATCAAGGGATTGCTAGTTTTTGGCACTCTACTTCAAAGACTGCTAATCGCTCGCCCTCACCAAACCATTGTGCCCAAGCTTCCCCCCTTGAATGAGCGCGCCCAACATCTCCTGAAGGTGTTGGTCGAGCGCTACATCCATGAGGGTCAACCCGTCGGATCGAGAGCGCTGGCCCGAGAAGCCGGTCTCAATCTCAGCCCAGCAACCATCCGTAATGTGATGTCAGACCTTGAGGAGCTGGGCTTCATCACCGCTCCCCACACCTCCGCGGGCCGAATGCCCACGGTATCCGGCTACCGACTTTTCATCGACAGCCTGCTGACCGTCAAGCCATTGAATGATCAGGTCATTCGCCAGATCAGAGACGATCTTGGCCATCAGGAATCCTCCGGCGATCTTTTAGAAACCGCCTCAAGACTCCTCTCTGAGGCAACCCACATGGCCGGGGTGGTGAGCCTTCCCAAGCGGGAGTCGAGCGCCTTTAACCACATTGAGTTTTTGCCCCTGTCGGAAGGCCGGCTTCTGGTGATATTGATTTCTGGCCAGCAGGAAATCCATAACAAGATCATTTTGGCGCCAAGAGACTATAGCGCCTTGGAATTACAGGCCGCAGCCAATTTTCTAAACAACCGGTTCGCCGGAAAAGACATTCGGCGGGTGCGAGAAACGCTTGTTCGTGAAGTCAGTGAGACCCGAGAACGGCTCAGTCAAGAGCTCATTGATGCCGCAGCCATCGCTCAATTAGCCCTCGATCCTCAGGGTGAACGGCGAGATCCCGTTTTGATCAGAGGCGAGATCAATCTCATGGACTTTTCTGAGATCGACAACCTCGAACCCTTCCGCAGCCTCTTTGAGACCCTCCATCAACAAGAGGACATGATCCAACTGATGGATCGCTGCATCGAGTCCCCAGGCGTTCAGATCTTTATCGGCGAAGAATCAGGCCATAAGGGGCTCGACCATTGGAGTCTGGTGACCTCGGCCTACTCGATTAACGACCAGGCCGTGGGCGTTCTTGGGGTAATAGGTCCGACCCGAATGGCCTATGAAAGGATCATCCCATTAGTCGACCTCACGGCCAAATTGGTCGGCGCCGCCTTGAATCACAAAACACTGCCCCCACTTTAACCTGAACGACCAGTCAGCCTAAGGCTGGTGTATTCCTTTACCCATCATTATTTTCTAGGAGCCGCTCGACATGAGCCATGACGATGTATTGCCCGAGGACAGCGAAGCCCCAGCAGCAACGCCGGACCTTGAAACGACCTTGGAAACCAGAACCCCTGAACAATGGGCCGAAGCACTGGCAGAGGCCGAACAAAAGGCACAGGACAACTGGGACAAAGTCCTTAGATCCCAGGCCGATCTTGAAAACATTAAGCGTCGTTCAGAAAAGGATCTCCAGAACGCCCATAAATTCGGCATCGAGAAATTTGCTCGAGAATTACTGCCCGTCGCCGATAGCCTGGAGCTTGGCTTGAGTGTTGAGACAGCCGGAAGCCCGGAAGTTCAAAAGCTGCGGGAAGGGATGGAGCTGACCCTCAAGCAACTGCACTCGAGCCTTGAGAAATTCAACGTCGTTCAGGTGGATCCCGAGGGCGAAAAATTCAACCCCGAATGGCATCAAGCGATGGCAATGCAACCCACCGACGAGGCAGAGCCTAACACGGTCCTCAAGGTCTATCAGAAAGGTTACCTCCTCAGCGATCGCCTCTTAAGGCCGGCGATGGTGGTGGTTGCCCAAGACATCGGATCATCAGGGGCCTCTTGAAATTCCCTCTAGGGTTCCCCACATCCGCCTCAGCCCTCAGGGAACCCCGTATTCGTTCATTTTTTGGAGAAGTATTTCATGTCAAGAATCATCGGCATCGACCTCGGTACCACTAATTCCTGCGTTGCCATCCTAGAAGCCGGCAAACCCCGCGTCATTGAGAATTCGGAAGGGGCTCGCACAACACCTTCCATTGTGGCCTTTACGCCGGACAATGAAGTTTTGGTCGGGCAGTCGGCCAAGCGCCAGGCCATTACCAACCCCAAGAACACGCTCTATGCCGTCAAGCGGCTCATTGGACGCCGCTTCAAAGATGCGGAGGTTCAGAAGGACCTTCACCTGGTCCCATTCGACATTGTGGGCGCTGATAACGGCGATGCCTGGATCGAAGTCAACGGCAAGAAGATGGCACCGCCTGAGGTTTCAGCGCGCGTTCTCATGAAACTCAAGAAGGACGCGGAAGCGTTCCTCGGCGAGGAAATTACCGAAGCCGTCATCACGGTTCCGGCGTATTTCAACGATTCACAGCGTCAGGCCACCAAAGACGCAGGCCGCATTGCGGGTCTTGAGGTCAAGCGAATCATCAACGAGCCGACCGCGGCCGCCATGGCCTTCGGTCTCGATCGTAAACAGGGCGACATGAAGGTGGCCGTTTATGACCTTGGTGGCGGCACCTTCGACGTGTCCATCATCGAGATTGCCGAAGTCGATGGCGAACATCAGTTTGAAGTTCTCTCCACCAACGGGGACACCCATCTCGGTGGCGAAGACTTTGATCTTCGGATCATCGACTGGCTCTGCGATGAATTCAAGAAGGAAAGCGGCATCGACCTTCACAGCGATCCCTTGGCGCTGCAGCGCCTCAAGGAAGCGGCTGAAAAAGCAAAGATCGAGTTGTCATCAAGCCAGCAGACCGATATCAATCTTCCTTATGTGACCGCCGATGCCAGCGGCCCGAAGCATCTTAACCTCAAATTGACCCGTGCCAAACTGGAATCCCTGGTCGAGGATCTGGTCTTTAGAACACGCGGCCCCTGTGACACCGCCATCAAGGACTCCGGGCTTAAGGCCAGCGAGATTGATGAGATCATTCTGGTCGGCGGCCAGAGCCGCATGCCGAAGGTGCAAGAAATCGTGACCGAGATCTTTGGCAAGGAGCCTCGAAAAGACGTCAATCCGGATGAAGCTGTTGCCCTTGGCGCCGCTATTCAGGGTGGTGTTCTCGGGGGCCAGGTCAAGGATGTTCTCCTGCTCGATGTCACCCCGCTATCACTCGGCATTGAAACCTTGGGCGGTGTCATGACTAAGTTGATCGAAAAGAACACCACGATCCCAACCAAGACCGGGCAGGTATTCTCGACGGCTGACGACAATCAAACTGCGGTGACCATCCACGTCCTCCAGGGGGAACGTGAAATGTCCAAGGACAATAAATCGCTCGGTCGTTTTGACCTTGCTGACATCCCCCCATCCCCGAGAGGCATGCCTCAAATTGAAGTCACTTTCGACATTGATGCCAACGGCATCCTTCATGTCTCGGCGAAGGACAAGGCCACCCAAAAGGAACAGTCCATCCGGATCACCGCCTCGAGCGGCCTGAGCGATGAAGAAATCAAACGGATGGTGCAGGATGCTGAGCTTCATGCCGAAGAAGATAAAAAGCTCCATGAGCTGGTTCAGGCCAGAAACCAGGCCGACAGCCTGATTCATGCCGCTCAGAAGACGGTGAGCGAGCTTGGCGATGGGATCGAGGCCTCTGAAAAGAGCCAGATCGAAACCGCCATTGAAGCACTGAAAGAGGCTATGAGTGGCGATGACAAGGAGCTCATTGAGCAGAAGACTCAGCATCTCAGCGAGGCTTCTCAGAAACTGGCCGAGCGCCTTTACGCCCAAAAGGGCGCCGAAGGGATGGCCGCCGGTGACACGGCGGACGATAGTAGCCATCAGGGCGCCGAAGCCGAAGATATCGTCGATGCGGAATTTGAAGAGGTCAAGGACGATAAGAAGTAAACTGCTCTGAGGAAGCACTCTGACGCGGGGGGGCCTTATGGCTCCCCGCCCCATTCACTCCCGATTAAGCCGCATTCTTGAATGCGGCATTGTGCGTTATGGCGAAAGAAGACTATTACCAACTGCTAGGCGTCGCCCGCAATGCGAGCGACGACGAGATCAAAAAGAGCTTCCGCCGCCTGGCGATGAAGTACCATCCCGATCGCAACCAGGATAATGCGGAGGCTGAGGAACAGTTCAAAAAGGTCAAGGAAGCCAACGATATCCTCTCAGACCCCAAAAAGCGAGCCGCCTATGACCAGTTTGGTCATGCTGGCGTCGATCCCTCCATGGGTGGTGGCCACGGCGGCGCCAACTTCAGCGATATCTTCGGCGATGTCTTTGGTGACATTTTCGGCGGTGGCGGCTCACGTGGACGCGGTGGTCCACAACGAGGGTCCGATCTTCGCTACAACCTTGAGATCACCCTCGAGGAGGCGGTGGCTGGAACCGAAGTCAAGATACCCATCCCGACCCTGGTCAGCTGCAAACCCTGCGATGGCTCTGGCGCCACCAAAGGCTCGAAAGTCACGACCTGTGCAACCTGTCAAGGTCACGGCGCGGTCCGCATGCAGCAGGGTTTCTTTAGCGTTCAACAAACCTGTCCGACCTGCCGCGGCGCGGGCAAACAGATCAAGGACCCCTGCCGAAGCTGCCATGGCCAGGGCCGTATTCAGGAAACCAAGACTCTTTCAGTCAAGATTCCGGCGGGCGTCGATACGGGCGATCGGATTCGTCTAGCGGGGGAAGGTGAAGCCGGTGAAACCGGAGCCGGGGCGGGTGATCTTTATGTCCAAGTCAACGTCAAGGACCACCCGATTTTTACCCGGGACGGCGCCAATCTCTACTGCGAGGTTCCCATCAGCTTTCCGACCGCGGCGATCGGGGGTGACGTGGAAGTCCCAACCCTCTCCGGCAAAGTGGCCTTGAAGATCCCCCAGGAAACCCAGACCGGTCGCCTCTTCCGTTTAACCGGAAAGGGCGTCAAGCCGGTTCGGGGAGGCGCGGTGGGCGACCTGTTGTGTCGGGTTCGTCTTGAGACCCCGGTCCATCTCAGCAAGGAGCAGATTGATTTGATTCGCCAGCTAGAGGAATCACTGACCGGTGGGGGCAGCAAGCACAGCCCCCAAGCCCATGGCTGGCTCGATGGCGTCAAGCAGTTTTTCGATAAGATAGGCCTCTAGGCGGATGGGATGCCCCCCTTCACAGGGGCGCCCTCTGCCACTTACCCGGACACTCATGACATGATACGAATTGGCATCAACGGCGCCGCCGGGCGCATGGGTCACGCGCTGATCACCGCCTGCCTTAAGACCGAGCATCTGCAACTGACCGCTGCGATCGAGCATGCCGGCAGTCCCAAGCTCGGGCAGGATGCAGGAACCCTGGTCGGCCTTGATCCAATCGGTGTTCTGGTCAGCGATGATCTGAAGTCTGCCATCGAGTCCGTCGATGTCCTGATTGATTTCACCCGACCTGAGCCCTCTCTCAAAGCCTTGGCCCTCTGCGCCGAATACGGCAGTCGAATGGTGATCGGCACCACCGGATTTTCGACCGATGAACGGAAAACGATCACCACCACCGCCCAAAAGGTGCCGATCATGCTGGCACCCAACATGAGCGTCGGCGTCAACCTCTGCCTCAAACTGCTTGACATTGCAGCACGGGTGATCGGCCAGGATACCGATATTGAAATTATCGAAGCGCATCACCGTCACAAGGTCGATGCCCCCTCGGGGACAGCACTTCAAATGGGTGAAGTGGTTGCTCATGCCCTCGGCCGCAATCTCTCAGACTCTGCAGTCTGGGGCCGGGAAGGCCATACCGGAGAGCGGGATCCCAATAGCATTGGTTTCTCGGTCATTCGGGCAGGGGATATCGTTGGCGACCATACCGTGATGTTTGCCGATGAAGGTGAACGGGTCGAAATCACTCACCACGCCTCCAGCCGGATGACCTTTGCAAAGGGCGCGATGCGGGCTGCCCAGTGGCTGAAAGACCAACCTCCAGGCCTCTATGACATGCAGGATGTCCTTGGGCTGAAATCCATCCGTTCATAAAGCGTTCAAAGACCGTGATCTCCTCATGAGGATCCAGCTCAAAACGCTAGGATGTCGACTGAACGAAGCGGAGCTTGAAACCTGGGCGCGGGATTTCAAGGCGAAGGGACACGACCTCGTCGATGCGAACGACTCGGCCGATCTGATTGTTTTTAATTCCTGCGCCGTCACCCAAGATGCCGTCAGGAAGTCGCGCCATCAGGTCCGAAAAGCCGCCCGTGAAAACCCAGGCGCCAAGATTGTCCTCACCGGCTGTTACGCCAGCCTCAATCCCTCAGAAGCCGAAAGTCTCGGGGTCGACCTGGTCATCAGCAATCAAGAAAAGCAGCGTCTCATCGACATCACCAGCCAAGCGCTGAGTCTTGAAAATATGCCCTCCAGCGCAACCTTGCCCGGCGAATCCGCCCTCTTTAGGCTCGGTCGACACCGGGCCTTCATCAAGGTTCAGGATGGCTGCCGTTACCGCTGTACCTACTGCATCGTAACGGTCGCCCGGGGGGAGGAGCGAAGCCGGCCGGCTGATGAGGTGGTTCAGGAGATCAATCAACTGCATGCAGAGGGCATTCAGGAGGCGGTCCTCACCGGCGTTCATTTAGGTGGCTACGGCGGCGAGATCCATAGCCGTTTGGCCCAACTGATCGAAAGGGTTCTTGAAGGCACTAGGATTCCTCGAATTAGGTTAGGGTCTCTTGAACCCTGGGACATCGGCGATGACTTCATCGAGCTCTTTCAACACCCAAGGCTGATGCCGCATCTCCACCTGCCTTTACAATCAGGCTCTGATACCGTCTTGCGTCGAATGGCCCGCCGTGGCCGTCAGGCAGATTACCGCGACCTCGTCAACAGACTTCGTCACCATATCCCTGGGATCAACATCACCTCGGATCTGATCGTTGGCTTCCCCGGCGAAACCGACATCGAATGGCAGGAAACGCTTCGCTTTGTCGAGGAAGTGGCGTTTGGCGACCTTCATATCTTCACCTTTTCGCCACGCCCAGGGACACCCGCCGCCGAGATGAAGGACCCGGTCCCGGGGCTGGTTAAAAAGGAACGGAGCCTGGCCCTCCACGCCCTCGCCGCGGAGCAGAAGAAGGCAGCGCTGACGAGCGGGATGGGCCGATATCAACCGGTTCTCTTTGAAGGGGTCCGCCGAGAGGGCGATAAGACCCTCCTCTCAGGCTATACACCCAACTATTTCAAGGTCACGATTGAACCTCGGGGCCACGATCCAGCAATCCTCAGCTATCAGATTCTGCCGACCCTTCTTGCAGCACTGGATGAGCGGGAGCAAGGATACCTTGGCACACTCGCTGTCGCCACGAGTGCGAATCCACCATGACCAACACACCCGCAGTTGGGCATGCAAAGATCCACCAGGGCCTCATCGCAATCGGTTCGATCCTACTGCTGGCCCTCCTTTGGCAACTGATCGCTGTTCAAGAGGCATCGCCACTCCTCCCGACACCCATGAGAGTAATCGAAGTCCTCTGGCAAGAGTCGGTCTCAGGTCGTCTGCCGCACCATCTCGGAATGACACTGGCTCGACTGATCGTCAGTTTCTTGATTTCTATGATCCTGGGGACGGCGATCGGCATTGCCCTTGGAAGGACCCCTCGGCTGGACCAGTTTTTTAGCACTTGGCTGGTCATCGCGTTAAATATCCCCGCATTGGTGACCATCATTCTCTGCTATGTCTGGTTTGGCCTTGGGGAGTTTGCCGCTATCTTGGCGGTGGTCGTCAACAAATTGCCCCAGGTCATCGTCACCGTTCGAGAAGGGGCTCGCCACCTTCGGCAAGATCTTCTGGAAATGGCGGAAGTTTATCGATTTGGCCCCGTCAAAACCCTTCAACATGTCCTCTGGCCCCAGCTATTTCCCTACATCATGACGGCAGGCCGCACCGGCCTCGCTCTGATTTGGAAGATCATTCTGGTGGTTGAACTCCTCGGCCGCAGTAACGGCATGGGCTACCAGTTGCATCTTTTCTTTCAAACATTTGATGTTGCCAGCATCCTCGCTTACTCTCTGGCCTTCATCGTCATCGTGCAGTTGATGGAATGGACCATCCTGGTCCCTTTGGACCTTAAAGCGCAGCGGTGGCGACGGTGACCGCCCTCAGGATTCAAAACCTTCATAAAGATCATGGCCGGGGACCGGTCATTGACGACCTTAATTTAACCGTCGAATCTGGTGAATTCGTCTGCCTTTTAGGGCCTTCAGGCTGCGGCAAAACCACCTTACTCCAACTCATTGCCGGCTTGGATCGAGACTACTCGGGTGACATCGAGATCAGTCAACGGGATCCGAGGGTGCTTCGAATTGGCTATGCCTTTCAAGAGCCTCGTCTCCTCCCGTGGCGAACCGTACGCGACAATCTGAGCCTGGCCCTGCCGGCGGGAATGAACCCCAACAAAATCAACCGCTTCATCGACACCGTCGGTCTCAACGAGGTGGCGGATCAATACCCAAACACGCTCTCGGTGGGCATGAACCGGCGCGTCTCGCTGGTCCGGGCCTTTGCTATCGATCCCGACCTCCTCCTCATGGACGAGCCGCTGGTCTCCCTCGATGCCCCAACAGCACGACGCCTTCGGACCTGGTTGGTCAAGCTTTGGGAGGCACGAGCGCACACGGTTATCTTTGTGACCCACGACCTCCGTGAGGCCATTGAAATCGGCGACAGGATCCTTTTTCTATCAGCAAGCCCCCTCGAGGTTCTCGCGGATATTCCCGTAGCGATCGAAAGAAAGAATCGAAACCCCGAAGCGATCGAATCATTCAGCACTCACCTCAAAACCCGTTATCCAAGCCTCAATGGGTTGCTTTAAGCAAAAACAGGGGGGTTACTGAGATCGACCGAGCAGCGCTTGATAGACCGCTAGGTTGCCTTCAACCATACGCTCTTCAGAAAAATAGTTTTCGACCCATTGCCGCCCTGAAAGACCCATCGCCCTCCGCCTGTCAGGCGACTTTAGGAGCTCAACAATGGCCTCGGCTAGCGCCGAAACATCATTGGGGGGAACCAAGCAGCCGGTCACACCCTCTTGGACCGCCTCGGGAATCCCGCCAACCCTTGAGGCAACGATCGGGACCCCGGCACAAGACGCTTGCAGCAATGACACCCCCATCCCCTCCATCAAGGCGGGATGAACCACCAGATCCAAGCACGGGAGAATTCGTTGAAGATCATCCCTAAAGCCTTCGAGGGCGACACGATCACTTAGATCCCGGTCTCTTATCATGGCCTTTAAGGAGGATTCTAGGGGTCCCCGGCCAAAGAAAAGAACCTGAACATGGGGGCAATGCCTCAGAATCAGCGGCATCGCCTCTATCAAGAGGTGATGCCCTTTTCTCGGAATCAACTGGGCGATGACCCCGATCACCAAACTCCCTTCGGGGAGTGAAAAGGTGTTCCTAAGCCAAGACCGCTCGGGATGTTCAACCCAGGGGGTAATCTCAATGGCATCAGGAACCAAGGCCAGCTTTGTCCTTGGAAGGCCTTCACTCAGAAGCACCTCACCAATCGCCTTTGAGATGGCAACCACCCGATCATGAAGCCGGTATTTGAGCGCCACGGCCAGGCGGCTCTCAGGATTATCCTGTCGCCTTGAATGAACCACCGGGACGCCGGCCAGTCGACAGGCGATACCCCCCATGACGTCGGCCCCGATTCGGCTGTGCAAATGAACGACATCGGGAGAGACCCTTCGGATCACTCGATACAACCGGTGAATGAGTCCAACATCGAGATCCCCCGCCATCGGCAAGCTGATCACCTCCCCGAACGGCGCGGCAGCGACCGCGAGCGCACTCCCCATTCGGCAGACGAGAATGTTTTGAATGCCCCGCAGTTGAAGCCCCCTCATGAGCAATAGGATCTGATGGGCCCCGCCATAGAGGTTTCTCCCCCCTTCAACGTGTAAGACCTTCACGAGACCGCCGACTTAAAGTTCAAGAGAGCGGCGTCTTTTTCCCAAGGCCCTGACAGGGCGACGGGCCCTTGAGGGCCCGTCATGATCCTATCGGGGGTTAACACAGCGCCTATTGGACCAACGCGAGCAGGACACCCGCCGCGACCGCCGAACCAATGACCCCCGCCACATTTGGGCCCATGGCGTGCATGAGGAGGAAATTGTGGGGATTGGATTCCTGACCGACCTTATTGGCAACCCGCGCGGACATCGGCACCGCCGAAACGCCCGCTGCACCAATCAGGGGGTTCACCTTATTTTCGGGTGAAATCACGTTCATCAGCTTGGCCATGAGAACCCCCGAGGCCGTTCCGAAACTGAAAGCAAGTGCCCCGAGGACCAGAATGCCCAGCGTTTCGGTCCTTAGAAACTGATCGGCGCTGAGCTTAGAGCCGACCGCGAGCCCCAGGAAAATAGTGACCACATTGATCATTTCATTCTGCGCGGTCTTGCTGAGTCGATCAACAACCCCACATTCGCGAATGAGATTACCCAGACAAAACATGCCGATCAGCGGCGCTGCAGAAGGCAACAGCATCGCGGTCAGAACCAACAAAATACCGGGAAAAATGATTTTCTCAAGGCGACTGACATGGCGAAGCTGCGCCATTTCAATCAGCCGTTCCTCCTCTGTGGTCAGTGCCCGCATAATCGGCGGCTGGATCAAGGGCACCAAGGCCATGTAGGAATAAGCGGCAACGGCAATGGCGCCCAATAGCTCAGGGGCCAATTTCGAAGCCACATAAATCGACGTCGGTCCATCGGCCCCGCCAATGATGGCGATGGCTGCGGCATCCTTAAAGGTAAAGTTCATCCCAGGAATCAGATTCAGCGCCAGTGCGCCAAACAGCGTCCCAAAAATACCAAACTGGGCAGCAGCGCCCAACAGCAGGGTCTTTGGATTGGCCAGCATAGGACCAAAATCGGTCATCGCCCCAACACCCATGAAGATGAGCAATGGAAAGATGCCTGATTTGATACCGAGGTAAAGATACGACAGTAAGCCGCCTTCTTCGGCGATACCGGCCGTCGGGATATTACTGAGCACGGCGCCAAAGCCAATAGGCAACAACAAGAGCGGTTCAAACTCCTTCTTGATCGCGAGATACAAAAGGCCAAAACCGACCGCCATCATCACCGCCTGGTCCGCCTGAAAATTCGACAGCCCCGTACTGGCCCAGAGTTGAATCAATCCATCCATCAGTTACCTCATTCGAGCACAAGGAGGTCGTCCTGAGACGCCACCGTCTCACCGACCTTGACCGCAATGCTCGCAACGATCCCGCCTGCGCGCGTCCGGATTTCCGTTTCCATTTTCATCGCTTCCATCACAATAACGACCGTATTAGGCTCCACATGCTGCCCGGGAGCAACATTGATCCTCAGAATGTGACCCGCCATGGGGGCCTTGACAACCTCCCCTTCACCCTTGGCTTGAGCCTTTGGAACCGGCGCCTCGGCGTCTGCAGGGGCGACGTCAACCTTGTAGTTCCGCCCATTAACCGCCAGCACGCCGGGACTCGGCGCCTCGACCCGATAGCTTTGACCATTGACCACCACGTCGAAGGCCCCCTCGGGGGGGCCCCCTTAGAGGCGCCGCCTTTGAGTGACCGATCCGCATGGGGTGCCGGCTCGAAGGCCAGAGGATTCCCGCGGTTCTGTAAAAATTTAAAGCCGATCTGTGGGAACAGGGCATAGGTAAGGACATCATCGATCTCATCCTTCGCCAACCCAACGCCCTCAGCACTTGCCAGCACATGGAGCTCACTCGCGAGTTTCTGAAGTTCAGGTTCCAGAATATCCGCGGGTCGGCAACTGATGGGCGCTTCTGTTCCTAAAACCTTCTTCTGTAGGCGCTGATTCACAGCGGCTGGGGTTGCCCCATATTCGCCACGAAGGACACCCTGAGTCTCCTTGGTAATCGACTTATAGCGCTCTCCCATCAACACGTTGATTACCGCCTGACTGCCCACAATCTGGGAGGTCGGGGTCACCAAGGGAATATACCCAAGATCCTTTCTGACCTTAGGAATTTCATTGAGAACCTCATCGAACTTATCGAGCGCGCCCTGCTCCTTTAACTGGCTTTCCATATTAGTCAGCATGCCACCTGGCACCTGAGCCACCAGAATACGGCTGTCGATCCCCTTAAGACTGCCCTCAAACGCCGCATATTTTTTGCGAACCTCGCGGAAATAGGCCGCAATCTCCTCGAGCTTTTTGAGGTTGAGACCGGTCTGGCGTTTCTGCCCCTCAAGGGCTGCGACCACGGCCTCGGTGGCACTGTGGCCATAGGTCATGCTCATCGAGGAAATCGCGGTGTCGACATTGTCAATCCCGGCTTCAGCGGCCTTAATAATGGTGGCCGTACTCAGCCCGGTGGTGGCATGACACTGCATATGAATCGGCACGGCCACCGCCTTCTTTAGGCGCGTCACCAGCTCAAAAGCCTCATAGGGCTTTAAGAGACCTGCCATATCCTTGATCGCGATGGAATGGGAACCCATGTCCTCCAGTCTTTTGGCAAGATCAACCCACATCTCGATCGTATGCACCGGGCTGACTGTATAGGAAATCGTTCCTTGAGCATGTTTGCCATGAGCAATGGTCGCCTTGATGGCCCGCTCAAAGTTCCGAGGGTCGTTGAGCGCATCAAATATGCGGAACACGTCCACGCCATTGACGGCGGACCGCTCGACAAACTTGTCAACGACATCATCGGCGTAATGGCGGTAGCCGAGGAGATTCTGCGCACGAAGGAGCATTTGGAGGGGGGTCTTGGGAAGCGCCTGCTTCAAAACCCTTAGCCGGTCCCAGGGATCCTCACCGAGATAGCGAATGCAGGCATCAAAGGTCGCTCCACCCCAACTTTCAAGGGACCAGAATCCTACCGCATCCAACTTATCACAGATGGGCAACATGTCATCAATGCGAAGGCGGGTTGCCAGCAATGACTGATGCGCATCGCGCAACACTACATCGGTAATACCCAGTTTGGCCATATGGTCAGTTCCTTTTGAAGGTTCTACTTCACCCCATCCGGGTGCAATTTAGTTCAACTAACGGGATGGACGCTCCACGGCAGCCGCAATGACCGCAACCAGCTCAGCCTCTTCCTTTTCCACCTCAAGGCTGGACCGCTTCGTGATTTGAGTGGGCTCTGGAGACATCGTACCCACCAGTCTCGCGGTGATGCCGATGATCCATACAAGCAGTGCTAAAAAGAGATAAACGATACCCATGCCGATGATCATCAGCTTGAGGCCGGGAAGAAGGAGTTCAGAAAGCGATGGTTCCATGTCGGGTCTGGTCGAGGTCGTGAAGGCCCAGGCTCGAAGAGCAGTTGCCCTATGATAATTCGATGCCGGCTGAAAGTCGAACGCCGCGCCCCACTCGCCAACACACCATCACTTTTAAGCTATCCTTACCATAAGTATTATTGATTATATTTGCTTGTATTTTTGTGTAAAAGTTATGTCTAACCTCAACGGAACCCCGAGATTGAGCTCAGCTCTCTGAACCTCCTTCGGCAGTTCTCCTCCTTCAGCGACCGCCAGGTCGCTTTTTTTTGCCAAAAAAAGCCTGCTGAGTCGCAGGCGTTTTTTATTCTTCTTCTTCTAGTGATTTAGGGCGACTTTGCGTGTGGACTCAGTCACCTCGGCACGATCTTATTATTATATGCCATAAGGCTTTCTCCTCCTTCCTGGCTTTAGCACAGCGAGATCAACCTCGGGTGCGATGGCTAGTCTAATAAAAAATAAATTCCTGTCTAGTTTTTTTTGATCGCTCAGGAACTCGGGGGGCACCTGATGGTCTCCCCGCCGATTCTAGTCGAGGACGGGGGCGGGCGGCCCACCCTGAAGGAGGCAAGGATGCCTACGACCCCGCCGCGCAGTTGCGGAGCATGAGCAGAGCGGCTCTGAATTGATTGTCGCCGCCGGTGGGATTCAGTCTGCTCACGAATTTGAGTAGTCATATCCA
>CAILMG010000118.1 GCA_903835265.1 uncultured Methylococcus sp.
CCTCGGTGTGACTGAAATCGCCTAGAGAGGCGTCGACGACGAGGTTACTCAGAGCATTTTTGCCGCTATCGTCGAGTGCTGCCATGGTGAACCCTGGAACACTGCTGAAGGAGACGATGAAGATCAGGTTTTTAGAGACAAAACGCCTGACTTGATCCCAAAGGTCCCGGGATACCCTTCTAGAGGCAATGACACAATAAGGCTGAGTGGAAACGGCAATCATTGGAAGGTGCGCCCCATTTTTTTCCTTATTTTTGGGATAAAATTAACATTTAACACGGGTGCTGTAAAGTTTTTACTTGACATTTAACGTCAGGTTCATGAAATCAGCGATCCAAGGCTGATGTGTATCTCCAATGACGGCCTCGTTGAGAGGCACCATTGAACAGTCCGAGGCTAACCCGATAGTTTTAAAAACCTTCGTCGCATCCATTCATTTTACCCTTAGGGGGTCTTATGCGAATCAGAATCCGCCCTTTCTTTGCCATCTTAGCGGTGATTATCCTCGGTTGTGCGCCCTCGGTCACGAAGGAGGAGATGGCCCGAGCCGTCGAAGGCTACATCGTCGACGTTCATAAGCTTTCGGTGGTTGATTGCCTGTTGCCGGGTCAGATGCGGAAGCTCGGATCATCAATGACCTACGTCTCTGGGAAGCGTCCAGTGCGGACGACGGAGGCCGATTGTGAAGTCCGTGGCGGGGAATATGTCGCCTATGACCGGGCGGATTATGCTAGCGCACTCAATGTTTGGCTTGAGAAGGCGAAGGAGGGTGATGCTGTTGCCCAGCTTTATGTGGGGCAGATTTACGAAAAGGGTCTAGGTCGTTCGGCAGACTACCGAGAAGCTGCCATCTGGTACCGACGATCTGCAGACCAAAATAATGCGCAGGCGCAGGTCAATCTCGGTCAGTTGTATGAAAAAGGCCTTGGGGTTCCAAAAGAAGCCCAGACAGCCATTGAATACTATTCGAAGGCCACAGGGCTTGAAACAGTGGGGGTTCACTATTCGGCGAATGTGGCCTCTGAAAGCCCGAAGTATCTGCCTCCGCCATCGTCTCCAACACCGATCTATCAGGTCACCAGCCGCGATCAAGAAACCCCGAGGACGGCTGAAAATCCGGAGCTTATCCAGCTGAAGAACGCGCTTGATATCGCCCAGCAGCAGGTCATTGATCAACAGGAACAGCTGTTGAAGACTCAAGCGGATCTCGCGATCTTGTCCTCCCAACAGGCAGCATCCCAGCATGAGGATGCGAGCAAAGTGCGGGCTCTTGAAACGGAGGTCAGGCGAAAAGATGAGGCACTAGCGGCCAAGGAGCGCGAATTAGCCCAGCAAAGGGCGGTTCAGATTCAACAACCTAGGGTCCAAACTGACGATCATCGCGTTCAAGAATTGGAGGCCAAGCTGATCGAGCGTGAGCAACTGTTAAAGTCGCAGGTGGCGAGGCTTAACAAAATGAATCAGATGGTCAAGGTCGAGCGGGAGAAATCCAGCCGGATGGCCTCCGTGGCTCCCAAGCCGCCGCAGGCAACGGCTTCAGGTTCTGCTGATACCCAACAGACAAGGCTATTGGCGGCGCGCCAGGAAGTGTCTCAGCTTGAAACGCTTCTGGCTTCTAAACTGGCGTCTTTCAATAACGACGCGGCGGAGATGACGGCTTGGTTAACCTCTACTGCGGCCACTTCAGACCCAGCCCTCAGACAGCGTATTGATCTTCGAAAAGCCTCGCTGCAGCAACAGTCGATCGACATCCGGGAGATCAAGGCCAAACTCAGCAATGCAACGACCCTGGTTCAAGGCTTTGAAAGTAAGGCTGGATCACTTGCGTTAGCCGCTAATGGTCCAAGGATCGAGATCCTTGAACCACAGACTGTCCTCACCCGCGGGACCCAATCGTTGAAGATCGATGATAACCGTCAGCTGAAGGGCCGTGTCGTTCCGGTGAATATCAAAAGTCTCTTATTCAATGGGATACCTCTGAAACCGGATGCTGAAGGTGTTTTTGTGGTGCCACTCGACCCTCAAAAGATGCCGGACATCGTGATCAAGGCAGAGGATCAGCAAGGAGGGCAGGCGGAAGTTCGTTTCGCGCTCCTCAAAGGGCGCAGCCCAGAAGCTATTGGCGCTCCAACGCAAGGGGTTCCCGTGGTGCCTAATCTATCGGCCAAAGGCATCGATCTTGGTCGTTTCTTTGCATTGATTATCGGTAACAATGATTATGCCCGTTATCCCCACCTGACCACGCCC
>CAILMG010000119.1 GCA_903835265.1 uncultured Methylococcus sp.
CTGCTCAGCAATGTCCTTAAAATTCATCATAAAGGGACCAAAGGTCACGGGTATTCCAGCGGCAAGTGGTTCCAGCGGATTTTGTCCCCCATGGGGGATGAGACTACCGCCTACCGTCGCGACATCGGCAGTGCCATAAAAAAGTCTCAGCTCCCCAACCCCATCAATGATAAAAATCGGCGTTGTGGGCGGTATGTTTGTCTGAGCCGACCGATTCATGACCTCAAACCCTTTCGCCTCAAAAAGCTTTCTGACTTCATCGCTACGCTCAGGGTGGCGAGGCACTAGAACTAAGAGGGCATTGGGAACCCGCTGCCTAATATAACGAAAGGCATCGAGAAATAATTCTTCTTCTCCAAGGTGAGAACTGCCGACGATCCACACCGGCCGAGACCCCATTAATTCGGATCGAAGCTGCCGGCTTTTGATGACCATCTCCCTATCAAATTCATTATCAAATTTGATGTTGCCTATCACCTTCACAGTCGATGGGTTGGCACCCAGGCGACTATAACGCTCGGCATCAAGGGGCGTTTGAGCGGCGATCAGTGCCAGAGGTTGTAGGCTTTTAGAGATCACGGAGCGAAGCCGATCATACCCCAAGGCTGATTTTTCAGAGAGTCGGCCATTCAATATCGCAAGAGGGATGCCTTTACGGTGGCAGGCCTCAAAAAGATTGGGCCAAATTTCAGTCTCCATCACCCAGCCAAGGGCAGGCCTGAAATGTTGAAGGAAGCGCTCGACGACGATAGGGATATCGTAAGGAAGATAAACCAGCCGAACCTGACTCCCAAGGACATTGCTAACGCGCTCACGCCCTGTAGGGGTGGCCATTGTCATGACGATGGGAATGCCTGGGTGGGAGATGAGAAGACGTTTAACGAGGGGAAAGGCGGCCTCACATTCCCCCACCGAAACCGCATGGATCCAGAGGGTTGGAAGGGATGATGGCGCATCGTCATAACAGCCAAAGCGTTCACCGATATGTTCTCGGTAACCTTGCAGCTGACGCCCCTTGAGTTGGAGTCTGACCCAAAGAAGCGGCGCCAGTAGAGTGAACAGCAAGGTGTAAAGCTGTTTCATGGCGAGCGCCTCAGCTGCACGGATTAGAAGCCGCGCAGCCAGCAGCTCTCTTTATTCAGATGCAACGGTCAAGGAGAGGACCGCGACGACATCACTGTGCAGGTGGATATGAATCTCATAGTCACCAATCGTACGAATTTGGCCATTGGGAAGACGAACTTCATGTTTTTCAATAGCGACGCCTTGTTTGGTTACGGCATCGGCGATATCCCGAGTTCCAATCGACCCATAAAGACGACCTTCATCACCCGCCTTGTGTGCGATGACGACTTTGAGGGCTGCGATGGACGAAGCGCGGGCTTCAGCGGCCGCATGGGCTTCTTGAGCTTTTTGTTCAAGTTCAGCGCGACGTGCTTCAAAGATGGCCATCTTGTCCGCCGAGGCGACTACCGCCTTTCCTTGTGGGATCAGGAAGTTACGTGCATAACCGGGACGTACAGAGACTTTATCGCCAAGTGCCCCAAGATTCGGGACTTTTTCAAGCAGGATGAGTTCCATGATGTAAACCTCAAAAAAAAACGATTAATTAATCAATAGGATGCGTTAGGCGGGATTGTAACCTAGGCGTTTTCTAATATTGATCCAGGGGTCAAAAACTCCCAGGAGGGCAATCAATAACAGCATCGGCGCTATAAACATCAACGCGATATAAACACCAATCAACCAAAAGCGTCCCGAAGGACTGCCGCCACAAACGGCATGGATAATGGCAAAACCTGTGACGATGAAGCCCATGAAGACCGGCAGCATCAAGTTCGCCGCAAAAATCCCCATGTCACCCCCGAGAAGCACGCCGCTCAAGAATAGAATCAGAATGATGCTGGCCCACTTAGGGAGCACTAAACCCAAAAACTCTGGACGAAAGCCACCCGGGTTATAAAGCGATGCTTGCCACCATCGGGCGATTAAAAGGCTAATCAGCACAGAGAGAACCGATCCTGCAGCAATGGCACCCGTTGCGAAGCGGGAAAACATCTTGACCGTGAGGTTAAGACGATCTCCATCAACACTCTCGGGAGACTGAGCCAACATAGGCTTCATCGCCTCAAGCAGCTGGGTGTCCCAAAACGAAGTCGGGTCATCGACGATGGCATAAAACCCCATCACGCTGATGACACCCAAGCCAACCGCTGTCATCACGGACAGCGATAACTGGGTAGTTTCGCGCAATACAAGGGAAACCAAAACCACAGGAATCCACATGATCAGGCAAAATCCTATGGCCTGTAGGGCGTCTCCCATCACTAATTGGCCGGCTAAGGCGACCAAGGGCAATGCGCCCAGGATCAGCAAAAGCCCTTCACGACCACCCCGCCTGAGCGTCGGTAAACCGATGGCTGCCGATGCCAGCAAACTCGCCAGAGATAAGAGCCATGACACGATCATGAGTGAGGAAATCACCAGGATGGCCTGTGATTTTCCCCGCATAATAAATCGCGCTAATGCGCCCACAATCAATGCCCCTCTATCTTTCAGCCAAATGGCTTATTCGTGACTATCGCAGAACGGAAGCAAGGCTAGGAAACGAGCCCGCTTGATGGCCGTAGCCAGCTCACGTTGGTGTTTAACTTTGGTGCCGGTGATCCGACTAGGGACGATCTTGCCCGTTTCAGAAAGATATTCCTGAAGAAGCTCCAGGTCTTTGTAATCGATCAGCTGGCCTTCATCGGATGAAACCCGGCTAAAAGTTTTGCGTTTAAATTGACGTGCCATCTCAGTAAAACCTCACTCGTAATTGGA
>CAILMG010000120.1 GCA_903835265.1 uncultured Methylococcus sp.
ATGTCTACAATCAAGATTCGAACCCAGGCTGAACAGCAGGGACTCCTTGTTCGCATTCTGATCGAACATCCCATGGAAACAGGCCTCAGGAAAGATCCCGTGACCGGTTTAAGGGTAGCGGCCCACTTTATCAAGGATTTTAGCGTCTCGTTTCGAGGCAAGGTGGTCCTTGAAGGGCGGTTTTCTACCGCGGTCTCTAAAAATCCCTACGTCACCTTAAAACTTCGTGATGCAAGCCCGGGAGAGGTTCTTGAGGTTTACTTTAAGGATAATCAAGGTACGGAAGAAAGGGTTTCTTACCAGATCCCTCAAAATGAAACGGATTAAAAGCACCATGGACACCCCGAAAGCCTCCATTCCCAAGCGAACAGCATGAACCAAGATATCACCCTAGCCATCAGCTCCAATCCCCAGCTAGAAGAGCACGGTAAGAGGTTTAGGATACGTAGTTTTATCCGGCGACAAGGACGAATCACCGTAGCCCAAAAAAAAGCACTGGAGGAACTCTGGCCCCGCTATGGATTAAGCCTCACCGACCCGCTGATCGAGCATGACTTGTCACCGAGGGATATTCCCCTGGTGCTTGAAATCGGATTTGGTAATGGGGACTCTTTGGTGACGATGGCGCAAGATCATCCAGAGTGCGCTTACATCGGGATTGAAGTTCATCTCCCAGGGGTCGGCCACCTCCTTCATCGGGCGGGGGAATTGAACCTTCAGAATCTCAAGGTTTACGCCGATGATGCCATCGATGTCCTTCATCAAGCCGTCAAAGATCAGAGTATTGATCGTGTACAACTTTTTTTCCCAGATCCCTGGCACAAGAAGCGACACCACAAGCGGCGGATCGTCAACGCTGACTTTCTGAGACTTTTACACCAGAAGATCAAGCCAGGCGGGCAATTTCATGCCGCAACGGACTGGGAACCTTATGCCCTCGAGATGGCCGAGATTCTGGAGGCCGCTCAAGGTTTTATCAGCAGCGCCCCCGATGGCTCGCCTTTTAGCGAACGTCCGAATTACCGACCACTCACAAAGTTCGAACGTCGCGGCCAGCGGCTGGGCCATGGAGTTTGGGATCTCATTTGGACGCGACAATGAAGCCTTGGTCCATAGCGTCTGACAACCAAGAAGGGATCACCATCGGCGCCTGAATCTTGAACCGCTTATCCCGCCCTGTCTCCCCGGAGATTAAGATCACCTGCCGCTTTGAGACCTTGAATTCCTCCGCCAGAAATCGCATCAGATGGTCATTCGCTTTGCCATCTACAGGAGGGGCCGTGATGCGAATTTTGATCCGACCTCCGTGGATACCCGTTATCTCATCACGGGAGGCACGAGGCTGCACGTGGACATTGAACACCAAGGCAGCCTCGGGCCAAATCAAAGGGCCTTCCCTAATTGAGGACCAATACCAAATTCTGTAGGGGGGGCAAAATCAGCATCCGAATCAGCTGAATAGCCATGATGACGACAATCGGTGAGAGATCGATGCCTCCGGTCACCGGCAGCAAGCGTCGACTCATGGCCATGACCGGCTCGGTAAGACTAAACAGCAGCGAGATCGCTGGATTGTAGACCGTCGGTCCTACCCAACTTAACAGTGCCCTGATGATGATGGCATAGAAGTAGATATTCAGTGTTAACTCAATCAACTGAGTCACCGCCCAAATCGAGAGGACAGAAAAGGAGGGAAGGCCTCCTTGGATCAGAAAGATCAAAAACCCCTCAACGATTTGCAACAGGAGCATCAGGACAATGGCGGCCGTGTCGACCCGTCCCATCGCAGGAATAAAGCGCCGCAGGAGACTCAAAGGGGGGTGCGTCATTCGAATCAGAAATTGTGACAGCGGATTCTGATAATCGGCACCACTCCACTGGAAAAGAAATCGCAATAAAAGGCCAAAAATATAGAGACTGAAAAGGGTGTCAATCAGGAAGATCAACGGTGCTGACCAATATTGTGTACTCATCGTCTATTCCCCAAGCTGTTGCGATAATTCTTCGGCACGCGTGGCTGCGGCCTTCAGGGCTTGATGAACCAAGGGGGAGAAACCACCGGCCTCAAACCTCGCGATGGCTTGTTCCGTGGTCCCGCCGGGTGATGTCACCTTCCGCCGAAGTTCTTTCGGCGGATCCTCTGATTCAATCGCCATTCGACCTGCACCCAAGGCCGTTTGCTGCGCCAAAAGACGAGCCGTCTCTCGATCAAGGCCGAGAGCCACCCCGGCATCTTCCATGGCTTCCATCAACAGAAAGAAATAGGCGGGGCCACTGCCTGAAAGCGCCGTGACGGCATCGAGGGCCGATTCCTGATGGACCCAAACCGTTAATCCAACCGCCCTCAGAATAGATTCAGCGGTACTTCGCTGTTGATCGGTGACACCCTCTCTTGCAAAAAGCCCCGTTGCGCCACATTGAACCATGGCAGGGGTATTTGGCATCGTACGGACAATACTCGGATGATCCCCAATCCAACGCGCCAGGGTCTCGCTGGTAATGCCCGCTGCAATACTAATGACCAGCGGCCGCCGCTCTCTTAGCAATGGTGCTATCTCTAGAATGACCGTTTGGAGGAGCTGAGGCTTAACCGCGAGGATCAGAACATCAGCCACGGCGGCCACGCCGAGATTATCTTGATGACTGATGATGTGATGACGATTCTTCAGAAGATCCAAAGCCGCTGGATTGACATCAGCGACGTCAATAAGCCCCGGATCAACCCCATCAGCGAGTAAACCGGCAATGAGGCTGCTAGCCATATTACCAGCACCAATGAATCCGAGGCGGGGATGTTGTTGCTGCATGAATGTGACCTGAGGATGGAGAGGCGGTGACGGATTCTATACCGGTCGGTCGCGAGCGCCAAAGATTCTTGACCCAATCCGTATGATTGTCGCACCTTCAAGGATCGCAGACTCAAAATCATTAGACATCCCCATGGAGAGCGTATCCAGCGCAAGGGGTAACAAATCTTCTTGCAACTGTCTCAGGGCCCTAAAAGCCGTTCGCGGCTCATATACCCCATGGGGCACCTCTGGAATGGCCATGAGCCCTCGAAGCCTGAGATGTGGAAGTCGATGAACCTGGTGCGCCAAGGTCGCAACGGCCGATGGTTTAACCCCACTTTTAGTGGCTTCCCCACTGATATTGACCTGAATACAGACATTGAGGCGGCCCATGGCCGGTGGCCGTTGATCATTCAAGCGCTCTGCGATCTTTAAACGGTCAATGCCATGGATCCAGGTGAATCTTTCGGCCAGTTGACGGGTCTTGTTGCTTTGGATCGGTCCAATGAAATGCCAGATGAGGGCCTCAATGTCCCTCAGAGACTCCTGCTTATGCAGCGCCTCCTGGAGATAATTCTCCCCGAAATCATATTGGCCACAGCGAACAGCCTCTCGGATGGCCTCAGGGGGCTGCGTTTTACTCACCGCCAGCAGGGACACCGATCCCCGTGGTCTCTCAGCGGCATCAAGGGCAAGGTCCATCTCTCGATGGACCGACTCAATGCCTTGTTGAATGGAATAGTGCCCCATCGCGGTATAATGACGTTGAATATCGAACATTGTCCCCCCATTCCCTTTCAATACTCACCGAATCGATACGCGAAGGGGCAACAGATGGATCCTACACTACCTTGATAGCACCATGTTCAGCTCCATGATGACCCCTTTTCTCATTGTCATGGGCGGCAGTCTCCTCTGGTTTCTCTACCACCTTCTTAAACGGCGACAAAGTGGGCGCCTCAGCTACGTGCGGCAGGATTTTTTGATGCCTCCTGAAGATCGCCTTTTCTATCGATCGCTCAAAGACGCGATCGGTGATGATTACGTGATTTTTGGACGAATACCCATTGACGACCTGATCGTGCCCCGAGGCAACCGGGGTTCAGACCCCTTGCTGCAAACCCTTCATGATCAGGGCGATAGCCATTTCCCCTTTGTGCTATGCCGCAATGAAGATCTATCGATCGCTTGTGCGATCCAACTCATACAGCATCGAAGTGTTTCAACGAATAGAAAAAAACAAGGCCCCAACGCCGAATCCGCTCTGAAATCCATCTGCGTCGCCGCAGGGCTCCCATTGATTCAGATGGAGGCAGGCCCTTATTATGACCGTGTTGATATTCGAGAGGCCGTTGCTGAGGCGGTTCGGAGAGAACCGCTCTTCATCATCGAATCAGATGGCCGAAAAGAACCTAAAATCACCACACTCGATCGCTTGGATCACTGAAAAGGATGGTGATGACACCCACTCTTTACGTGATTTCCAGCTGTGATCGCTGCCGAGCCGCCATTCGCTGGCTCCGTGCCGAAGGCCGACCATTTTTGATTCACGACATCCGTCAGGAGGGACTTGATCCTGAACGACTCGATGCTTGGTTACAACACTTTGGTCATGAAACACTCTTAAACCGAAGCAGCACCACTTGGCGAAACCTGGATGACCAAGAAAAGTCAGCGGTTGATCACGAGGCGATGAGATCATTGCTGCTTCGATACCCAACCCTGATCAAGCGGCCTATCCTTGAAGGCAGTCGGGGCCTGACACTGGGGTTTGATCCACTCGATTATGGACGCTATCTATGAGCGAAACACTCGATTTGACCTGTCAATTCATTCAATGCCGCTCGATCACACCCGAAGATGCTGGCTGTATGGAGATTATTCAGCAGCGGCTAGAACCTCGCGGATTCCTTGTTGAACAACTGAATTTTGGGGAAACCCGGAACCTCTTTGTTCGCCATGGGAAGGAAAGGCCTCTCCTGGTGTTTCTGGGTCATACCGATGTGGTGCCCTCAGGCCCTGAATCCGATTGGTCTCACCCCCCCTTTGAACCCACGATCGTTGACGGCATCCTTTATGGCCGTGGTGCCGCAGACATGAAAAGCGGCGTGGCCGCCATGGTGACTGCCCTCGAACGCTTCACCCTCCATCACCCAGATCATCAAGGGTCTGTCGCCATGTTAATGACCAGTGATGAAGAAGGTGCCGCCACGGATGGGGTCGCTAAAGTGGTCGAGGTCTTTGAAAAGCGGGGTGAAAAAATAGATTGGTGCCTCATCGGTGAACCCTCAAGCTTTGATCGGCTAGGGGATGTCATCCGGGTAGGGCGCCGGGGGTCGCTGTGCGGCGTGCTGAGCATTCTAGGCACACAAGGGCATGTAGCCTACCCTGAAAAGGCCGATAACCCGATCCACCGGGTGGCACCCGCCTTAGAGGCCTTGACCCAAGAAGTCTGGGACCAAGGCAATGCCTTTTTCCCTCCCACCAGCTTCCAAATATCCAATATCAAGGCAGGGACTGGAGCTGAAAATGTCATCCCGGGGCGTCTCGAACTCTCCTTCAACTTTCGATTCTCCACCGAACTTTCAGAATCCGTTATTCGTGAGCGCGTCGAAGCGATCCTCCATCGTCATGGTCTTCGCTATGAAATAGCTTGGCGTCTGTCAGGATCCCCCTTTCTAACCTCAGGAAGCACGCTCGTTGAGGCGACACAAGATGCCATCCATCAAGAAACCGGGCAATGGGCAAGACCTGATACCGGCGGTGGGACCTCAGACGGGCGCTTCATCGCACCGACGGGCGCAGAGATTGTTGAGCTCGGACCCTTAAACGGCAGCATTCATAAGGTCAATGAACAGGTTCCCATCGGAGATCTTGAACCACTCTCAAGAATCTACGAAGGCATTATGGAACGCCTTTTAGTCTCTCATTCACCCTCATCCCGATGACCATGGGTCCTTCAAATGCTCTAGTCACCGCTGATTGGCTGTTCGATCATCACCAACGATCCGATGTAGTGATCCTTGATGCCACTTGGACGCTTCCAGCGCAGGAGCGAGATCCTGAGGATGAATTTAAGGCAGGTCATCTCCCAGGCGCTCAATACTTCGATATCGACACTATCGCCGATCATGAGACGTCGCTGCCGCACATGTTGCCATCTGATGACGTTTTTGAAGGATTCGCACGGCGATTTGGCATCTCCGATGAAACCCATGTCGTGATCTATGACAGCAATCAGTTGATGGCTTCAGCGCGCGTGTGGTGGACCTTCAGAGTCTTTGGACATGACAAGGTCAGTGTCCTTGATGGCGGCAAGTGGGCCTGGCTAAAGGCGCTGTACCCGGTTGAAAGTGGTGCTTTCAAAAGACGTCCTGAGGGTACTTTTAAGTCGCAGCGACAAGATCACCTGGTGGTTCAGCGAGATGAGCTCCTGAGGACGGTCAGAGCAGCCGGAAGTCAATTGGTTGACGCAAGACCCAAGGATCGCTTCGAGGGCAGAGTTCCAGAGCCACGCCCTGGGCTTCGCTCGGGTCATATTCCAGGGAGTCGGACACTTTTTTTTAAGGCGCTCTTTGAGAAGGAGACCCCGACACTCCTTCCCGCCACATCGCTCGAAACGGTTTTTTTAAGTGCCGGGGTGGACCCACTGAAGCCGATCATTGCCACATGTGGGAGTGGGGTGACGGCCGCTGTCATTGCGCTTGGGCTCTATCAACTCGGTCATGAGCGGGTTGCTATCTATGACGGTTCATGGAGCGAATGGGGCCGCGAAGAGGCGCTGCCGATCGCTACTGGAGCAGCTTCATAAACCAAGCATTTTTATCAAGATCAACTTTTGCGATAATATTCGTTTATTTACCCGAATAAGCGTGATCCTCCTTTGAATTCAGGGATGAAGGAATCGCGCTATCAACAAGGCGCAAGGATCAGAATCAGTCACGGTGGACCAGACCGTGCCCCGTGACTGACTGCATCCCTGATGGATGGGAAACCTTGTTGAATACCACTGGAATCAGGCACTGATGACCTCTGACAAATCACTGAAAGAATTTATGGCCGTCAGCCAAGCTCGAGCTGAAGAGGCGCTTGATGCTCGCCTTCCTGGCGAGACGCGCATGCCAGAGCGTCTTCATCAGGCGATGCGCTACTCGGCACTAGGCGGTGGCAAACGGCTACGACCCTTATTGACCTATGCCACAGGCATTGCCCTTGATATTCCACTGGAGGCCCTCGACGGACCCGCCTCTGCCGTCGAGATGATTCATGTCTATTCTCTCATTCATGATGATCTTCCGGCGATGGACGATGACTCGCTACGCCGCGGAAAACCGACCTGTCACATCGCCTTTGATGAGGCTACCGCGATTCTTGCGGGCGATGGACTGCAGGCATTGGCTTTCCATGTCCTTGCGACAGACCCGACCATGAAGGTGTCAGCGGATCAGCGTATGGCCATGGTTGAATGCCTCGCTACCGCGAGTGGATCTTATGGCATGGTCGGCGGTCAGGCTATCGACCTCCATTCCGTCGGCAAACAATTAGATCTTCCGGCGCTTGAAAACATGCATATCCGGAAGACCGGCGCTCTGATTCGGGCCAGTGTAAGGCTGGCCGCCATCGCCCAACCTGCTGGCAATGACCCATTGATTGAACAACTGGATCATTACGCACAGTGCATCGGCCTATCCTTTCAGATCAAGGATGACATTCTGGATGAAGAAAGCGACACCCAAACGCTGGGCAAAACCCAGGGGAAGGATCGCGACAACAATAAGCCCAATTACCCCACGCTTCTCGGGATGGCGGGTGCAAAGGAAAAAGCTCAGGATATGCATGAAGCAGCGCTCGATAGTCTCAAGGCATTTGGTCCTGAAGCTGATTTGCTGCGCCAACTGTCGCAGTTCATTATTGATCGCAAAAACTAAAGATAAGCCATTGTGTATCGCCGTCTCACCCCTTTTACTCTGGACCTTGGGCGTTGGAACCTCCCGATTTGTTTCCACCAGCCCATCCTTTGCCGGCCCCTGGGTCGCCGATTCCAGAACTCACTCATGAGCGGCCGCTTCGGCTCGCTCCGTCAGGATTAATTGCCCCATGACTCAGTCCAATACCACCCCACTTTTAAACAGCATCACTGATCCCCGTGACTTACGTGCCTTATCCGAGGAACAGTTGCCCTTGGTGGCTGAGGAGCTTCGCGATTACCTGCTGCATACGGTGAGTCAATCCGGCGGTCATCTAGCCGCAGGGCTTGGAACCGTCGAACTGACCATTGCCCTGCACTATGTGTTCAATACCCCAAATGACAAAATTGTCTGGGATGTTGGCCATCAAGCCTACCCCCATAAAATACTGACCGGGCGCCGGGAACAAATGCCCACGATTCGAAAAAAAGACGGTCTATCGGCCTTTCCGTGCCGAGAGGAAAGTATTTATGACACGTTTGGTGTCGGTCATTCCAGCACCTCCATCAGTGCCGCACTGGGTATGGCCATCGCTGCAGGCTTAGAGAAGAAGGATATTCACGCCGTCGCCATTATTGGGGATGGCGGATTGACCGGGGGCATGGCTTTTGAGGCGCTGAATCACGCTGGTGCCCTTGATGCCAATCTCTTGGTGATTCTCAATGACAATGAAATGTCCATTTCCCCGAATGTCGGGGCTATGAATAACTACCTCGCCAAACTGCTATCCGGTCGTTTTTACTCCACCATCAGGCAAGGCAGTAAGGAGCTTTTGAAAGACCGGATGCCCACCGTTTGGGAATTGGCGCGGAGAGCCGAAGAACACGTCAAGGGGATGGTCGCTCCAGGAACGCTCTTTGAAGAGCTTGGCTTCAACTATATCGGGCCGATTGATGGCCACGATATGGATACCTTGGTCACGACCCTTAGAAACCTCCGCAATACCAATGGACCTCGTTTTTTGCATGTCGTCACGAGAAAGGGTAAAGGGTATCTTCCCGCTGAAAAAGACCCTGTGGCCTATCATGGGGTTGGAACCTTCGATCCCACTAAAGACCACCTCCCGAAAGCAAAACCCTCAACACCCACCTATACCGAAGTATTTGGCTCTTGGTTATGCGATATGGCTGAGAAAGATTCGAGGCTTTTGGGGGTGACCCCTGCGATGCGCGAAGGCTCGGGTCTCGTAGAATTCGAACAACGATTCCCCGAACGCTACTACGATGTCGGCATTGCTGAGCAGCATGCGGTCACCCTGGCTGCGGGCCAAGCCTGCGAGGGTTTCAAGCCCGTTGTAGCCATTTATTCGACCTTTTTACAAAGGGCTTATGACCAGCTGATTCACGATGTGGTTTTACAAGGTCTTCCAGTCCTTTTTGCCATTGACCGCGCAGGGCTGGTCGGGCCTGATGGTCCAACCCATGCGGGGAGCTTCGATTTCTCGTATCTGAGATGTCTTCCTAATATCGTGATCATGGCCCCTGCCGATGAAAATGAATGCCGTCAGATGCTTTATACGGGGTTCATGCACGATGGTCCTGCCGCCGTTCGGTATCCCCGTGGCAAAGGACCCGGCGTCACGGTAGAAGACACCATGAGCCTGCTCCCGATGGGCAAAGCGGAAGTCCGCCGAAAAGGACAATCTATCGCCATTCTGGCTTTTGGCTCCATGGTCACCCAGCTCTTCAAGTCGGCGACACACTCAACGCGACGGTGGTCAATATGCGCTTCGTCAAACCACTCGACGAAGCCTTGATCCTCGAAATGGCCAGAACCCACGACCTGCTGGTGACGGTAGAGGAGAACGCCATCCCCGGGGGTGCGGGCAATGGCGTGAACGAAGTCCTCAATGCAGCCCTGCTGCGCACCCCATTACTGACTATAGGACTCCCGGATCGGTTTATCGATCAAGGCTCACGCGAAGAAGTTCTGAAGGATGCGGGTCTCGATGCCGATGGCCTCCTTCAGGCGATTGAAGCCTTTACGCATCGCCTCAAACCGCTGAATTGAAGGATAACGTTTATGGACCGAGTACGTGCCCATATCAGGGACATCAAAGATTTCCCTATTCCTGGCATTGTTTTCAAGGACATCACGCCGGTCATTAAGGAACCAGAGGCGCTCAGAGTGGCCATTGATGGCCTCTGTCGACCTTTTGAGCATGAACATCTGACCGCCGTTGCGGGCATGGAAGCTCGGGGATTCATTTTTGGATCCCTCGTGGCGTATCAGCTTGGAGTTGGATTCATTCCACTCAGAAAGCCAGGCAAGCTCCCCTACGACGTCAGGTCGAAATCCTATGACCTCGAATATGGCCAGGCCACCCTCGAAGTTCATGCCGATGCCGTAGCGCCGGGACAGAGAATTCTGGTCATCGACGATCTCTTAGCGACCGGTGGGACGGCGCTGGCCAGTTGCGAGCTGCTTGAAGAGCTGGGCGCTGAGATTGTTAGTTGCGCCTTTATGATCGAGCTCGCCGCGCTTGGGGGGCGTCAGAAGCTGGGGGGTCGCCCTGTGCATTCGCTGCTGACCTACTAATTCATCCCCATGCCCGGGAAGGACCTGATGCCTTCAGGCCCCCCAAAATATGGCGCTTATCGGGTCTTACAGCTAACCGATCTTCATCTTAGAGATCCTTCAGGAAGCACTCTCTTAGGCGTCGATACCGAAGCCAGCTTTCTTCAGACGCTTGAATATGCCCTTCAAGAGGGCGGCCCTCCGGATCTACTCCTTTTAACCGGAGATCTGGCCGAGGACCCTTCACCCCAATGCTATCAACGGCTTCAGGCCCAACTTCAAAGACTCCCCTTCCCTAGCCTCTGCATTCCTGGAAACCATGATGACCCAAAGGTCATGGCACAGCACCTTTTGAGCGATGAGAAAGGCATTGTCACCCAATATCAATTGGGACCATGGACGCTGATCGGGATTAATTCGGCGAGGCCGAACCTCCCTTCAGGTTTTATCCGTCAGGATGAACTGGAGCGGCTTCGGCAGATCATCGACCAGGCCCAAGGGCCCTATGCGCTGATCGCTCTTCACCACCATCCTGTTGAGTCTGGAAGTCCCTGGATGGATCGCATGCGGCTGATGAATGCAGAAGACTTGCTGAACGTGGTCTTAGCATCACCCAAGGGCCGTGGTTTGGTGTTCGGTCACATCCATCAGGAGATGGATGTTTCATGGGGATCGCTCAGATTGCTCGGAACCCCTTCTACCTGTGTGCAGTTCGCGCCAGGAGCTGACGCCTTTCGGCTGGATCAAAAACCGACGGGATACCGATGGCTGATACTAAAAAATGAGGGAGACATCGATAGCAGGGTGGTTCGAGCCATCGATCTTGACGATCAAATTCGTTTTTCAGAACGAGAAGGATCCGCGGGCAGTTAAGTCTTGCTGCCCGCTAAAGCTTGCATTTGCTGAGGGGACAAAGGCCGCGCTGGATCGAGGTGATTCTTGAGCTCGGTGAGTGCCCGCTCATAAACATCCCGCTTGAAATAGACAACGTCCTCAACCGGATGCCAATAGTCCACCCACATCCAGCTATCAAATTCCGGCTTTACCGAGCAATCAAGCCGAATAGAACTCTCGGGGGAAACCAATTTGAGCATGAACCACAGCTGCTTTTGTCCGATACACAAGGGGTATGATCGTTTGCGGATATAGCGCTCGGGTAAATCGTAATGGAGCCAACCACTGGTTCTCGCAATCAGCTCGACATCCTCACTCTGGAGGCCGACCTCTTCATAGAGCTCTCGGTACATCGCCTCCTCAGGCTCTTCGTTTCTCTTGATACCGCCCTGAGGGAATTGCCATGAGCGCATACCCACCCGACGCGCCCAAAATAAACGACGCTCATCGTTACAAAGAACGATTCCAACATTGAGCCGATATCCGTCGCGGTCAATCATGGGTTGAACGAAGCCTCTAGGAAGTCGAGATGTATAATATGACAGGATGAGACCCCCGCTGCCCATGTTGATTCTGAAATCACCAACTGGGATCACAGACAACAGCGAAGATCGCACTTCCCTTCTAATTCATGAATGTAAAGGAATCTCGTGACTCTGGCAATCTTTGACCTCGACAATACCCTGATTGCTGGCGACAGTGATTATCTTTGGGGTTCCTTTTTGGTCCAGCAGGGTCTGGTTGACCCGTTGCAATATGAAGCCGCGAACACCCGTTTTTTTGAGGATTACAAGGCTGGAACCCTCGATATCAAGGCCTTTCTCCATTTTGCTTTGAGCCCCCTGTCACACCACCCCATGGCAGAACTCCTGGCCTTGCGAAAAACGTTTCTTGAAGATGTCATCCAACCGATTTTGCTCCCTGCTGCTCGTCAACTGATCAACGCCCACCGGGCCCAAGGACACACCCTGATGATCATCACGGCAACCAATGCGTTCATTACCGCGCCGATCGCCGAACTCTATGGCATCGATCACCTGATAGCGACGACCCCTGAAGATGTAGATGGGCAGTATACGGGCCGCTATGTCGGTGAGCCCTGTTTTAAAGAGGGCAAGGTGAAACGGCTTGAATGCTGGCTCCACGATCACCAGCTCTCTTTGGAAAAGAGTTGGTTTTATAGCGACTCTCACAACGACAGACCATTACTGGACTTGGTTGATTACCCCGTGGCGGTTGATTGCGATCAAGCCCTAAGGGTGCATGCGGAAACAAAGGGCTGGCCAGTGATCTCGCTACGCCAAAAGGAGGCTCCAGCGACTCTCTTAAAAGCAATTAATGACCCTGAGCGTCTCCCTTCATGATCCAAATCGCACGTTTTTAGGGATCAAAATGGTACGATGAAAGGAGGATCGTGATTCGAAAGTGCCCTGCCATCGTCAGTCACCCGAGGAAAAGCCGGGCGGTTGGGCCGATAACACCCGCCAAGCCTATAAGGAGGACCTATGAGCGAGACGCTTGCCAACGTCTTTTCTAGAAAGAAAGCCAATCCAACCGAGAACACCCACAACGCGAGCCTCTATGAAAAGCTCGGGGGCGCTCCTGCCGTCAATGCCGCAGTGGACGTTTTTTATCGGAAGTGTATGCGCGATGCCAGAATCAATTACTTCTTTTTTGGCGTCAACATCAGCCAACAGGCAGAAAAGCAAAAAGCTTTTTTGACCATGGCGTTTGGCGGCCCTCACCAGTACACCGGGCGAGACATGAACCGGAGTCATGCCAAATTAGTGACGATGGGCATGAAGGACAAGCACTTTGATATCGTCCTTGATCATCTCCGGGCAACCTTAAGCGAACTCGAAGTGGGTGAACCCCTCATTATCGAGGTAATTAATATCGCCGAAAGTACCCGTGAGGATGTGATGGGCAGAAGCCATCGGGCCATTCCGCCAGCCGAGGGACAGTCAGGCCACCCGATTGGATCCAACGGTCCTTCGGGGGCATCACGGTCGGCTCCAGCACCGATCGATCAGAACAGCCCCATCTCTCGGCTGATCCAAGGACGGAGCCCGATAACCCTCAGCGCCGACACCCCGCTCCATGAAGCCGCTGAGATCCTCATCCGAAGTCAACTTCATGAACTTCCGGTCATCGACGACCATAACCAGTTCGTTGGGATGGTCAGCGCGAATGAGCTGTTACGCTATTTCTTGAAGACGTAAGGACAGGAGATCACTCAGGTTGATGGCGCTTTCCTGATCCAATAAGACAGGATTCCAGCATCATCGACGACCTTTAGTAAGGGGTGGCCGGCCTGATCGCAGAAAACGCCAAAATCAAGGCGGGAGGCAGGGTCGGTCGCCATCACTCGGATAACGCCTCCAGATTCCAAGGTCGATAAGGCTTTTTTGAGCTTGAGCAAAGGCAGAGGGCACATCAAACCGGTCGTATCCAGTTCCAAGTCAGGGCTCTGAATGGACATTTCATTCATTCAAGTGCTTCGAGCCGATCGACCTTCTGATAGCCTCGGGGAAGATGGGTACCCCGGCGTGCCCTAGCCCCTTCATAAGACTTCAAATCTTCAAGGGTCAGTGTCATGGTCCTTTTTCCTGCAACAAGCCTCAGTGGGATCCCGGGACCCAAGGCGACCATCGCCAGCATACGGTCCGTTCCATTAATGAGATCACTCGTGGCTATCTGAATCAGCTTATTGCCTTTTCCCTTATTCAGCTGGGGAATGTCGGCGACCTTAAACACCAAAAGCCTTCCTTGAAGGGTCACCACAGCAAGGCGGTCTTGATCAACTGAACCGATGTGCACCGGCGTCAGCACTTCTGAGGCGGGCGAGAGGTTTAGTAAGGCCTTGCCGCTGCGATTTTTTGAATAAAGCTCGCGGAGCGGCGTCACAAAACCATAACCGGCGGAACTAGCCATGAGATAACAATCGTCCTCTTGACCCGCGACCACCGTCATAAAGGTCGAGCCAGCCGGCGGATTTAAGCGGCCAGTCAAAGGTTCCCCCTGACTTCTTGCAGAAGGCAGTTCGTGGGCAGGCACGGCATAGCTCCGCCCGGTGGAATCTAGAAAATACGCCACCTGATTGCTTCGACCAGCCGCTGAGGCGAGGAAACTATCGCCCGACCGATAGGTCAGGCTAAAAGGATCCATGTCGTGCCCTTTTGCAGCCCTGACCCAGCCTTTTTCAGAGAGGATGATGGTCACAGGATCACTCCCAATAACGGCAGTCACATCCAGTACCTGGGCCGCCTGACGCGACACAATGGGCGATTTTCGGGCATCACCGAATCGCTCGGCATCTTGCCGAAGTTCATCTTTGATGAGATGCCGAAGTTTCGAAGGAGAGGCCAGAAGAGTCTGAAGCTGATCCCTTTCATCCTTCAATTCTTGTTGTTCACCCCGTATCTTGATTTCTTCAAGCTTTGCAAGATGCCGTAATTTAAGATCGAGGATCGCTTCAGCCTGAAGGTCACTCAAATCAAAACGCATCATCAACTCAGTCTTAGGATTGTCCTCATGACGAATGATCCTGATCACCTCGTCAATATTCAAAAAGGCGATTAAGAGTCCATCCAAGATATGTAAACGGGCGAGCACTTTATCTAGACGATAATTCAATCGGCGTCGAACCGTGTCGGTCCTGAATGAAAGCCACTCGGTCAGGATATCCTTCAGGTTTTTGACCTGAGGCTTTCCCGAAAGGCCAATCATGTTCAAGTTGACCCGATAGCTTTTTTCAAGATCCGTCGTCGCAAAGAGATGGGACATCAGCTGATCGGCATCACAGCGTCGTCCCCTCGGCATAATGACCAACCGGCAAGGATTTTCATGATCCGATTCATCCCTCAGGTCTTCAACCAAAGGAAGCTTCTTAGCCAGCATCTGCGCAGCGATATTTTGCAAGATGGTGTCACCTGAGACCTGATGAGGCAGTGCCGTGATGACAATATTGCCCTCTTCGACCTCCCAGCGAGCCCTAAGGCGCACCGATCCATGCCCCGTAGAGTACATCTTGAGAAGATCATCTCGGGCGGTGATGATTTCAGCTTCTGTCGTGTAGTCGGGTCCCTTAATGGTGTCAAGGAGGGCTTCCATCGAGAGGTCTGGGGTATCGAGAAGCTGAATGCATCCCTCGACCACTTCTCTGAGGTTATGCGGCGGGATGTCGGTGGACATCCCAACAGCAATGCCTGTCGACCCATTCAAGAGCACATTGGGTAGCCGGGCCGGCATCAGGCGTGGTTCGTCTTTCGTGCCATCATAATTGGCTACCCACTCCACCGTGCCCTGCCCTAACTCTGAAAGGAGTGTCTGGGCATAAGCGGTCAGACGGGATTCGGTATAGCGCATTGCGGCGAATGATTTAGGATCATCTGGAGACCCCCAGTTGCCTTGACCATCCACCAGCGGATAGCGGTAAGAAAAAGGCTGGGCCATCAAAACCATGGCCTCATAGCAGGCTTGATCACCATGAGGGTGATACATGCCAAGCACATCACCTACCGTTCTTGCTGATTTTTTATATTTGGCCGTCGGGCCTAGACCCAGTTCGGACATCGCAAAGACAATCCGGCGTTGGACCGGTTTTAGGCCATCAGCAAGGTTAGGGAGCGCGCGATCCAGAATGACGTACATCGAATAATCGAGGTAGGCTTTTTCTGTAAAGTCCTTCAGGGGGATCTGTTCGTGGGTTATTGCATTCACGGCAATCGATAAGAAGCTGGCAGAAAAACGATCAAGCATTGTAACGATTTCCCTAAGGATCGTCCCAATTCGATCTTAAAGGGAAAGCTCCCTAATCGATTCACACTGCTTTATCCTTGGTTCATTTTCATCACCAGCAGGTCACCCATGCCCTCTGCCATCCTCGCCATTGACCAAGGAACCACCAGTACCCGCTGCATTCTTTTCGATCAGGAGGGCCGGATCATCGCCACCGCGCAAGAGGAACATCGACAGATCTACCCCAAACCTGGCTGGGTCGAACACGATGCGATTGAAATCTGGGAGACCACCCAACGGCTCCAGAGTGAGGTCCTCAGAAAAAGTGGCTTATCACCCAAAGAGATCGCCGCCATCGGCATCACAAACCAACGAGAAACAACGGTCATCTGGGATCGGATCACAGGAAAGCCCATTTCTCATGCCATTGTCTGGCAAGACATGCGCACGGCCGACCTTTGTGAAGAACTTGAAGCCGGGGAAGGCAAAAACCGGTTTCAGCAACAAACCGGGCTTCCTATTACCACGTATTTTTCGGCCCCCAAGATCCAATGGCTGCTAGATCATATTCCTGGGGCGAGATCACGCGCTGATCAGGGTGAACTTCTTTTTGGGACCATCGATAGCTGGCTGATATGGAATCTCACCGGCGGCGTCCATGTGACCGATCCAACGAACGCTTCACGAACCCTTTTGATGAACCTTCAAACGCTCGATTGGGATGAAGATTTACTCAGGATCATGAGGATTCCAAAGGCGCTCCTGCCAACCATCCGTTCATCATCTGAGGTCTATGGTCACGCCAAAGGGGTCTTAGCAGGGGTCCCTGTGGCCGGAGATCTTGGAGACCAACAAGCGGCTCTATTTGGACAGACGGGTTTTGACCCCGGTGATGCTAAAAATACCTATGGAACCGGCTGTTTCATGCTGCTCAATACGGGGCCTGAGATTCGATCATCCAGCCATGGACTTTTGACGACCGTCGCCTACCAACTCGGCACGCAGGCTCCGGTTTATGCCCTCGAGGGTTCCGTCGCGGTCACCGGGTCGCTGATCCAATGGTTAAGAGATAACCTCGGCCTGATTGAGACCGTGGCAGAGATTGAACCTTTGGCCTTGAGTGTGGAGGATAACGGCGGGGTTTACATCGTGCCGGCGTTTTCAGGGCTTTTTGCGCCCCACTGGCGGGCGGATGCCCGCGGCGCCATCCTTGGTCTCACACGCTATGCCAATAAGGGACACTTTGCTCGTGCCGCTCTTGAAGCCACAGCCTTTCAAACCCGTGAGATTCTAGATGTAATGACTATCGATATGGGCCATCCTTTGTCACAGCTCAAAGTCGATGGGGGTATGGTCGTTAACGAAACGCTCATGCAGTTTCAAGCCGACGTCTTGGGCGTGACGGTCATTAAACCAAAGGTCAGTGAAACAACCGCACTGGGCGCTGCTTTTTCAGCAGGCCTTGCAGTGGGCTTTTGGAAGGATCTCGACGAACTGAGAAGCCTTTGGGCGGAGGATCGGATCTATCATCCGAAGATGGATCCTCCGACCGCCGAAAGGCTCTATGGAACTTGGCAAAAAGCCGTTGAGCGAACCTTCAATTGGGCCGAATAATTCCACTTGACGCTGATTTCTTAACGCACCATGCCAAGAATAACGACCCCAAGCCCGACCAGGAGGAGTCCAGACCATTGCTCCCACGAGGGCCGCTCACCGAGAAAAATCACCGCGAAAACGGCGACAAATAACACGCTCAATTTATCGATGGGCGCGACTTTCGATGCTTCCCCCATCTGGAGTGCTCTGAAATAACATAACCAGGATAGCCCGGCGGCAACCCCTGAAAGAATTAAGAACCAGAGACTTTTGCTGGAAAGAGACAGTGGATTCACCCACTTCCCCTTGACGATCACAATACCTGCGAGAAACGTCAGAATAACCAGGGTTCTGATGAGCGTTGCATAATCGGAGTCAATGCCATCAAGACCCACTTTTGCAAAAATGGCCGTCAAGGCAGCAAAGACCGCTGAGAGCAAGGCCCAAGCAAACCAATCGTAGGTCAACAGCATTAGACCATTCCGTTGAGGTCAGCGCTCCCTCTTTGTCAGGAGGCCGAGTGGGAGGTGAGACGTCTAGGGCGTTGGAGCGGGTGATGGGAATCGAACCCACGCTATCTGCTTGGGAAGCAGAAGTTCTACCATTGAACTACACCCGCAGAGACTAAAGTCCTCATGACTTCTGGAGGACGATCTATTATCCCCAAACCGGGAGCGCTGTCAAAGAGACGCCCTCGATCGGGGCCTTCTGGCCGATTAAAGTGGCCCCGATGAAGGGCTGAAAAAGCCCTATTAGGTGTCCACAGAGGGAAGCGGTTTCAGGGTATCGGAATACCCAGACCATGCGATACTCTTTTAAATGATTGAACCCCAGAGAATGACACTGAGACTCCGGACCATGATGCCGCCCCCCAAAGATCCTCTCATCACGTTATCGAATGCTCTCATCCTGTTGGTCATAGGGGTTAACCTCGCTCTCAGTGGGTGTGGGACACCCGTTAGCGTGACCAAAATATCAGAAGAAGAGGCCTATCTCGCTGCAACTAGAAATCCCTTGTCCGGTGACCACATGAGCGATGCGGCGACCGCCGTCTTACATCGTTTCAATCTCCTTGAGATCTATGAGAAGCAACCTGAAGTGGCCTTAAAAAGGCTCTATCAACAAGCACTCGAAGATGATCGACGTGACATCCTGTTTGCCCTGGCTGAATTGGATTACCTCTGGGCCAAAAGCCTTCCTTTTCAAACATCAAAGGGCGATGTCACGCCACGCGCCCAAGACGTCTATCTTGAAGCCGCTATTTATGCTTACCTCTATCTTTTAGGCCCAGGGACTGACCCCAAACCAAGCCCTTTTGATCATCGGTTTCGTGAGGCCTGTGAGCTTTACAACCGCTCATTGGATGATGCCTTCCGTCAGGATGACTCCGATCAAATAATTCTCAAAAATGGGCAAAGGACATTGCGTTTAGGAACACTGACATTGGCCCTCAAGACCGATGAGCTACATTGGCCTCTCGCACAATTTAAAACTTTTCATGCCGCAGAAACCTACAAGGTTGAAGGATTAACCAACCGCAACCGTTCGCCAGGTCTCGGTGCTCCGCTGATCGGGGTGACTGAACGCTCAATGAATGCCCCCAATGGCGGTACTCTTCCGATCACGGCCTTTCTCCGCGTCCATGGCTCTTTAAAAACCCTTGCCAAGACCAAAAATTCTTTGGCGTTGGAACTCTATTCCAGTTATGACGATCTCGATGTCCTGGTTGATGGCTATCAAATTCCCCTGCAAGCAGACAATACGGCGCCCCTCGCCTTTCGACTCAACGACCCTGATCTTTGGAAAGTCGGACTGAAACGTTTTGTGTTTGGTGATGAGGTTGAAAAGCATGTGCTCTTCATTCAACCCTATGAGCCGGGTCGTATCCCTGTGGTCTTGGTCCATGGCACAGGGAGTAGTCCCGTCTGGTGGGCTGAAATGGTCAATACACTGAGAAGTGATTCCATCCTCCGTCACCGGTATCAATTTTGGTTTTATCAATACACCAGTAGTTTGCCGGTACCCACCTCGGCTGCGGACCTTCGTGAAACACTGACCAGCATGATTCAACAACTGGATCCAAAAGGAAAAGATCCAGCCCTTGATCAAATGGTCGTCACTGGTCATAGCCAAGGAGGGCTTCTGGCCCATATGACCGCCATTGATTCGGGTGATCGCTTGTGGAAAAGCGTCAGTGACAACCCCTATGAATCACTTCATGTCGACCCCTTATTGAAGACAGCCCTTAAACGGGCCCTTTTCTTTAAACCATTACCCTTCGTGAAGCGTGTGGTGTTTATCTCGACCCCCCATCGGGGCAGTTTCCTGACCAAGGGTTGGGTCCGTGATCTAGCGCGCGGCGCTCTCGCGCTACCACTGCAGTTAGTCCAAGGGGGCTCTGAAAAATACCGGGAGCTCTCCTCACAGCTCAAGCTTCCTGGATTTCTTCAAGGCCAAGCCCCAACCAGTGTGGACGGCATGTCGGCTGACAGCCCGGTCATGAAAGAAGTCGCTGCCCTACCCCTTGCTCCCTGCATCAAAGCCCATTCGATTATTGCGGTCCTGCCGGAGAAGGATATCCTGAAGGGCAATGATGGCGTCGTTGAATATTCGAGCGCACATATTGATGGCGTAGAATCCGAATATATTGTGAGGACCGGTCACTCCGCACAAGGCCATCCTCTAACGATCGAGGAAGTGAGGCGCATTTTACTTCTCCATCTGTCTCAGCAGACACCAGAATGTACCAACATGCTTTCGGTCCGATAACTCCCTTGTCATAAGGGTTCCAGAATTCAGGAGAATCCCCCAATGAAAACAGCCTCAAACTTTCTTCTAGGACTCGGGATGGTGCTCATCACCGCCTATCTGATCATCGGAATCAGAGCAGGTGCAGACTTCATTCATTCGCCCTTCGTGATGTTACCCGGAGGCTTACTCTGCGCTGCAGGGGGGATTGTCGGCCGCTGGATTCTCCCTCGACTCTAAGAGACAGGGAGAGGGGTGAAGCGGCGAAACGCCTCGGAGTTGCCCTCAGCGTGCTCCGCCAATGAGGAGGAGACTTTGGAGCTTCTGCCTGACCAAAGACCCATGGCGGAATCCTTATTCGATGATACGGGAAAGCGCTTTAATCCTTTAGACGCTGACGTTCCGATGATGAGCAGGCGCTTGCCGAGGATATTCTCGAAAGAATCACTGTCTTCTCAGCCCGGGTCTATGGCCGTCGCTCAACAAAGAAGAGGACATTCCAATCGCTATAAAAGGATTGCGGCTATTCGGCAGGATGCCGTTCACAAGCACAGTCATCGTCTTGCAACGATATTCAGCGTGATGGGCATTGAAGACCTGAACCTAAAGGGCATGGGCCGCAAGGGCCCTCTTGCTCGCTCAGTCGGCGATGCTGGAATGCGAATGTTTAGGACACAGATGGAATCAAGGTCTTCGAAGAGGGGCGTTTTTTTATACCCATCCATGGTAGGCAGCAAGTACAAAAGTCTGTTCTGACTGTGGCCAGCTTCACGATATGCCGCTTGGAAAGGACACGATGTCCTGCGACTGTGGGTGGATGATCGACCGCGATTTGAATGCGTCGATCATCCTGAAAACTGTGGCAAGCTCTGCCGTGGCAGCCTCTGGAGAGAATGGCTCCGGCGCTGCCTTGGCCGCGTGAAACCAGCCTCGATGAAGCAGGAAGAAAAGGTCAGATGAGAGCGATTTAGTCAGACATTTCAGAGCGGCTATTGTTTAAAGATCGCGCGGTAGCGATGCTGGGGCGTGGCGTGTACTAAGGCCGTGAATTGCTCCTGGAATTGGCCGCGGAGGATGTGTTCTTTTTGTAGGATCCATACATTCATCGCCCTCAGTGCTTCCTGGGCCTCAACGGGCATCGTTTGATCGGGATCCGTCGATAGGGTGGCCAAACGTTGCTGCAAGACCTGACAGTCCTGATACTTCCCGAGGTAGTCCTGAAAACCCTTCAGGCCTCTGATTAATCGACTGATTTTTTTAGAAGAAAAGTAATGACCGAATCCAGCCATCAAATAACGAAGCTTTTTTGCTTTTTTTCTAAGATCGTGAAGCCCTTCCGGCGCGGTATCCTCTTTAATGGCCCGCGCTGCCTCTATGAATCGCTGATGAGACTTCAAGATCAATGTCCCGGCAACCATCCGAATATCTTTTTGAGCCCATCGTAACTTTGACTTCAATGACGAATTATCGCGAAGAAATCGGCCCCAATGACGAAGAAAATGTTTCATCGGGCGCGAGCGAAGTTCCCCTTCAAGAGAGTGGCGAGTGGAGTCCGCCTTTATTTGAAGAGCTTCGACAAACCATCTCGTACCGCCAGCGACTTTGATCACAGGTTCTTCATCTAACCCTTGAAAAGTGGCCAGAATGACATCCAGATCCCGGACTTCAGACGTCATTCGGGCAAACGTGGCCCACCATTGAAGCTGAGATTGGATCTTGTGGCGACCAAGGACCCGACGCATCTCCCGCAAGATAGAGCGGGTCGCGCGAACCCCGACTCTAAGATCATGAAGCGCCTCAACGCGGTCATAAGGATGGATGAGAAATCGTCGTCGGGCCTCCCGAATAGATCGGTAGTGATCCAAGAGGACCGCCTTGACGGCCTGATCAGCGCGATGTTTTTTCAGAGGGGAACTCCAAATGCGTGAATGATGTAAACCGATCGAGATTGCGGCCCTATCATCTCATTCATCTCTCTCCTTTCGTTGGATGATGACTTTTTCTATCCATAATGCACGAAAGGCCGCATCGACCCCTTCATGAAAAGGAATCTCTCTATTCTTATCCAGATAGCGTTGAATAAAATAAGCCGATGGCACACCAACCGATTGGCAAGCAACCAGACCCCGTAGAATCCAATTTGGATCTCCGCCGTATTTGATCGACAGGGCTGTCGCTTTAGCCCAGTCAAATGCCTCTTCAATCTCCTCATCCCTGAGAATGCGAATACTCGCGGCATCGTAGTGATGCATGAAGCCACACTAGCGATAGAAAGAGAAGGTAGCCTTGAGAAGGACATCACTGAGCGCTACCGTCTCCACAGAGCCTCTGGCGGCGGTATACCGACCGGTTCCACCAATGATAGGGCGTTGGGTCATGGCAGCGTGGGTTTGACCTTTAGTGGTTTCATTGACCCCTTCAACATAGAGGGTTCCATTGAAACGGTCCTCACCGGTGATATTGAAAAACACCAGGTTTGATCGGATGGCGTTGGCCCCGTTAAAACCTATGACCGTTTTCTGGGTATTGTAGGAACCGATGCTAGGGCCATCCTCGGTCGCTGAAAGCGTGCCACTGGTTACCACGAGATCGCCCAACTGTTCGATGGCGCCTTGAGGGTTGGGATGAACCGTCGCCACGGAAGTCTGATGGATGTAGATGATTTTTTGGTTGGGGAGCGCTGGGGCGGGTTTGACTGCGAAGCTATTGAAGGAAACGATCAGCCCAGCAAAAACTATCAAGGCGCTTAAAATGGCTTTCATATTTTTTCTCTATGATGGTTAATTGATCTAATCAAGAGGACATGGGGTAGATTGATGATGCGGCCCATAAGGCCATTCACGATCAAAACGTGAACGCCTAAGATTCCGGAATGATCAGGGGCGGCGCCGCTCATAGATCTTGGCGATCATTATTATAAAGGCCATGGGGCGTATCGAATGATTTTCCTTCTAAGGAAAAATTGCGCATTCTGTCCTTTTTAAACATCCTGACCTGCGAGGCGATCATGAAGCTCTTCTACACCCCCGGTGCCTGTTCCATGGCCTGTCATATTACCTTGAGGGAATTGGCGCTCCCTTTTGATTTGATCAAGGTTGACCTTGCGACCGGTCGAACCGAGACAGGCGATGACTTTCGCATCTTGAACCCCAAAGGCTATGTGCCGGCTTTAGAGTTGGATCATGGAGAGTGGTTAACAGAAAACCAGGTCATCCTGCAGTACCTCGTTGATCAGGTTCCAGCCGGTGATTTAGCGCCACCTCAAGGGACACTTGAGCGTTACCGGCTCATGGAATGGCTGGCATTCATTGCCACTGAACTCCACAAAGGGTTCGCTCCTCTATGGAACCGAGATTTACCAAAAGAAGTGCACCAAATGGCGCGAGAACGGCTGGGTAAACGATTTGGCTTTGTCGAAAAGACGTTGTTAGGGCACGAGTGGCTGTTGGGGCCCAACTTCACCATCGCCGATGCCTATCTCTTCACCGTCCTGAACTGGGCACACGTCCTCAAGATGGATCTATCCCCTTGGCCAGGCCTTGAATCCTATATCCATCGTGTCGGGAACCGGCCCCACGTAAAAGCGACGCTCACAGCAGAGGGCTTGGTCTAACCGAATGTCGCGCAACAAAAAGCCCGCACAAGGCGGGCTTTTCGAAATCGTCTGGATGATCAGTCACGGAGAGACCGATTCATTCGACTGGGCCTTCTTTCACAAGTCCCTGATTTTATTGGCGTCCCCAGGGGGATTCGAACCCCCGTCGCCGCCGTGAAAGGGCGGTGTCCTGGGCCTCTAGACGATGGGGACGGAACACGGTGCCGTCGCAACATGGTGGAGCCAGCGAGGATCGAACTCGCGACCTCTACAATGCCATTGTAGCGCTCTCCCAGCTG
>CAILMG010000121.1 GCA_903835265.1 uncultured Methylococcus sp.
GCTCTTTGGTAGGCCCGGGTGAGAAAAAACTGAGCGAGGCTTCCCGCAGCGCCCGCAAAGAGACTGAGGGTCCAGGCCAAAGGAGTTTCAGGCATCTGCCATCCTTGGGCCCAGAACCAAAAGGCATGGACCGGCAGCGACATCAGGCAAAAATAAAAAACAATGGTGCTCGGCGTGTTGCTGCGCCCGGCGCGCGCAATCATGAGATAGGCGAGTGCCATGAGAAAAGCCGACAAGAGCCCCAGCCATCGGCCCAGGGGGTCCGCCAAGTGCCGATCGGGATGCAGCAGCAAATAAAGCCCGAAAGCGGCACCGATGACGGCAATCCCATCGATGAGCCGATTTTTCTGCTGTAACAAAAAGGGACTCAATAGGGCGATCCACACCCCGTTGGTCGCGCTGAGAAAACTGCTTTCACCGGCGCCAATTCGCTGAATGGTGATAAAGGACAGCAGGAGGGCGGTTCCGCCAAAAAGGCCCCGAAGCCAAAGGGAAGGACGGCGATCCCCAAAAAGGAGGTGGTGGTCCTTGGACCAGAGCGCTGGCATGAGAACCACGATCAGATTCACGATGACCCTAATAAAGCTCACGGTTGCGGCCGGCACAGGGTCCTCGAGCAGGGCGCAGGCGTAGACCCCATTCCCCATCAGCGCAAAGAGCAAAGAGGCGATGAGCATATCGAGGACGCCGCGCCGTGCGAGCGTTTCTTTGAGGGGGAGGGAGCGCTTTTTCATGATGATTTTTAAGGAGAAAGCATCCCGGGGGCCTGGGTCTGATCAAGGCCAGAAAAAAACATAGGCAAATTCATTTTGGCGTGTTACCGTTTTGGGGCCTGTACAGTTCTTCCATGGCGTCGCGTCATCCCTTCGCGAATCCAGCGTCTTAGCCGCTCCGTTTCTTGAAGTCCGCTCCCCCTCGAAGTAACTCGCCTAGGTTTAACGGGTCCCTGTGGCCATTTTTGTATGTCAAGTTAGTTCCGGCGACGTGTCGGGGTTGGAGTTGTTGGTATGAAAAACATTTATGTAGGCAATCTGTCGTTCAAGACCACTCAGGACGAGCTGCGTGATGTCTTTGCACAGTTTGGCGATGTCTCCTCAGTCAATATCATCACCGATCGTATGACCGGTCAGTCGAAGGGTTTTGCGTTCGTCGAAATGGAAGACGCCGGCGCCCAGTCAGCGATCGACAAGCTGAATGGAACCGATCTTGGCGGCCGCACCATCACGGTGAATGAGGCACGTCCTCGCGAAGAAAACCGTCCATCCGGCCCCCGCCGGGGTGGCTTCGGTGGCGACCGTGGTGATCGTGGCGATCGCGGTGGCTTCGGCGGCGGACGCCGCTTCTAAAAGCCTTAGGGCTCACAGAGGATCCAAAGGGCCGCGACAGCGGCCCTTTCTTATCCTGCTCCATTATAGACATGAGGCGCCGGGATGACGGTGCCAGATGTCACTTCTCCGCCTTCATTGAAGAAGGCCTGCACGGAATCGTCACTTGCTTTTGCCGCTAGAGTAATTCACACTCAAAATGTGTGGTTATTTCAAGGCAAATGAGGTGATGGCATGAAAGAAAGTCCTCTCTACGATCACTCTCCAAGGGGCACTTGGGTGCTTCTGTGTCTGGTCGCCATCGCCATGGCGGTCGGCTGGCTGTTTCTCTATTTTGGGGTCTTTTTGCCCCGCGGCCTCATTTCCTAAGGGGGCTTTCGATGACGTCTTCATCAAGACCCCTTCACATCGACCCCCTTGAAAAGAAGTGGCTGAAAGTTGCTTTTGCGCTCATTGCCCTCTTTGTAGGCGCCATCCTCTATACGGCCTTGTTTCAGCATGTCCACCCGCCAGGTGGGATGGAAACCATCGATTCAGCATCCCTTCACATCAGTGAGGAATTTGCTGAGGATCGCTTAGGGGTCAGGGTTGATCCCGAGGGTGGGATCAAGGTCACCCTGGTCGCGGCGCGCTATGGTTTTTACCCCCGGAGCATCAAGGTCCCTGCTGGCCGCCCCATTACCTTTAGGATCGCGAGCGCGGATGTCCTTCATGGCATCCATGTGCCGATGACTAATCTCGGTACGATGGTGGTTCCAGGCTATGTCTCAACCGTCACTACCCAATTCCCGAAGCCTGGGGAATATCCCATGGTCTGTAATGAATACTGCGGCATGGGCCACGACCATATGTGGAGCAAATTGCAGGTGGTCTCAGAGGAAGACTGGGATGCCTTGACCCCCTCTTCGAAGGAGCCATGAAGCCATGCCGGAATCATCCTTTAAATCCCTGATTTTGGGTCATTTCTGGCTGGCGTTTGGATCCTTTGGCCTCGCCTGTGTCTTGGGGGTCTATCAGGTCCTTGAGCGCAGTGGCCTGATCCCTTTGATTCAGTCTCCCGATGTCTATTTTGCTTCCGTCAGTACCCATGGGGTGCTGATGGGCTTTGTCCTCACTACCTTCTTCATCATGGGCTTTGGCTACCTGGTGGCGACCACCAGCCTTAAGATGCCCCTATCGCATCCAAAGTGGGCCTTAGCGGGCTTTTTGGTGTCGGCTCTTGGAACCCTTTTGGCCGCGATTCCCTTGTTATTGGGTAAGGCCTCGGTTCTCTACACCTTTTATCCACCGGTTCAGGCCAACGTCTTTTTCTATTTGGGTGCGGCACTCCTGGTCGTCGGCTCCTGGTTTTGGGCCGTCATCATGGTGGTCATGTTCGGCCAATGGAAGAAAGCGCATCCGGGGGCTACCGTTCCGCTTCCGATGTTTGCAACGACGGCCAATGCGATTCTTTGGCTTTGGACCAGTGTGGGGGTCGCGCTTGAGGTGGTCTTTCAGTTGATTCCC
>CAILMG010000122.1 GCA_903835265.1 uncultured Methylococcus sp.
GATGTTGAGATCCTGCGTGAGGGTCGCGCCTTCATAGTCGGAATAATCGATACTATCGACCACTTCCGCCCCTAAAACCTCTCTGATGAAATCCTCAGCATATGGGCTTTTTAAGAGGGCTTCCGCATCGATCTCGACATCGAAGACCCTCGCAAGCTTTAGGAGCTGTTCTTTGGATAAAAAGAATCGGAGCCGCCCCACCATCAGCGTCTTGCGGAAGGACACCCCTCGTCGTTTTGCCCGAAGCAGAAGCGCTGCGTTATTAAAGGTCATGCCCATCGTTGAGTCTCCCGGTTCATCGCGTTTTTAAATGGCCCCAAGGGCTTCGATCCCTCTGTCTTAGCCTCATGGCGCCTTAGGCCCCCAACAGACGCGTTCATAGGCCTCCATCACCTGATCCAGATCAAAATCATGCGCGCGCTGGATCAAAGCCTCTCGGTTAGGACTTTCATCCAGCGCGTTCAAAATAGCGCCTGCCAGTTGCTCAGGATCATTCACCGGGACCAGCCGGCCATAAAGCCCATCCCGGAGGACCTCCCGAGGCCCTCCACAATCGGTCGATACCACGGGCGTCCCAACAAGCAGTGCTTCGACCAGGACATTGCTAAAGCCCTCCCATCGCGATGAAACAACCAAAAGGCGCGCGGCCTTGAGATAGGCCACTGGGTTTTCTACAAATCCCAAAAGGGCGATGCACTCTGAAAGCCCCAGACGCGCCTTCAAGGCTTCAAGGTCGGATCTTTGAGGGCCTTCCCCGAGAATCATCAAACGGACCGGTCGAATCAAGCGAACCCGCGCCATCGCCTCCATCAGGAGAGGGTAATCTTTCATCGGATGAAGGCGTCCAACCGCCATCAACAAAGGGATCGAGGGCTCTTCAAACCAAGGGTGATGAACCCGCTCCTTCGTCTGCGCGAGGAGTTTCGGGGTGACGATCGGATTGTAGATTCGATGAATCTTTTGGCCCTCGACCCCCAAAGACTCAAGATCCCTTTTGACGTTGTCAGAGACCGCAATCAGGTCATCGACCAAAGGATAAAGAAGGCGCACCAAATAAGGCTCGAGCTTTCTTTTCCATCGTGTCGAGACCTTCGCATCATGACTCACGTGACTGTGAACGGTGGGGATAATGCGGCTTGAACCTCCCGCCAAGAGCCCCGCGATGATCGCCAGGAAATTGGTCGTCTGAAGGGCTGACAAGAGGATCTTCGGCGGTGTCGTTTTGAGATACCGGACCAGATCCCACAACCCGAAAATCAACCGTGACCGATTAAAAAAAAGGACTCGGACATTCTTTGGCTGCTCACCCACATAGGCGCCCTGATGCTTGATCGAGACCAGATCAACCCGATAACCCCGTGCGGCAAAACCCTCCGCAATCGACAACATGACCCTTTCAGCGCCGCCGCCGCCAAGATCGTTCAAAAAGATCGTCACATCAACCATCTGAAGGCCTCACCGAAGAAGCGCCCGACCTTAGGGCGCTTCGAACTCGAAGAGAAGCGCCTCTCCGGATGACCTTGACATGGGACGCTTCTCTTTTCGGTGGATAGGCCATCGCCCCGATCACCGTGACCACCAAAATACTGAGATTGGTTGTTTTGGTGGCGAGAATATCGCTGCCTGAGGCAATGATGAGAAATGCGAGGGCTGAAAGACGAATATTGAACGCCGCCTCTTGAACCAAATGCGCCATCCAAAAAAGGAAGGCTACGGTAAAGAAAATCAATTGGATGACGCCGAGCTGAATCAGCAAGATCACCCAAAAATTCTCAAAATTGAACCACCCCATTCGAATCTGGGTGAGGTTCTTTACCCCTTCAGGACCTGAACCAAACCACCATTCCTCAAGACTTAAATGCCGCAGCATCAGGATCGACTCGACCCTCGCGGAGGCACTTTGATCCCAATAGAGCGTTTCAATAATTCGGGTCCCAAGATCCAACGAAAAAATCATCAACAAAGACACCAAGAACATTAAAAATCCCAGGAGCAGGCTGCCCATGGTCTTCTCCACACTGATGGTTCGGGATCTGATCGATGCCATTAAATCCCTTTGGTAAAGGATCAAAAGGCAGACGACCCCGATAATCAACGCCGACCGACTTCCAAACCCCAAGAGCCCCAGCAGCAAGATCGGGATCAAGATCAAAAACACACGCGAGGGCAACACCAATGAGGCCAATAAGACGGGGACGGTCCGTCCTGCGCTCTCAAGGGGATGACTTGCAAGCGCCGCTGAACGAAAGAATTCTTCCCGATGCGACTCTCCGGCAATCAGGTAGGGTAAGAGCCTCATCCCGGTGGCTGCTTCAAAGATCCCAAGCACCGCATTCAAAAAGATCACCACGAGAATCAGATGAAATGCCCCTCTTCTGAAGGCCTCTGATTCTGATAACAGTAACCAAGCGAGAACACCCGGGACGATGAGGCCATCGATGTAGAAAGCGACCCCCGATATCCCAAAACGGATGACGGTAAGAACCGTGACCAAAGAGGCCACCAAGGGATAAATCCAGACTATGGGTTTCTGTTCTGCCACCCCATGGAGGGATTGCTGAAAGGGGCGCTGAGCCAGATAAGCCCCAAACGCGAGGAAGATCAAATAACTTGAAGGGTGGATTTTAATAAACGGGGAACCCCCGGGGAGGTTATAGGGAATTCCAAGGAGGACCAAAAGATTGGCGGGCAGGATCATCAGGGCCAGTATCCCGCCATATAAAAGCCAACGGGTCCATCGACGATACCCTGGATCCAGCGCCTGTTGTTGGCTCCAGCCGGGGCCTTTCAAGCGTCTTTCCAAAAGGCGGTTCTGAAGCTTTTCACCCCTCACAGGTGGTCTTCCTTCGGCATCGCTCGATCATACCTTGGCGAACGGCGCCGGGATTCATCAGACCCATCATCATAAAATACACCACGATGCCGCTGATAACGTCTAGGGCCATGCCCCCCACCGTGGGCGGCAAAGCCATCCATTCGATCACCCAGAACATCACCAGACACCCCATGCCTCCTTTTAAAGCCTCTGGCCAGGAGACAAAAGGAACGCGCATGTGGCGACGGGCAAAAAAAACACTAAGACCGATACCAAGTCCATAGGACACAATGGCGCTGATCGGGGCCCCCTCGATTCCAAGATCAGGGATCAATAGGACATTGAATACCACATTCAAGATCAAGGTCACGACCAAGATCATCGCGAGAGTATCGGGTCGCTGAGTTAACTGAAAAAACTGTGCGAAGTAATGCGCCATGAAACCCTTCAACAAGGCCATCAGCGCCACCAGAGGGAGAAGACGCGCGACCCCATCACTGATCCCTGAACCCAAAAGCACACTCGCCAAAGGCCAAGCGAGGACCACAATGCCGACTGCCATCGGCCAGGTCAAAAGAACCAAGGTCGTTGCGGCCTTCTTCATAACGAGCGCCGCCGCCTCGGCATCTCGGTTCTCCATCACGTTGAATCCAACCGATGACGACGTCACCCCGACCCAAACGAAGACCATCATCAAGGGGCGATCGGCGAGCGAGACCGCTGCACCATAGTGGGCCACCGCTTCAGGACCCAAAAGCCGCGCCATTAAGAACCCATCAACGGTCGTCAATCCTGCAAAAAGGATACTCACGATGAGCATCGGAGCACCATAACGCCAGAGCCGTAACAACATCTTTTTGGAAAAATCCCGCCACCGAAAAGCGCGGCGGAGCCATGGCAGTTCCATCATCGCAATCAAGAGATTACCCAACAGCAACCCTAAAATGGCCGCTTCGGGTTGCCCATCAGAACGGATCACGAAAAGGGTCCCAAGAACAAACCCAACGATCGTCTGAAAGATCTCAAGGCGGCTATAGCGGCCAATCTCGAGACTATTTCGATGAACTTCAAGCCCGATCAGCACAAACCCTCTGACAAGAGAATAGGCGACCGTCACCCAAATCAACGCCGAAGCCTCGCGAGGGATCACCCTCAAGGCTTCGATCAAACCACTGATGATGATCATCAGGACCATCAGGATGAGACAGGACCCATAGACGGTCGCCAGTAACTCGGAACGATTGCCGTCGCGGTTCGCCCTTGGAACCCAGCGGGCCGTGCCCATCAAGAAGCCACCAAAAAAAAGCCACTGCCCGAGATACTGAGAAGAAAGCGCCAAGACATAGTGACCAAACTGAAACGGCGTCATAAGATGGCTGTAGATCATCAATGAAGCCATCCCAACCACCGCCTGAACCACGTTGACGGGGAGATATCCGGTCAGATACCGACGCCAATGATCAGGATTCATCGGTTGCCCTTAAAGCCAAGAGAATGACCCACAAGGGCATCGATAAGATTCCAAAACCCCGTCGTGACTCAGGCCTTTTCATCACGATAGGGGATGGATAACAGCACCGGAATCCCTAAACTGCGCTCGACATCAAGAGGACTCAAATAGACCTGCCTAAAGTAGGTTCTGAAGAGAACCGCCACCAGGGCAAAGATCACCCCGATGAAGCTCGCGGCGAGGGTGATGAGGACGAAGAAATTCACGCCATGATGCGGGGCTGCTGGAGGCTGCATAATTCTGACGTTATCCATCCGTTGACGGTCCATCTCTTCAAGGATAAGAGCTTCTTCGACCTTGTGTGAATAGGTCTTCAGATTCTCTTCCAGAAACTGACGCTCTAATTGAAGGGCATCAAAGGTACTTTCAAGACGATCATAAGACTCCAACTCCACACTGACCGCCGCGATCTGCCCCCTGAGCGATAGCAATCGGCTTTTAAGGGCAAAGGTATCCGCCGTTCGTCTTGCAAGATCAGACTCCATTTCACCCAAGACCGGGTTTCTGCCTAAGCGACGATTCGAGGAAGCAAGCGGCCGGCTGCCCGCGAGAAGATGCTTCATGCCGGCAATCTGCTGATCAATATCAATCACATATTGACTGTTCTCCTTGAACTTAGTGACCAGCTCATTCCTCCGCGCCTCTAAAGTCACCAGCGTCGTCCTTGCATTACTGGCACTGTCCTGATTTGAATCCTCCTTAAAATCGATCACTTCCTTAGGTGTTTTGAGAAGACCGCTCTGAAGCGCTTTGACCCGCCCTTCGACCTCTTGAAGCTTCGTTTCAGCATCAATCCGGCTGGCCGTCAATTCGGCCTTTTGTCGAACTAAAAGCGATTTTTGTTCGGGAAAAGAATCAATCTTGTGGGTGATCCTGAAGTCTGTGATCTGATGTTGAGTCGCCGCGAGACGCTCCCCGAAGCGGTCCCTTTGCTCCTTGAACATCCCAGAACGAATCTGCGAATACGTTCGGACCCGATGATCCTGATAGACCTGAATCAACGCCGACAGCGCCTCTGCTGCAACGACCGGATCGTGGTGTTTGAACGACAGATTGATGATGCTCGCATCCTTTACCGTCCAGACCTTGAGATCCTTTTCAAAGCGAATAACAGCCTGCTCTTTGAGCATCTCCTGACGCTCAAGGAGCGATTCAGCATAGAGGGCTGCCTTCGGTTCCCCTGTGATGAGGCCCTTGATCGTTAAAAAGACACGGTCAAAGAGGGATAGCTTGATGTCATCGATTTTTCGGGCGAGATCCTTGTAAATCACCTGAATCCCGATCTTTTCAATCGCGTTGAGCAAGAGCTGTCGGTCGTAGAAAAATTCAGACTCCGAAAGAACGATCGTCTCATTACGGACACTCAACGCACCCGACTCCGTCCCAGGCTCCTGATTCAAAACGAATTCGCGATTAGGCAAGACCAAGATTCGGGCTTCCGCCTTGTAAACGACCCCCATCATCGCACCGACCAACGCACCAAGGAGTAGCGTTGCCACAAAGACGTTCCGCGCCAAACTTTTTTCTCTGAACAATTTATTGAGGACGTCCCGAATCCCCGCTGGGGCCAGAGGCACTTCTAGTTCGCTGTTCATAATGAGTGTCTATCCATTCTTTCAAGAGAAGCCTTTTTTGGATGGCTTAAGGTCGGATACATGGTTCACGGCAGGGGGGGGATGAAACAGCCCATCGGAATAGATCAACCCATTGCTGCCGATGACAAAGGCCATGGTGCCGACCCCAAAGGTCCCTAAAGGGAGGGCATTGCGCCGGGATTCCGTTCAATAAGAGTCGGCGCTGTGGGATTCATCACGCGGCGGCTCCGGGTGGGCTTCGTTCCTGATCAGCGGAAAGGTGGCCCGCAATCGCCTCCATCATGATGCAATTTCTTCCATTCGCTTTGGCTTTGTAAAGAGCCTCATCGGCGCTCGCAATCAGTTCACGGACCTCTGATTTGACCCGTGCCATACTAAATACTTCCAACTGCAGGGCTTGAGACCCAATCAGGGTACTCGAGATTCCAATACTGACCGTGATAGGTTCAAGCAAGGCCTCGACCTTCGACCGTAAGGACTCAGCCACATGCATGGCTTGATCGCCCAGGGTCTTAGGCAGAAGAACCACGAACTCTTCACCGCCATAACGGGCTACAAAGTCGCCCGCTCGCCCAAGGCCCGCCTTCAGAACCTCGGCTAATTTCAAAAGCATCGCATCCCCTTCAAGATGCCCGAAATGATCGTTGAAATCCTTAAAACGATCAATGTCGATCATCAGAAGAGAAAGGCTGCTGGCTTCGCGGTGCGCCCTTCGCCATTCATCCTCCAGGCGTTCCTCAAGAGCGCGCCGATTGGCAATCTGGGTCAGATGATCGAGACGAATCATCTTTTCAAGTTCGCGCCGATAGCCCTCCATCTCCATCTCGATTTTCTTCCGGTCGCTGATATCTCTGACGACGCCCACAGCAAACTCTTCCTCCTCGAAGATCATAAAGTTCGCAACCACCTCCACCGGAAAAACGTGCCCATCCTTCATTTGAGTGACGCTTTCAAGCGCAATGGACCCTCTTTTTTTAAGGGTCGCCCAAAGGTCCTCCCAGATCTGAGGGGTGATCGAAGGATCGATCATGGACAATGACATGGTCATCAGTTCGTCCCGGGGATAACCCGAAGCCCTGACCGCGGCATCATTGACATAGACAAACCGGCCATCCTGTCGAATCCAATAGATGGCATCGCGGACGGTCTTCATGGCAAATTGCGACAACTCGAGGATCTTCTTCAATTGATGCTCTTCGGTCACATCGTCTAAGACCCCAATGAGCCTTAGCGGAAGACCCTTGTCGTCGCGCCGAATCAAGGCCTTTTCATGGACGACGGCCCAATCACCCGATTGCCTTAGGAATCGGTAGGTGGATTGCCACTCGAGATCTTGCCCTTCGATCGCGGCCTTGAGACTCCCTTTAAGCGCTTCAACATCCTCGGGATGCACGGCACGAGTAAAGGACCAGGCGGCCTCTGTAAAGTCGCCTTTGGCGTAGCCAAAGAGGGTATAAAAAGCCGTGTTCCACTGGACCCTTTGAGCGGTCAAATCCCAGTCTCTGATCCCACAGGATAAAGCTTCCATCGCCAAGGCATAGCGCTCTTCACTCCGCTCCAGTGATTCGAGCGCCTGGTTTTTTTCAATGGCGATCGCCGCAATCCCTGCAAAGGCCTTGATGGCCTTAAGGTCCTCCAACAAAGGCGGGGTTGGCGTCCGATGATAGATAGCGAAGGTTCCAAGAATGGATCCCTTCGAAGAGACAATCGGTTCAGACCAACAGGCAGCAAGACCCGCTTTGGATGCAAGATCCCGATAGCGGAGCCAGTAGGGATGTTCTTGAATATCTTCAACGATCACCCGCTGCCCTCTGGCCGCCGCGGTCCCGCAGGAACCTTGCCCTTCACCAATAGCAATCCCATCGACCGCCTCATTATAAAAATCAGGAAGACTCGGCGCTGCACCCAACAGCAAGTGCTCACCCTCAGGATCCATCAGGAGAATGCTGCAGAGCATCTGGGCATTGGACGATTCGACATCGAGAACGAGGCCATGAAGGATCTCCTTAAGTGACGACCCCTTAATCAGCAGCTGAAGGGCATGAAAATGACTATGGAGAAAATCTCGGGTCTTAGCGCCCTCTTTGAGCCCCCTCAGCGAAAGGGCCAGGTGACCGCTGGTCAGTCGATAGCCCGTGATGTCGACCTCAAGGGAGCCTGAATCAGTCAGCAACAGGGTCAAGGATCCCCGATAGTCTCGGTCCCCATTCATCCCAAGGAGATCTTGACTGAACGCCGCTCGCTGAGGCTCCTCGATCCATTCTTTGAAAGACCTTCCCACTAAGGTTCCGGCCTTAACGCCCAGAAGCTTTTCAGCCGGGGGGTTAGCACCCAAAACCTTCAGCGATTGATCGAGAATCAAGCAGCCCTTGGGTTGATGATCAAAAAGGTCGATGAGGTCTTTTGCCTGATCCCATCGCCCCTGAGGCAATCCACCACCCCGCCTTTCCATAACCGCGTCGGGGCCCCCTGACCTTGAAAGGGATCGATCCCAGAGTCCTTTAAGGACATTCACCCAGAAGCCCTCTGGCGCCACCAAAGGGAGGCCCTCGATAAAGTCTCGGCCCTCGCAGCATCTTTTGACGACCCCATGGGGCTCTTTTTAGACATGGCGCGCATCGAGGATGGCTTGCAACGAATTATCCCCTTTTGCCAAGGCGAAGGCCGCACTCACCACCTCGGAATCGAGTGAAACGCCCGCTTCACGCTGAATTTGTTCCAGCGCAGCACTGAGGCCTAGGGCAGGTCGATAAGGCCGATGAGAACCCATGGCCTCAAGGGTATCGGCCACGGCGAGCACCTTCGCACCCAAAAGGATGGCATCCGCTTTGAGCTTCCTTGGATAACCCGAGCCATCCAGTCGCTCGTGATGCTGCCGGACCATTTCAGCGATCGGCCATGGGAAGGGAATGTCCTTCAAAATTTGATAACCCAAATCGGCGTGCTGCTGAACCAACTGCATTTCAAGGGGGGTGAGGACCGAAGGCTTCGTTAAGATATCAGACGGTATACCCATCTTCCCGATATCATGAACCATGGCCGCAAGATATAATGCTTCCTTGTCGATCTGAGACCACCCCAACTTTTCAGCGAGCGCGATCGAGATTTTGGCCACCCGGGCCTGATGCCCCGCCGTATAGGGGTCTCTTGACTCCATGGTTCTCGACATCGCCTCGATCGTCGCTCGCAGCGCATCGCCCAATTGCTGCTGCACGGCCTCCCGTTTATTGATTTCAGTATCCAGGATCTTCTGCCGTTCTATATTTCGAAGACCGATCGAAATATCGTCCGCCAGACTCTCAAAAAGATGAACCTCAATATCACCAAAGGCATTAGGAACGGTAGCGTAGACCAAGAGCACACCGATGACCGATTGGGCGTCTTTAAAGATCGGTACCGCCATAATGGATTGAAGACCAAAGGAGACCGCACGTTCCAGCACCGGCGCTAAAACAGCCTCCTTGGCAGAGTCTTTGATAATGACAGGCTGTCCCGTTCGAACACAGGCACCCGCCGGACCCCGCCCTAAGGGGGAATCCTCAGCCCAACCGACCTCAAGATGATCGGTATAGTCGACTTTGGAGCCCGCTTTCGCCTGGAGGCTGATGGTTTTCGATCCATCCTCTTCGCGAAAACCCACCCAGGCGAGTTCATAGGGTTTTTGGGTGACGATGGACTCGCAAACCCCCTGAAGCAATTGATCTATTTGATCCGCAATACGCAAGGTCCTAGCCGCTTTATGATGCGCCATCAGGGCCCATTGAAGCTTTTCTATGTCGGTTCTGCGATCAACATCATCGCTGACACCGAGGTGGCTCAGTTCGGTCGTTAAGGCCATAGAGGGAAGTCGTCATTCGGTGTAAAGATTTGAATATGACTTATACTCCCTTTTGATCCGACACATCCTTACCGAAAAGGAAATAAAACCGATGCAACAGACCCTCGATGAAATCCACGAAAAGCTGATTGCTCATGAAACGGAGATCATGAACTTAAGAAAGGGGTACATGGTCGTCAACGAACGCTACACGGCCGCCCTCTCCTCCTTAAGAGCGTTGACATTGAGTGCGTCAGAAGCCGCCAAACGCGCCTGTATCGCGGCAGAAAGGGCTTCTACCGCGACTGAGGAGTGTGTCAAGGCCGCCACCACAGCCGCTGAGAAAGAGGTGATCGAAGCCGCTGAATCTGCGGTCAAAGCCGCCAACGCCTCCGCACAAGCCGCCATAGAAGCCGCATCGGCCGCTTCATCCGCGTCAGCGGCTGCCGCTCACGCCGTGGCGCAACAGGCGGAAGCTATCTCACTTCAGGCCTCAGCAGAAGCCGCTGAAGCCACGAAACGAGCGACCGAGGCCGCCGTTAAAGCGGTGGAGATGTCCAATTCGGCTTCCGCGCTCATCGGCAGCTTACGCGACAAAAAACATCCCTGACGGCCTCATCATCCCTTCATGAGGCCTGATCGAGCCCCGCTTCTGCCATAGCGACGGCGCGGAACACGGCCCGCCCCTTATTAAGCGTTTCCTCCCACTCATTGAGGGGAACCGAATCGTGAACCACCCCGGCCCCGGCCTGAATATGGAGGATACCCTCCCGGATGACTGCGGTCCTAATCGCGATGGCTGTATCAAGATTTCCTGACCAACCAATATAGCCGATGGCCCCCGCATAGATCCCCCGTTTGACCGGCTCCAATTCATCAATGATTTCCATGGCACGGATCTTCGGGGCGCCACTCACCGTCCCTGCAGGAAACGTCGCCCGCAGCACATCGAAGGCGTTTTTACCCGGAAGCAGCCGGCCGGTGACATTAGAGACGATGTGCATGACATGCGAATACCTTTCGATAATCATCTTGTCGGTGAGCCTCACTGTCCCGGTTTCAGAGACCCGGCCCGCATCGTTTCGCCCAAGATCAATCAGCATGAGATGTTCAGCAATTTCCTTGGGGTCTTTAAGGAGATCCTTCTCGAAGGCGAGATCCTCTTCAGGCGTTTTTCCACGCCGCCGGGTTCCTGCAATAGGGCGGACCGTGACGGTATCCTCTTCAAGGCGCACCAGAATTTCAGGGGAAGACCCCACCACCTGGAAGGCTTCAAGGTTGAGGAAGAACATATAGGGCGAGGGGTTGAGACACCTGAGGGCCCGATAAAGATCAAGCGGTGCCGCACGAAAGGGGATCGACATCCGTTGCGAGAGGACCACCTGCATGACATCCCCTTGAACAATATAGTCCTTGATACGGCGGACCCCCTCTTCAAAACCCTCCTGAGTGAATCCCGAAACAAAATCGGCTTCATCGACGGATTTCGGTGGCAACTTCTTTGGCGCCTCAAGAACCTTTTCCCGAAGCGCCTTAATCAGGCCTTCAAGGTGAGCCTCGGCCTTTTCAAGCGCCTGAGGGATTGCGGGATCCGCATGAGTGATCACCAACAGACGTCCTTTGAGATTGTCAAAGACCAAGACGTCCTCAGAAACCATCAGGAGAATATCCGGGGCCCCAATCGGATCGGGCTTCGCACTTTTAAGTCGAGGCTCAATAAAATGGACCGTCTCATAACCAAAATAACCGACTAAACCTCCGGTAAAGCGCGGTAAACCTTCGATCGTCGGCACCTTAAATTCGGCGCCGAATTTTTGGATGTGCTCCAAGGGGTCCTCGACTTTAAGACGCTCGATAATGACCCCATCCCGTTCGATCGAGAGGGTTTGGTCAACTACTTTTAGAACCGTCCGGCACGGCAGCCCAATGATCGAATAACGCCCCCACTGCTCGCCGCCATGGACCGATTCAAAGAGATAGGAATAAGGGGCGGACGCCAGTTTGAGATAAGCACTCAAGGGGGTATCCAAATCTGCCAGTACCTCGCGGGTCACGGGGATCCGGTTATAGCCTTGCTGCCGGTAGGTCTCAAATTCAGAGGGTGTCATGAAATATCTGCCTTTGGAATCAAATCATCGTTGGGTGCGGGAGAAAGTCAATAAGGTCTCAAGGAGATCCTATCGACAGGGATAACACCTGACCCGGCAAGTCTTCTAGGGTGTCAAGAAGAAGATCTGGCTCAAAGTGCAGTACCCCCTCACCGCCATGATACCCATAAGGGACACAAGCCAACATGAATCCAGCTTCGCGGGCCGCTTCAGCATCGGCCTGAGAGTCGCCGACCATCAGACCCCCCAAAGGATCGGCCCCTAACCGCTCTGCGGTTTTGAGGAGTGGCTCTGGATGCGGCTTTTGATGAACGAAATCATCACCGGAGGCGATCACCTCGAAGAAACCCTCAAGGCCCATTGCTTTCACCAGGGGATGAGTGAATCGGGCAGGCTTATTGGTGACTAAGGCCAGTGGGAGGGATTCGAGCCTCAGCGCTTCAAGACAGGGCAGTGCCCCCTCATAAAGCGTCGTCCGCTCAGCGAGGTGGTCCTGATAGACCGCCATAAAAATCGCCTGCGCCTCGGCCATGTGAGGGGGATCCTCTGAGGGCCAAAGACACCCGGTTAACGCCCTTCGAACCAACATCGCCATGCCCCGGCCGATCCAGCCCCGAACCTGCTCTTCGCCCTGAGGCTCAAGGCCGAGTCGCAGCAGCATCTGATCGACCGCATAGGCAATATCCGGCGCGCTGTCGACCAGCGTGCCATCAAGATCAAAGGCGATGAGTGATGGCCGCCGCCGCAACATGAGCCGGCACCGCCCTCAGGCCGTTAGGCCTTTGCCAGTTCATCGCGCAAGGACTTGATGATGGTGTCATAACGATGCGGATCACTGTCCTTGGAAGCCCCAAAAATCGCGGAACCTGCAACAAACGTATCAACCCCCGCTGCCGCGATCTCGCGGATATTTTGAGGTCCGACGCCGCCATCAATTTCTAGACGGATATCACGACCCGAGGCTCGGATCATCTGGCTAACAGCGCGCGCTTTTTCAAGTACATAGGGAATAAACTTCTGGCCACCAAACCCGGGATTAACCGACATCAGAAGAATCATATCCACCTTGTCGAGGGTGTACTGAAGCACCTCAAGAGAAGAGGCGGGATTAAAGACCAGACCCGCTTTGCAGCCGGATTCCTTGATAAGTCCCAGCGTCCGATCGACATGCTCTGAAGCTTCCGGGTGGAAGGTAATGTAGCTGGCGCCGGCTTTGGCGAAATCAGGGATGATTCGATCTACTGGTTTGACCATCAAATGCACATCAATCGGCGCGGTGACACCAAACTTCCTCAGGGCCTCACACACCAGGGGTCCAATGGTCAAGTTTGGAACATAGTGATTGTCCATCACATCAAAATGGACCACATCGGCACCGGCCTTGAGGACATGGGCGACTTCTTCACCGAGACGGGCAAAGTCAGCAGAAAGAATGGAAGGGGCAATCCAAGGGGTATTCATGACATTCGCTCTCAATAACCGGCGCGCATCACCGCGCCCTCGTGGGTCCACAAAGGCCTCATCGGCCCCATCAAAGGGAACATTGTCCCACTTGCCACCACCCCCCCGCAAGACAAAGGGCTTTCAAGATCAATGAGGGGTCGGGCTTTGAGACCGTTTCAGACGGAGACAGGGGGATTCAACAAGATGCCAAGAGACGATCCCAAAGAGAAGACTCAAGGCGGCGGCCAGAGGCATCATCTCCAAGGGGGTGATTCCGGGATAGGCCATCGCAAGAGTCTGCTGGATGGGAAAGGCGTAGATATAAACACCATAAGAATAATCCCCAAGCCGGTTGAATCGGCGAATAAAACCACCGGGGACCGTGGCCAGCGACAAGACCAAATAGGGCATCAATGGGAGATAGACCCCCATAAAGAAAGATTTTCGACACATCGACAGCCCAAAAAAGGCTAGCGCCAGCACCAAAAGTCCCCCAGAAACCGGAATGCGGTCCTTTAAGATATACATCGCCGATCCTAAGGAAAAGGCGGCGGTGAGCCTCAAAAAGGGCGTGACCTCGTGACCCCAGATGAGGGCCTTTGAAACCATAAAGACGGCATAGAGCGCGATGCCTTTAATCCCGAAGGCAAACAGTCGGTCTCGAAGGCTTGGGCGGACGCCGAGCACCCACCAAAAACCGACCAGCCAGAGATACATTTTAACTTCATAGGGCATTGTCCAGAGAGAGCCATTGACCTTCAGCGCGAAAGGGTTCCCTTCAAAGACCCCCGGCAACTGAAATCGCAGCCCTCCAATCAGCGTTGAACATTTGAGGAGATAACTCACAGTCAGGGGTGCCCCCCCATATTCCCGGAGAGAAACCGTCGTCACCAAAGGCCCAAGAACAACCACCGTCAAGACCACCATCACGATGAGGCCCGGATAAATCCTCAGGAGCCGCGCGAGAAGAAAGGCACCCACTGACTTCCGATAAAGAAGGCTCTGGGTCACCAGAAAGCCACTGATGATAAAGAAGGTATCGACTGCAAAGCCGCCTAGACTTTGGCCCAGAGAGTGACTCAAAGGTTCTTCAGCCCCCACCCCAAGCGCTAGGGGGTAGCAGTGCCCAATGAGGACCGCCATCGCCGCGATCAAGCGCATCAGGTTAAAGTTATTATCGCGACCCTTTAGCCGGTCGCCGAGCATGGCATAGTTCCCAAAATCCATGGCTTACTCCAGGACGTGCGCCTCGGGTCTTTGGCGCTGGGCATCCATGACCAAGAGCCCGTCATGCCAATCGAGATGATGAAGTCCCAAAACGCCTGGCGTCTCCTCCCCCCGCCGATGCCAGATTCTCTTTTCCTCGTAAGCCGAAGGGGTCAGGGTGATGATCTCACTCAGATTAAGGCCGGCACCATAATGCCCGGTGCAATCCTGAGAAGGCCTTAAAAGACGACCGCCAGCATCCTTGATGACCCTTCCTGCCGAGCGGCCACGAGCAAAATCCCGAACCAAGGGATTCAGGGGATGAGGCAACCAATCCCCTTCAATCGGATGATCCGTGTAATAGGCAAAAAGGCTTTCATCGTAACGGATTCCCTGCCCCTTCACCGAACAGAAAAGCCACCAACGCCCTTCATATTCAAAGATCGTTGAATCGACCATTCTAGGCCCTTTGAAAAGCGTTCTGACCTTTTCCCATCGATCCGGAAATCGGCTGCAGCGATAGAGATCCACACAGCGCACCGCTTTCTTTTCAGGGACCATATAAAGGTCATCCCCAAAGGTAAAGAGGGAGGGATAAGACAGATGATAGGGTTCCTGAAGGATAGGCTTTGAATCCCCTAAGGGTTGTCCAAACGCATCGATGGCCATGGCGCTGATATGGCCGCGCCCCGTTTCAAAGGGATAGTCCTCAAAAAAGACGAACCTCTCGCCGCCTTGGCGCCAGAGAAAAGGGTCGGCCCAGAAGCGATCAGATGGCGGATAGATCGGGGTCAATGCTGACACATCGGGGGAGCGAAGGGTTTCCAAAGGCGCTCTCCCGAGGAGGAGATACCACTGGAAAGGCTCCCGCTCAAGATCACTTCGCCGCCTAAAAAGACGATGGAGCCGCTGTCGAAGACCCTGCATCATGCGATCCTCATCACGCGATCAGCCGCCATCACCATCCCCTCGGGTAATGTAAAGTTCATCCGCAGCAATTCTTCGAACCAGCGTGGACATCGACTTGCCCTCTTTGAAGCGTTCCTTGAATTTCAGGCGCTGAAGAGCCGCGACGACCGCCTTGCCACCGGTATAGCATTCAACCCGATGGACCGACGCCTTTTTGAGAGCGCGCAGCGCAAACACCAGCAAGGCATCCAACACCAAAGGATCATCATCCCGCGCCAGAAGATCAAGCACATGCGCCCTCAGCTGGCCATGGCGATGAAAGGTTGTGACCACGAGGTAGCCTTCAAGTGCGCCATCGTCTTCTGCGACCATCACCTCATAAGCGGTATCTGGGTGCTGACGATATCGCCACTGGAGGACCTTGCGATCGCGGCGGGTAATGGCCGGGTGGATCCTTCTCGCGTTCTCAAAGAGGACATCAAAGCGATCATCAAAATCGCCTTGAAGGACTCGAACAGCACGTGTCGGCTTTGGGAGGCCCCGAATGAACCAGTCCGCCCACCACCCCAGAAAAAGGCCGAGGGGCTTCCCGAGAACCTTGCTGATCGGCTGACGAAAGGTCAGGAGGCGGGTAAAGCTCCCTGTCCCTAAGAAATCGGTTGACCCAATCTTGTAGGCGACGACGGCCATCGGGTCGGTTAAGTGTTTACCGAGCTGGTAAACCCCTGCAGCGGGGTCATTTAAGAGGGCGCCCACGACGCCTTTTGAAAGATCAGGCGCCGCTAGCTGACCGCCCGCCTTGCGAGCAGCGCGCATGGCCTTTCGGATCAACCCCCAATGGGCCAAGGCATCGGCAAACCAGAACGCCTCAACCGGGACCCCCTCCAGATAAAGGCCAGCGGGAATACAGCCGATGGCCGCCACCAGCTGGCCGTCCCACTCCGCAACCACGCCTGAATAACCGGGTGTTTTGAGCCTTGGATCCTGGTGCCATTGCCAGTCCCAGCGCCGGCTAGCGCGTTCAGCCTCCTCCTGGCCAAAGATCTCAGCGATCAAGGCCAAGATCGCTGACTGATCTTCCCGCCGACCCGCGCGAATCAATAAAAGTGGAGTCGACGGCGTCATCATGATCTCGCTTTCTCTAGAAGCGGTCGATTCTGGGCGTTAATCTCCCGAAGCACCCGTTCAAGAGACAGGCGCTCGCTCGCTTTGATGGATCGCCGCATCGCACTCACTTCCCCCCCCATAGAGAGGGCGTTCCAAAGGCCGGTCCAGTATCCAAGATGGCCGCCCAGCGTCCTTAAAAGTGCCCGCCCCAAAACCCGAGGGGGCCACCAAAGTAAAAGATCCCTTAGAGGAAGATGAATACCCTCAGCGATCAGCTTGTTGCGCTCAAGGGCCCAACGAATGCGCTGATGCTTGACATGATCTCGAATCGAACCCCGCTCCTGGTGCAACACGATACTGGCGGGTTCAAGCCAACTTTGCCAGCCTCGCCGCCAGGCCCTGACCCCAAGATCAAAGTCTTCCCAGTAAAACGGCTTGTAGATCGGCAAGAACCCCCCAAGCTCCAGAAATTTAGACCGAACAACCGCCATCGAACCCCCTGAAGCGTAAAGACACAGCCAGCCCTCATGACCGAGATCAGGCGTCGGTAACCGCTTTAAGGTCCCAAGACGGTAACGAAATCGGGTCAAGCAATAAGGATGCAGCCGTCCCGATTCTTCCCGAATAGCCGACTGGACAGAAAAGACCTGAGGCATTTCAAGGCGCTTGATCAGGGGCAAAATAAAATCTGCCTCTGGGATCACATCAGAATTGAGGAAAATCAAGGCTTCGGTCGCCGCCGCCCGAACCCCTGAATGCACCGCCTCAGAGAAGCCCTGATTCTGAGCGTGCTGGATGAGGCTCACCTCTGAAAAGTGGGCCCTGATGACAGCGACGCTGTCATCCGTCGAGCCATCATCCACCACCACAATGCGGCCCCCGCCGGGATAAGCCTTAAGCGCTGTCATGACGGAGGGAAGATTCTCAAGGAGCAGCAACGCCCCATTGAAATTAGGGATGATCAGCGTGACCGGGGGTAAGGTATTCATCAATGGAGCGGCCGAGGTTTGTCAGTGACCAAGAGCCGCTGAAGGTAAAGGAAACTCGCACCCACCACCAGACTCATGGGATAGAGAAAGTTGCGGGACCAAAAGGGGATGGTAAAGAACCCATCGACCCCCAGAGCAGTGGCCATCGCAAGGAGGAGAAGCCCCATAGTCCTGTCGTCCCCCACCGAGACCCGGATAGCCTTGAGTAATTGTTGAAAAAAAAGCCGCCCAGCCAGCAGCAGCAGCAGGAGACCCAAAAGGCCATGACTGTAAATTATTTCGAAAAGAAAACAATGGGGCGCCCAATAGGGCTTGATCCGCTTCAGGAGGGAAACGATCTGGTAATCATGGGCGAACTGGCCAAGGCCATGCCCCAAAATCCATTCCACCGGCGTGCTTTTACTTTGAAGAAGCCAGGTTTCAACCCAGATCTCACCCCGTTCATCCTCGTAAAAATGGAGGACCATCTCATTGATACGCTCCTGAAAATGAGCCACATTGCAAAGATAGAGGATCCCAAGGAGCCCGACCAAAAGACCGAGACTTTGCCAGCGAAGCCCACGCCCCAAGTAGGGTAGAACAACGAGGACGGAGGCAATCAAACTCAAATATCCTGGCCGTGACCTCGACTCTAACAATAACCAAAGATCCCCCAAGATCAACAGCACCATCAGCCAACGCACCCGCCCGAGGGTCCTCAAGGCTTCCATCACCAAGAACGGCAAAGTGAAGACGGCGTATTGCGCTATATAGTGAATATTGGTGAACAGTGCCGATTTTCCAAATTTTGGCCAGCGCGTCCAAAAGACGTCGTAACTGAGGTGAATCGTGACAAAAAAAACTAGGCAGGCGGTTAATAAAGGTTCCCAGCGGATCTTAGATCCTGGTGTGGGTGGCAACTGGAGTATCGCCGCCACTACCACCATCGATCCGAACAGAGGC